>NZ_JBHLWH010000044.1:0-521 GCF_042433045.1 Citricoccus parietis | reverse complement strand
CACCGAAAAAGCCGCAGCCTAAAGGCCGCCTAACACACCGTGGTACCGCTTGACTTGAAAAATTCCGATATGGACGAGCGGTGAAATCTCATCTTGACGCAACGTTAGCTACATCACACATTCGCTGTCAACAGTAATGTTGATACTGGTGTCGAGCCGATAAGCCGCCGATACCTACCGTTCGCCGCGCGCTTACGCTGGCTGTCGGAATCCTCGGCTGCGGCAGCAAGAACGATGCAGTTCGGTAATCTCTGGCCAGCCGCCTCGCCCCTGTGGCTGTCACGGCTGACACCGACGACCGGTTCACCCAGGCAACCCGTGAGATCGTGCCCGCCGAGGGCCAAGTCACTGCTGATGAGAGCCCTGCTAGGTGGCTGGTGTCGAACGGGGTGTTCTTTAGTCCTTTTTGGTGATCCGTCACGGGACGGGGTAGGGCGTATGAAGGAGTTGTCGAGAGGTCAAGTCCCGAGTAGTGGTGTAACGGCCTGATCCTTCGTTGGGGGTTTCAGGCGCTGAGTTCG
>NZ_JBHLWH010000043.1:0-89204 GCF_042433045.1 Citricoccus parietis | reverse complement strand
CGCGGGCGCCACCTTCACCGACTACATCAACCACCGCAGCACCGATCTCTGACCTTGGGCTCCCCGCGTAGCCCGCTCCCGCTCTGGAATCGAGAGAATACGCCGGTCACGAATACGTCAGGCCAGCACTTATGGATCGACGAGTACTCAACGCCTGGTCTCGTATCTGGTCAGGAGCACACCGTCGGGAAACGTCCGGGTCTCCACCAGGCTCAGGTTCACCCAGTGGCCCAAGGTCGGGAAGAACCGCGTGCCGCCGCCCACCAGGACCGGGTGCGTGACGATCGCGTACTCATCGATCAGCCCGGCCCGCATGGTCGCCGCGGCGAGGGTGGCGCCGCCGACGTCCATCGGACCACCATCCTCAGTCTTGAGTCGACTGATTTCTTCGACAGCGTCGCCGGTGACCAACCGGGCGTTCCAGTCGACCTTGCTGGTCGTCGAGGAGAACACGACCTTCGGCATGTGGCGCCAGCGGCGGGCGTACTCGATCTGCGCCGGCGTGACGTCGGGCTGCTGGTCGGCGGTCGGCCAGTGGGAACTCATCGTCTCCCACAGTTTGCGCCCGTACAGCGCCAAGCCCGTCGCCCCTACCCGGTCGGACCACCACTGGAACAGCTCGTCGCTCGGCACGCTCCAGCCGAGGTCGTCGCCGGGCGCGGCAATGTAGCCGTCCAGGCTCACGTTCATCCCCCAGGTCAGTTTTCGCATGGCGTCAGTGTCCCGTGAGTCGGCCTCCGGCGTACAGGCCAGCACGGCGCGGACGACCTTCGGGCATCAAAGGGCCGACGAGGTCAGAGGCTCACGGTCACGGCCTCCCGCACCGTCAGGCGTCCTCCAACACCGTCAGGCGAAGGGCCGGGACGCGACGTCCAGTCCTCGAAGTTCGGCATCGGTCAGCGTCAGGGAGCCGGCGGCCACCAATGCGGGAAGCTGTTCGGGAGTGGATGCCGAGGCGATCGGAGCGGTGGCCCCCTGGGCGAGCTGCCAGGCCAGGGCCACCGTTGCGGGCTCGACGCCGCGGGACTCGGCCACCCGCACCAGCTCGTCCACCACGGCGAAGCCTTCCTCAGTCGCATATCCCTCGACCATGTTCTGCCGGGACCTCCCCTCGAGATCGGCGGCGGAGCGGTACTTGCCAGTGAGGAAACCGGACGCCAGCGCGAAGTACGGGAAGGTGGCAGCGCCGAACTCACGCGCCATCGGCAGGTAGGCGGTTTCGAAGTCCTGGCGGTGCACCAGGTTGTACTGCGGCTGGATGGCGACCGGCACCGCGAGACCGTTCGCGGTGGCGTACTCGAACCACTGGCGCATGCGCTTCGGCGAGTAGTTGGACAGCGCGATGTGGCGAACCTTGCCGGAGGCGACCAGCCCGTCGTAGGTGGTGGCCTGATCCTCGATCGAGACGTTCTCGTCGTCATAGTGCGAGTAGTACACGTCGATGTAGTCGGTCTGCAGTCGATCCAGTGAGGCCTCCAGGGCCGCCACCACGGAATCATGCTGTTGGTTGTCGTAGGGCGCCAGGCCGCCCATCTTCGTCGCCAAGACGAGCGTCTCCCGAGTGCCACGGGCGGCGAACCACTCCCCCAGGACCTTCTCCGAATCGCCGCCGGTATGGTCGCCGGCCCAGACGGCATACAGGTCTGCGGTGTCGATCAGGGTGCCGCCGGCCCCGACGAAGGCGTCCAGCACGGCAAAGGAGGTATCCCGATCCGAGGTCCAACCGAAGGTGTTGCCGCCCAGAACGAGTGGCAGGGTCGTGTACTCGGTGTCCTGGAGAGTGATCGTGGTGGTCTGCAGCGTGTTGGAGGAAGTCATCCGATCACCCTATCGGCCGCCCGGACGGCGGCACCCAACCCTCCACCGCAGCTCCGCTATCCACTAATGTGTCCACCACCGCCTTCAAGGAGCATCGCCATGTTGCTGGAACGGATCTACGACCACGACCTGTCCCAGGCCAGTTATCTGATCGGCTGTCAGAAGACCGGGGAGGCCATCGTGGTGGACCCGCGCCGGGACGTCCAGGAGTACCTGGACCTCGCCGCTCGGAACGGGATGCAGATCACCGCAGTGACGGAGACCCACATCCATGCCGACTATCTCTCGGGATCCCGCGAACTCGCCCACGCGACCGACGCCACGCTCTGGGTCTCGGCGGAGGGCGGTCCGGACTGGCAGTACGGCTTCGAGGCCGAGCGACTGTATGACCGTGACTCGATCACCCTGGGCAACATCACCCTCCAGGCACTGCACACCCCCGGGCACACCCCGGAGCACCTGTCCTTCCTCGTCACCGATGGCGCCGTCACCACCGAGCCGGGGTATCTCCTCTCGGGAGATTTCGTGTTCGCGGGCGATCTCGGTCGCCCCGATCTACTCGACGAGGCGGCCGGTGGCGTGGACACCCGTTTCGAGGGGGCCCGGCAGCTGTTGGCCTCGCTCCGAGACGTCTTCCTCGCGCTTCCTGACCACGTGCAGGTCTTTCCAGGCCACGGCGCCGGATCACCGTGTGGCAAGGCGCTCGGTGCGTTGCCGTCCACCTCCGTGGGCTATGAGCGGTTGTACTCGTGGTGGGGCAGGCATCTGTCGGCCGGAGACGAGGACGGATTCATCCACGAGCTGCTCGAGGGTCAACCGGACGCCCACGCCTACTTCGCGCGCATGAAACACCAGAACCGCCAGGGACCAGAAGTCATGGGACCCAGAGCGGCGCTGGCCGAACTGGACATCGCCACGGTCGCCGCCGGCGTGGACAACGGCTCCCTCGTACTCGTGGACACCCGCTCGGTAGCGGCGGTCCACCGCGGGACAGTACGGGACGCGCTGTCCCTGCCCAACCCGGACAAGGTGGCCAGCCACGGAGCGTGGGCCTACGACCCCGAGCAGGACTCGACCCCGCTCGTCCTCCTGGCCGAGGACGGCGATCAGGCCCACCGGCTCTGGGACCACCTGGTCCGCGTCGGCATCGACCGGGTGGTGGGCTACGTCAAGGGCATCGAGGGGCTACCGAGCAGCTCACCCCTTCTCCTCTCCCCTGCCGACCTCGATTCCGCCGACCACGCAGTCCTCCTGGATGTGCGCAGCAAGGGCGAGTATGCCGACGGGCACATCCCCGGCGCCTGGCAACTCAATGCCGGCAAGGTCCTGTGGAATCTGGACGCGCTCCCCCGCCAACGAGTCATCGTGACCTATTGCCAGACGGGCATCCGCAACTCCGTGGCCGCCTCCGCCCTGCGCCGGGCCGGCTTCACCATCGCTGAACTGGAGGGGTCCTATGCCGGCTGGCAGACCTGGGCTCGGTCTCCGGAGCCTTCAGGGACACCCGTGCACGACGCCGGCCGCGCACCCACCGCAGAGCCCGTCGCCTGAGTCTGTTCCGCCGGCCCGCTTCGCTCCTAGGCTGTCGTGATGACCGCTGAACCGCTCACGGACCCTGCGGGGCCTGTCTATGGACTCCAGCTCTGCGTTGACAGCGCACGCCCCCACGAGCTCGCCGACTGGTGGGCCGAGGCCCTTCGCTGGGAGGTCGAGACCCAGGACGAGGACTTCATCCGCCGCATGGTGGCCGAGGGCCACGCCAGCGACGCCGAGACCACGACCCACCGTGGCCGGTTGGTGTGGGCCAGCGGCGCCGCCATCAATCCACCCGGGGACACTGAGGGAGCGGGCGATCGGCCGCGCGTCCTCTTCCAGGCCGTCCCCGAATCCAAATCCGTCAAGAACCGGGTCCACTGGGACCTGCGCGAACCCGGCGCCGATGATGAGCGCCGCGCCGGTGAACTACACCGGCTGATCGGCCTGGGCGCCACGCAAGTCGCCACGGGACGCCAGGGCCCGTGGACCTGGACAGTTCTGCAGGACCCGGAGGGCAACGAGTTCTGTCTCTAGGTGCTGAGCGTCAGGGCCGGCCGAGCGCCAGCTCCCCCTATATCGCGAGCCCAACGGGATCTCAGGGCATCAGGCCAGCAGAACAGCCACGCCCACACAGGCGCACGCCCACAGCTGGCTCGCGAAGGTCCCGAGGATGAACCGTTCGGCCGCGCCGGACTTGCCCAGTTCCGAATACCGGCCCAGCGCCTTGACCGCCAGAATGATCGCCAGTCCTTCGGGCCAGCCCATGATCAGCGTTGAGGCCACGGCCAATCGCTCGAGGACACCGATCCAGGCCCCGCCTCGCAAGACGGGCTGTGCGTTGATCTCCTCGTTGAAGACCTTCTCTCCCTCTGGGCCTGTCAGGACCCGCTGGTGCTCTGGGTGGGACGAGTTGAAGGACAGCCGTAGGACCGCCACCGTGGGAGAGCCGCCGCCCACCGTCGCCGCCAGAACGGCCAAAGGCCCGGAGACAGCCCACCCCGCTCCCCCGCCCGAGAGCAGCGCCACCACGGCGGCCGCGCCCAGCAGGAGGATCTGGATCAGTGCAGAGCAGTACAACCAGACCTGTGGACGGCTCGGCGTTCCTCGCCATCGCTCGAGATACTGGGGCACCCCGACCAGGCCGGACACCACCAGCAGCGCAACTGACACCACGGCTAAGCCTGTCATCCCTGTCCCCTTGATCCACCTCCGCCATCGACCAGCCGGTCAACGCGCTCCAGCATGCCAGAGACCACGGACGCCAGACGTCGGGACTCACCCCACATTCCCGTGCGCAGCCGCGAACTCACCGCTTGCTGCGTGACACCCAACTCACGGGCAGCCTCGCGTTGTGTCCTGCCGGCGTCCACCAGCCGGCCAGCTTCCTGGCCGTCCTCGCTGCGCCGATGTTCGAGTTCTGCCAGCAACTGCAGGCTCGCTTCGATCCCCTCCAGCAGCTCGGACACCTCGTCCCCCACAGGAGCCCCGGTGGGTGAGTCGGCGGAGCCGGTCGAGTCGGTGGAGTCAGTGGCGCCACCGGTCGTGACCGGACCGGCCACGGCCACCCGGCCGGGCGAATGCTTGGCTCGCTCGACGGCGATGCGGGCGTACTCGAAGGCGGGCCCGGCACCGGCACGGGTCTCCGCGGGCAGGGGCTGGCGCACCTGGCCGACCCCGATTCCCACGCTCCAATGGCCGGACCGCGCCGCCGAGAGGGCGATGCCCACCACGATCTCGGCCCGATCCACCACACCCTGTACCTCGTCCCCCGCCGTGCGCTGGAACGGGCGGACGATGCCCCGGCCGGACTCGTTCTCCTCCTGGTCCACGAGTCCCTCGATGAGGGCGGCCACCCGATCCGGTCCCCGGCTGGAAGCACGCTGGTCCATTGTCATGACGAACATTCCACAAGCCTAGCGCTTGGTAGACCCAGGAACAAGGAGTAAATCTTGTTGTCAGCGGGGCGTCTAGAGTGAAGGGATGCCTGCTTCTTCCGAGACCCCGCCCCCGGCCGATGCACGGACGATGCTGCACGCGCCCACCCGGGCCTCGCGCTGGATGTGGATGAGCCTGACGCTGGACGCGGTGCTCATCGTCGTCTTCGCCGCGCAGGGGCGCAAGACACATGAGTCCGGTACGGACCTCGGCGGCCTTCTCTTCACCGCACTCCCCTTCCTGTTGGCCTGGGCCATCGCCACCGCCCTCACCCGCCCGCACCGCACCTGGGCGCAGATCTGGCCGGCCGGCGTCGTGGTGTGGCTGGTGACCGTGGCCGGCGGCCTCGCCCTGCGGGTGGCCTTCGGCGGCACGGCCGCCCTGGCGTTCCAGTGGGTGACGGCAGGCGCCCTGGCCGTGCTTCTCCTCGGCCGCCGCGCCGTCACCGCGCTCATCCTGCGGTCGCGACGTCGACGCCGGTCCTAGGATGGCCTCGAAACCAGACGAGACCAACAGAAGCACCCAGGAGGAACCACGATGGTGACAGCCTTCGTCATGATCAAGACCGACCCAGACCGCATCCCGGAGTGTGCAGAGCAGTTGGCCGACCTGAACGGCGTCACGTCCGTCTACTCGGTGACGGGGAACTGGGACCTCGTGGCCATGGTCCGGCTGCGCCAGTACGACGACCTGGCTGACGTCATCGCCGACCAGATGTCCAAGGTAGAGGGCATCCGGGACACCGAGACCATGCTCGCCTTCCGCGCCTACTCACGCCATGACCTGGAAGAGGGCTTCGCACTCGGCTTCGAGAACATCGAGCAGTAGCAACCCTCAGCCGAACGGGACGCCCCTCAGAGGCGTCCAGCGATCCCAACGATCTCGAGGCCTCCGAGGTGACAGCGAAGACCGGGGCGACCGGAGCGACCGGGCTCAGGAGTGCGAGACCTGCACCCAGGAGTCCAGAGCACCCTGGGCGGCGCCGGAATCGATCGATTCCGCCGCCCGCACCATGTTCGCCGTGATCCTGTCGAAGAGGTGCCCCTCCGCCGAGGTATCGAAGGCGGTGAGGCCAGCGGCCGCGTTCAACAGCACCGCATCGCGGACCGGGCCCACCTGGCCTGCCAGCAGATCGCGGATGATCCCAGCGTTGTGCTGGCCGTCCCTACCGGCCAAGGCCTCGACGGCCGCCAGGTCAATCCCGAAGTCCTGCGGATTGAGTTCATGTTCGGTCACCACACCGTCGCGGATCTCGAAGATCGTCGACGGACCGGACGTGGTGATCTTGTCGCGGCCATCGCTGCCGCGGAAGACGAGTCCGCGCAGTCCACGATCGGCCAGCACACCTGCCAGCAACGGGGCCATGCGGGCACTGGCGCATCCCAGCGCCTGGGCACGCACACCCGAGGGGTTGGTCAGCGGTCCGAGGTAATTGAAGACGGTCGGCACGCCCAGCTGCTTGCGCGCCGGGGCCACGTACTTCATGGACGGGTGGTACCCCTGGGCGAACAGGAAGGTGATTCCCGCCGTCGTGGCACACTCGAGCACCTTGTCCACTGACATGGACAGGTCGACCCCGAGGGCCTCGATCACATCGGCAGCGCCCGCCGTGGAGGACGCGCCGCGGTTGCCGTGCTTGACGACCGTTGCACCCGCGCCCACAGCCACCAGCGACGACATGGTGGAGATGTTGACCGTCCCGAGCTTGTCTCCCCCGGTGCCGACGATGTCCAGGGTCTCCCCCGGGACCTCAAGATGCACCGCATTGTCCAGCATGACCTGGGTCAGGCCCAGCAGTTCCCCGACCGTCTCCCCCTTGGCGGCGAGGGCCACCAGGAACCCGGCGATCTGCGCGTCCGTGGCGTTGCCGGACATGATCTCCCGCATCGCCCACACGGCCTCGTCGGTGGTGAGGTCCTGACGGGACACCAACCGCCCGAAGACGAAAGGCCAGGACAGGGATGCAGTCGACGAAGTACTCACGCGATTCATGCTATCCCTGCACCGCGACGCGGCCGAAGCGTGCGAACGTCTATTGCAGACGACGTGGTGCGGGTCATATTCTCAGTTTCGGGCGACCGATGCGGAGACCGAAGTCGAGTACGTGCAGTCAGTTCTCCCACCCCTCTTCCCAGGCGGCCCGCATTAGGACATACTCATGACTCGTAACCTCATGGCCAGCTCGGACGGAAACATTGATTCACGTGCAATCCTGCGAGATTGCTGGACACTCCTGGGCAACTGGGTGGGAAATCGATCAATACGGGAAGAACGGGAAACGCCGAAACGTTCGTCGCATTGGAGCCATTGGGTGTTTTAGGGCCATAATGGCTGGGTGACGACTGCAACCCATGCCCTCCCCCGGCCCGCAACAGGGCTCCCCAGCCGACCCAATATGGTGCAAGTGGGCACCATGGTCTGGCTCTCCAGCGAGCTCATGTTCTTCGGCGGCCTCTTCGCCATGTACTTCACTCTGAAGTCCACCTCCCCCGAGTTGTGGGCCGAGAGCACGGCGACTCTGAATGTTCCCCTGGCCTTCGTGAACACCCTGATCCTCGTGGCCAGTTCCTTCACGGCGCAGGCCGGCGTGTTCGCTGCCGAGCGCCTCCAGCCGCGCCGCACCGGAGGCCCGCTCGCCCTCAAGAGCTGGGGCATGGTCGAGTGGTTCATCCTGACCTTCATCATGGGTGCGATCTTCGTCTCCGTGCAGTGCTACGAGTACGCGGTGCTCGTCTCCCACGGCATCACGATCGACGCCAATGCCTACGGTTCTGCCTTCTACATCACGACCGGCTTCCACGCCATCCACGTGACCGGCGGCCTCATCGCCTTCCTCTTCATCATCGGTCGCGCCTACCTGGCCAAGCGCTTCGGTCACCACGAGGCCACCTCAGCCATCGTCGTCTCCTACTACTGGCACTTCGTCGATGTCGTCTGGATCGCCCTCTTCGCCATCGTCTACTTCCTGAAATAGGCCACGCCGTCCTCCCGGCACACCCGCACCACACCGAGGTAGACCGGATTCGGAACGTCACCCTCCTCCGGTCACAAAAGAAACGTTAGGAACCAACCGTGAAGGCACTTTCACAGAAACGGCGCCACCCCATCGCCGGGCTCGCGCTGCTGCTTCTGGGACTTCTCATCACCGGCGGCCTGTACTCCGTCGCCAGCACCATGAACCAGGCCCAGGCCTCCAACACGGGTTCTAGCTACAGCGCAGAGGACATCACCGAGGGCGAGAAGCTGTTCAACGCCAACTGCGCCACCTGCCACGGGGTCGAAGCCGTCGGCACCGAGAACGGACCGACCCTGGTCGGCGTCGGCGCCGCCTCCGTCAACTTCCAGGTCGGCACCGGACGCATGCCGATGCAGATGCAGGGACCTCAGGCCCAGGCCAAGCCGAATCAGTTCAGTGACGAACAGACCGCACAACTGGCCGCCTACGTCGCCTCCCTGGGTGCCGGACCGGCTATCCCGGACGAGCAATACCTGGACACGGACCACGAAGACGTGGACCTGGGCAACGGCGGTACGCTGTTCCGCGTGAACTGCGCCATGTGCCACAACGCTGCTGCTGCCGGCGGTGCCCTGACGCGCGGCAAGTACGCCCCGCCGCTGGCTGACGTCTCCGAGCAGCACATCTACGAGGCCATGATCACCGGCCCGCAGAACATGCCCGTCTTCAGTGACGCCAACATCAAGCCGGAGGACAAGCGGGACATCATCGCCTTCCTCAAGCAGATCGAGAGCCAGGGCTCCCCGGGCGGCGCCTCCCTCGGCTCGCTGGGCCCAGTGTCCGAAGGCCTCCTGGTCTGGACCGGAGGACTGGCTGTCCTCATCGGCTTCATGGTCTGGCTGACCACGCGGTCCTCCTGACCTGACGGCGCCGTGGGGGCGCCGGTCACACACAACGTCACATCACTCAAGCAAAGGATTCAGATCTATGTCTGAGCAAAGCCACGGAGGCCCGGAACACACGGGCGCCGTTGAGCACGCCGGTGTGGAGGAGTCGGGCAAGTACGCCATCGACAACCCCGGCATCCCGCCGCACCGGCCGCGACTGGCAGACGAGGACCCGAAGGCCGCCAAGCGCGCGGAGCGCCAGGCCGCCTTCCTGTTCGGCCTCTCCATCGTGGGTACGCTCCTGTTCTTCGTGGGCTACTTCGTGGTCGGCCAGATCGGGCCAGACACTCCGATCGCCACGGTCCGCCTGCAGAATATGCTCCTCGGACTCGGCACTGCCTTCGCCATGCTGGGCATCGGCGTCGGCATCGTGCACTGGGCCAAGACCCTGATGCCAGACCACGAGACCACCGAGCTGCGTCACGAGGTCCGGACCGAAGCCGATCGCCAGATCGCCGTCGGCATGATCGAGGACATCGTCGACGAGACCCAGGTGAAGCGCCGCCCCCTGCTGCGCAACACCCTCATCGGCGCCGGCGTCCTCGCCGTCCTGCCGGCGATCGCCATCTTCCGTGACCTCGATGACACAGACAACCGCAGCGAACTGGCTGCCGAGAACTTCGGCCCGGAGCGCCTGCGGCACACCATGTGGGCACCCGACGTCCGCCTCGTACGCGACCCCACCGGGACCCCGATCAAGGCCTCCGACGTCACCATCGGCTCCGCCTTCCACGTGATCCCGGAAGGGCTCAACGAGCTCGACCCGCACGAGATGCTCAACCAGAAGGCCAAGGCCGTGGTGCTGCTCATGCGCATGAACCCCGAGGACATGTATGTCTCCCCCGAACGGGAGGACTGGAATGTCGACGGAATCGTCGCGTACTCCAAGGTCTGCACGCACGTCGGTTGCCCGGTCGCGTTGTACGAACAGCACACCCACCACCTGCTGTGCCCCTGCCACCAGTCGACCTTCGACCTGGCGCGGGAGTGCAAGGTGATTTTCGGCCCGGCCGGCCACGCGCTGCCACAGCTGCCGATCAGCGTTAATGAAGAGGGCTTCCTGGTCGCCCAGAGCGATTTCCATGAGCCCGTTGGACCGGCATATTGGGAGCGTGGCTGATACTCATGAGCACCTCAACCACCACCGAATACCAGGCCTCGACCCCCACGGGGAAGATCGCGAACTTCATGGACACCCGTGCCGGGCTGTCCCCCATGGTCAAGGAGTTCGGCCGCAAGATCTTCCCGGACCACTGGTCCTTCATGTTCGGCGAAGTCGCCCTCTACACCTTCGTCATCCTGTTGATGTCGGGCACCTTCTTGACGCTCTTCTTCGACCCGTCCATGGCGCACACCACGTATGAGGGCTCCTATAAGCCGCTCTACGGCGTGGAGATGTCCGTGGCCTATGCCTCGGCACTGGACATCTCGTTCGACATCCGCGGCGGCCTCTTCATGCGCCAGGTCCACCACTGGGCGGCGCTGCTGTTCGTGGCGGCCATGTCGGTGCACATGCTCCGCGTGTTCTTCACCGGCGCCTTCCGGCGCCCACGCGAGCTGAACTGGGTTGTCGGCTGCACACTGCTCATTCTGGGCCTGGCCGCCGGCTTCACCGGCTACTCCCTCCCCGACGAGATGCTCTCCGGCAACGGCCTGCGCATCATCGACGGCGTCGTGAAGGCCATCCCGCTGATCGGCACCTATATCTCGTTCTTCCTCTTCGGCGGCGAGTTCCCCGGCGACGACATCATCGGGCGCCTCTACATCCTGCACGTGCTCGTGGTGCCGGCCCTGATCCTGCTGATGATCGTGATTCACCTGTTCATGGTCGTGGTGCACAAGCACACCCAGTACCCCGGCCCGGGCCGCACGGAGAACAACGTGGTCGGCTACCCGGTCGGCCCGGTGTACGCGGCCAAGGCCGGTGGCTTCTTCTTCATTGTGTTCGGCGTGGTGGCCCTGCTCGGTGGCTTCTTCACCATCAACGCGATCTGGAACTACGGCCCCTACGATCCTTCGCCCGTCCAGGCCGGTACCCAGCCGGACTGGTACATCGGCTTCGTTGATGGCGCCCTGCGCCTGATGCCGGGTTGGCTGGGTGACTTCTCGTTCAAGTGGGATATTCCCTTCCCCTGGGGCACCAATACCCTCGCGCTGGGCGTCCTGCTGCCGGCCCTGGTTCCTGCCGGCATCCTCTTCTCCGTCATGTTCGGCTGGCCGTGGATCGAACGGTGGATCACCAAGGACAACCGCGAGCACCACATCCTGGACCGTCCGCGCAACGCTCCGACCCGCACCGGTGTCGGTGTGGCCGGCATCATCTGGTACTGCGTCATGTGGGCTGCGGCCTCCTCCGACCTGATCGCCACGCACTTCTCCGTCTCGCTGAACGACGTGACCTACTGGTTGCGCGCGCTCTTCGTGTTCGGTCCGTTCATCGGCTTCATCATCACGAAGCGCGTGTGCCTGGCCCTGCAGCGCAAGGATCGTGAGATCGTATTGCATGGTCGCGAGGCCGGTGTCATCGAGATGACTCCGGAGGGCGAGTTCCGTGAGCGCCATGAGCGCCTGGACGACTACCGCCTCTACAAGCTCGTCAGCTTCGAGAACAAGAAGCCCGTCCCGGCCCAGCCGGGCCGCGACGGCAAGATCAAGGCCGCAGAGAAGCAGCGGGCCAAGTTCAACCGCTGGTTCTACGAGGAGCGCGTTGAGCCGGTGACCCGTGAGGAGCTGGCCGAGGCCAAGACCCACGATCACTCGGACGTCCCGAGCGCCGTGGAAGGCCAGGACGGCCAGTCCTCCATCGGTCACTGACCGAGGATCTCCACAGCAGAAGGGCCCCACTACGGTGGGGCCCTTCTGCTGTGTCAGTGTGCACCTGCGTCACGGTGACGACGCCTTGCTGTAGGAGCCGCCCTGGGTACTTCCCACCACCAGCGGACGGATCGACCGGCATTGCCCCTGGGACGGCCTGGAAGGACTCTGGTGGCCCCCAGTACTCCGTTCGTCCGCCTGGACCGTCAGCAAGTCAGACCACCACGCCCTGACGGGGACCGGGAAGGAACGTCATGGCCATTGACACGGCCGTGCAAGCACCCCCCAGACTGGCCGAGTCGTTGACCGAGGTGACCCCTACCGCCTTGGAGCAACAGACGGTGATCATAGCCGGCACCGAAGCCGCCACCACGGTGATCCCGATTCCTCGCCGGACAGCGGATCGCGCAGACGGCTCGACGGGCCGCGGTGTCGTAGCAGGTCAGCGCCCTGATGGAGGCGACCCTCTGTCCCCGATCCTGTCCTCGAAGGCCGGGGCCAGGGTCAGGACCGCCTCGAGGATCCTCACCGAGCTCGTGGGCAATGACTTCACCAACACCGGGCATCTGGCGTCCTACGCAGGGATGGCAACTGTCACACGTCGATCCAGGATCTCGATCCGCGGCAACCAGGCCCCCGTGGTGGGAGCAAGCACCTGAAGCCCGCTTTGTTCCTCTCCGCCTTCACCTCGGTGCCCCACGGGTCGTCGATGACCTACTGCGGCCGGAAACGGGCCCAGGGCAAAAGCTGAGTATTCGGAGTCTCGGGAGCCACCCGATATTGCCGTTGAGAGTCAGCGGCCGCGGTGACGGGAGCCACCGCCGAGTCCCCCCGTCCGAAATGCTTCGTCATCCAGCAGAGTCACCACCACCCTGCTGCGTAGGTGTACGCATCAGCGGGCGCGGTCGGTAGCAGTCGGCACATGTTCCCCACGCCGTGGCCACCTTTGCAGGCCGGTCCTGAAGGATAGACGATCACCGCCCTGGCCGACCGACCGACGTACTGCTCGCAACGTTCAGGGACGGCACCCGCTACCAAGACCACCCCGGGCCTCAACAACCGTCACTAGTGGCTCAGGCCGCTTGGCGAAAACCATAGGGGCACCCCCACCCCGAACCGTTCTTGTCCTCTCGGACATCCGGAAACGGCGAAACGGCTGAGGCCGGGAGACCCACAACGGGTCTCCCGGCCTCAGCCGTTGCTACTGCCGCTCCTGCGGATCCGATTGGATCAGTGGGCGTGATCGCCCTTCGAGTACTCGAAGACCCAGCCGACCAGGAAGTAGATACCCACACCGACGCCGATGAAGGAGATCCACGCATCGATGGCGATCCCGAGCACCAGTGCAGCGCACGCCAGGCCGAGGCCCAGCGGCCACCAGCTCCACGGAGCGAAGCTGCCGTAGGTACCGGCGTACTGCGAGATCTCTCCGTGCTCGTCGTCATCCGGACCCTGGCCGAACTTGCGCTCAGTGAGCCAGAGGAAGACGGCGACC
This sequence comes from Citricoccus parietis, assembly GCF_042433045.1. Classification (NCBI taxonomy): domain Bacteria; kingdom Bacillati; phylum Actinomycetota; class Actinomycetes; order Micrococcales; family Micrococcaceae; genus Citricoccus; species Citricoccus parietis. The sequence continues at coordinate 75,703 of NZ_JBHLWH010000043.1, read as the reverse complement.
ATCAGGGAGAGGCCAGCCACGGCGTAGAGGGCAGGGATGCCGGCCCACTCGGTCCACTGGACCCAGAAGCCGTAGACCGTGGCCACGACGATCAGGAAGACACCGAGGATCGTGAACAGCTTGACGTTGGTTCTCACTTGGCAGCCGCCTTTTCTCCGAAGACCTCGGGCTCATGCTGCGGGGACGTCGGCAACAGTTCGGGGTGGTGCAGGTCCAGTGCCGGACGCTCCGAACGGATTCGCGGCAAGGAGTGGAAGTTGTGGCGCGGGGGCGGGCAGGACGTCGCCCACTCCAGGGAGCCACCGAAGCCCCAGGGATCGTCCACAGTGATCTTCTTGCCCTTGCGCGCTGTGATGTACACGTTCCAGAAGAACGGGATCAGCGAGGCGCCAAGGACGAAGGAGAAGATCGTGGAGAACTGGTTCATCATGGTGAAGCCGTCCTCGACCATGTAGTCAGCGTAGCGGCGCGGCATGCCCATCACACCCAGCCAGTGTTGGATGAGGAAGGTGCCGTGGAAGCCGATGAACAGCATCCAGAACTGGATCTTGCCCAGGCGCTCGTTGAGCATCTTGCCGGTGAACTTGGGCCACCAGAAGAAGAAGCCCGCGAACATGGCGAACACCACGGTGCCGAAGACGACGTAGTGGAAGTGTGCCACCACGAAGTAGGTGTCGGAGACGTGGAAGTCCAGCGGCGGCGAGGCCAGGATGACACCGGTCAGGCCACCGAACAGGAAGGTGACCATGAAGCCGAGGCTCCAGAGCATCGGATTCTCGAAGGTGATCGAACCTCGCCACATGGTGCCGATCCAGTTGACGAACTTCACGCCCGTCGGGACGGCGATCAGCATGGTCATCAGCGAGAAGAACGGCAGCAGCACGGAGCCGGTGACATACATGTGGTGTGCCCACACGGTCACGGACAGTGCGGCAATGGCCGTGGTCGCGAAGACCAGGGTCTTGTAGCCGAAGATCGGCTTGCGGCTGAAGACCGGGATGATCTCCGAGACGATGCCGAAGAACGGCAGCGCGATGATGTAGACCTCGGGGTGCCCGAAGAACCAGAAGAGGTGCTGCCACAGGATGGCGCCGCCATTCTCCGGATCGAAGATGTGGCCACCGAAACGACGGTCCATGCCCAACGCACCCAGTGCCGAAGCCAGCGGGGGGAAGGCCATGATCACGAGAATGGCGGTGATCAGGGTGTTCCAGGTGAAGATCGGCATACGCCACATCGTCATGCCCGGGGCGCGCATCGTCAGGATGGTGGTGATGAAGTTGACGCCCCCCATGATCGTACCGAAGCCCTGCAGGAAGAGGCCGAAGACCCAGAGGTCGCCGCCCACCCCCGGCGAATAGGTGGTATTGGACAGTGGCGCATAGGCGAACCAACCGAAGGACGCGGCACCCTGCGGGGTGAGGAAGCCGGCCACGGCGATGATGGAGCCGAACAGGAAGAACCAGAACGCCAGGGCGTTCAGACGCGGGAACGACACATCCGGTGCACCGATCTGCAGCGGCATGATGACGTTGGCGAAGCCGATGAACAGCGGGGTGGCGAACATCAGCAGCATGATCGTGCCGTGCATGGTGAACAGCTGGTTGTACTGCTCCTTGGTCTGCAGCAGCTGCATGCCCGGTTCGAAGAGCTCGGCACGGATCAGCAGCGCCATGACGCCGCCGATGCAGAAGAACATGAACGAGGTGATCAGGTACATGTACCCGATGGTCTTGTGGTCGGTACTGGTGATCCAGTTGACGATGACCTTGCCCTTGGACTCGGGCACCACCCGCGGCTGAGCCGCAGCCGCGTCATCCGTGGCGTATTCGTAAGTGGTCATCAGTTCTCTCCCTCGAGCGTCGAGTCTTCGCCACCGGTCGGGCCGCCGGCGTCCTCGCGGGTGGTTCCGTCACCCTGAAGGGGCACTTCCTGGTTCTGGGCACCATCCGGGTGCTCATTCGGGTTGCGGTTGTACTCGTCACCCACGTGGCCGTCTTCCATCTGGGACAGCTGCGAGGTGAACTCCTGTTCGGAGACGACCTCGACGTTGAAGAGCATCTCCGAGTGGTACTCACCGCAGAGCTCCGCACACTTGCCCTGGAAGGTGCCTTCCTCGGTCGGCGTCAGGTACATGAAGTTCGACTTACCGGGGACCATGTCCAGCTTGCGCAGGAATGCAGGAACCCAGAACGAGTGGATGACGTCGCGCGACTTCAGCTCGAACTCGACCGGAACATCGACCGGCAGGTACAGGGTCGGCAGGGTCTCTTCGACACCCTCGGTGCCGTCGAGCTGCGCCTGGACGCCCTGGTAGTGCTTCTCTTCGCCCTCGTAGCTGTAGTTGAAGTCCCAGGCCCACTGCTTGCCGTAGACCTCGACGGTCAGCGGGGAGTCCTCCACGGGGGTGTCGATCTCACGTTGGACGCGGTCAGTGAAACCCCACAGGGTCAGCACCATGATGACCGGCACGACGGTGAACAGTGTCTCCATCGGGACGTTGTACGCCATCTGACGCGGGTAGCCCTTGTCATGCTTCCGCCGACGGTAGGCGACCATGCACCACAGCATCATGCCCCAGGCCGCCAGGCCCACGATCAGGGCTGCGATCCAGGAGTTGACCCACAAATCGGTGATCTGGGCGGACTGGTTGGTGGTCTCCCGTGTGCCGGGCAGGAATCCTCGTTGAACCTGCTCCGAACAACCGGACAGGACCATGGCTGCCATGACGGCAAGCGCTCCCCCCTTCAGGAGACGCCTGCCACGGCTGCCGGCTTGATTCTGCGATCTCACAGACGGCCCTTCCTCTTCAATCTCGAGTGCGAATGCCTCCCGTGGCCGCGCTCCCTCCAGACAATGTCTGCGCTGGAACGAAAATGCCACAGGGGGACCCCTAGGTTTACTACCTACTGTAGAGCTTACCGCCCTGGTCGTCTGCCCTATGACACGCAAAAACGTCGGGCATCCGAACCAATTCCTGGCTCGGACGCCCGACGTCGCGTGGTACTGAAGACCTAGTGGAAGGAATCACCGCAGGCACAGGAGCCGCCAGCGTTCGGGTTGTCGATGGTGAATCCCTGCTTGGAGATGGTGTCCTCGAAATCGATCGAGGCGCCGCTGAGGTAGGGGACGCTCATCTTGTCCACGATGACCTCGACGCCGTCGAAGTCCCGCAACGCGTCGCCGTCCAACACGCGCTCATCGAAGTAGAGCTGGTAGATCAGTCCGGAGCAACCGCCCGGCTGCACGGCGACGCGCAGGCGGAGATCGGTGCGCCCCTCCTGCTCCAGCAGGGTGCGCACCTTGGCGGCGGCCACATCACTCAGCTGGACCTCGTGGGCGTCCAGGCCTTCTGCCGGCTGGGCAGTCGGGATCTCGGTCTCGGTGGATTCTGCGGAAACGCTCATGCTCGCTCCTTCGTCTGCGTGCGTGCTCCCCCGGCTCGGCGGCGGGCCGATCGGTGGGGCGGCCCGGAGGCCACTTTCCCCGGTCCCAACACCCGGTCCGGACGGTTCATTCCCGACGACCGGATCGAGACCTTCGGTATCTGTCGAGTCTAGGTCAGTGACCGACGGCGGCCAACAGCAGGGCCTCCGCCAACACGGCGTGTCGGAAGTCGCCCAGATGCAGGGACTCATTGGCCGAGTGGGCCCGGGAGTCCGGGTCCTCGACGCCGGTGATCAGCAGGGTCGCCTCCGGGAACATCTCCACCAGGTCGGCGGTGAACGGAATGGACCCACCCATGCCCGCCTCGACCGGCTCGGCTCCGAAGGCCTCTCGGAGGGCCGCCATCATCGTCCGGGCGGCGGGAGCGGAGGTATCCGTGGCGAAGGGCTGCCCGGACTCCCCCGGTTCGAAGATGACCTCCGCGCCCAACAGCGCGGTGGACCGAACCGACTTCACGTGGGCACGCACGGCGGCTATCGCCGTGGCCGGATCCATGCCCGGGCCCAGGCGCAGGCTGAACTTCGCGCGTGCCTCGGGCTGCAGGGTGTTGGACGCGACGTCGAGCCGGGTCACGTCCGTGCCGATGATGCTCAGAGCCGGTTTGTTCCACAGGCGGTCGGCCAAGGGCCCCGTGCCGGCCAGCCGCACGGAGTCCAGCACGGAGGAGTCGGCGCGGTAGTCCGCCTCCGGGTACTCGATCGAGGAGTGGTGCTGCTGCTCGAGGCCGGCGATGGCCACATTCCCCTCCTCGTCATGCAGGGTCGCGATCAGGCGCGCCAGCAAGGTCGGGGCGTCGAGCACCGGGCCCCCGAACATGCCGGAGTGGACGGCGTGGTCCAGGACCCGGACGCCGATGGTGCCGTCCACGAGCCCCCGCAACGAGGTGGTCAGGGCCGGGACACCGACCCTCCAGTTGGCGGAGTCAGCGACCACGATGACGTCGGCCGCCAGCTTCTCACGGTGTCGCTCGAGGAAGGTCCGGAAGGTCGGAGAGCCGGCTTCCTCCTCCCCCTCGATGAAGAAGGTGACGCCCACGCCCGAGTCGGCGCCGGCGTCGAGCATGGCCTGCAGGGCGGCGAGGTGCACCATGATCCCGGCCTTGTCATCCGCTGCTCCGCGGCCGTAAAGCCGGCCGTCCTTCTCCACGGCGGTGAACGGCTCGGTCTCCCAGAGCGCCAGCTCCCCCACCGGCTGGACATCGTGGTGCGCGTAGAGCAGCACGGTCGGCTTTCCCGGCTGCGCCGGACGGCGCGCGACGACGGCCGGTCCCCCCGGGCGTTCCGTGCCGTCCGCCTCCACCAGCGCCTCCGTCAGGATCTCCACGTCCTCCAGCCCCAGCGACCGGATGAGTTCGGCGACGGCTTGGGCGGAACGCTCGAGGGAAGCGCGGTCGAAGGAGTCCCAGGCGATGCCGGGGATGGCCACGAGCTCCTTGAGCGTGGCCACCGTCTGCGGCAACCGCTCCTCCACGGCAGCGGCGATCCGCGCGATCGTCTCGGTATCAAGGGGGAGGGCGGGCGGGGTCTGGGGCGTCTCAGGCATAAGGCCCAGCCTAGCGAGATGACAGCGGTCACAGCGTTGACTCCCGGAGGCTCCGGCTCCGCCTAGAATGGATGGGTGTTTGGACGCAAGAAGACCGAGACCCCCGCCCCTGAGTCGGCGCCCGTGATCGAGACCCCCGAGCAGACGGCCGCGCGCCATCAGGCCAAGAAGGGGCCGACGCCGACGCGCGCGGAGCGGGAGGCCGCCCGCCGCCGTCCGCTGGTGCCGGAAGATCGCAAGGCGGCCCGCAAGGCCGCTCGCGATGCGGAGATGGTCGAGCGTCAGAAGATGCGCGTGGCCATGGAGACCGGCGATGAGCGCAACATGCCGTTGCGCGACCGCGGCCCGCAGAAGCGCTATGCCCGTGACTGGGTGGACGCCCGCACTGGTGTGGGCGAATGGCTCATGGTGATCGTGCTGGTCTACGTCTTCCTGGCGTTCCTGCCCCAGTCCGACCTGCAGATCTGGCTGACCTTCTCCCTTTGGGCCATCGTGCTGCTGGTGGTGCTGGAGGGCGTCCTCATCTCCTTCCAGCTGAAGAAACGTCTGGCGGAGAAGTTCGGGGACGTCGAGCGCGGCGTGCGCTGGTACGGCGTCATGCGGGCCATGCAGCTGCGCAAGCTGCGTCTGCCCAAGCCGCAGACCAAGCGCGGTCACTTCCCCGACTGACCCACGCCAGCTGGCCGCAACTACCGCGCCAGCTCGCGGTTGATCCGGGCAGCCCAGAACGGTCCCTCGTAGAGGAACGCGGTGTAGCCCTGCACCAGATCCGCCCCCAGCTCGAGCCGCTCACGGACATCCGCACCGGTGGTGACCCCGCCCACAGAGATCAGGGCCACTGATTCCGGCAGCGCGCCGCGCAGTCTGGTCAGCACCTCCAGCGACCGTTCCTTCAGCGGTGCCCCCGACAGGCCGCCGGCCCCCATGGTCTCGACCTCGGCAGCGGGTGTGGCCAGCCCGTCCCGGGCAATCGTCGTGTTCGTGGCGATGACCCCGTCCAAGCCCAATTCCACGGCCATCGCGGCCACGGAGTCCACGTCCTCGTCGGCCAGGTCCGGGGCGATCTTCACGGCCAGCGGCACGTGACGGCCCGTGGTCCGATCCGCCTCCTGGCGCACCGCGGCCAGCAGGGGTGCCAGAGCCTCGATGTCCTGCAGCTGACGCAATCCGGGTGTGTTGGGTGAGGACACGTTGACCACGAGATAGTCGGCGTGGACGGCCAGGGCGGCCGTGGAGGCCAGGTAGTCCTGCGTCGCCTCCTCGAGGGCGACCGTCTTGGTCTTGCCGATGTTCACCCCGAGCACCGGCCGACGCCGGCCGAAGCGCCGGGTCAGCGTCTGCCGGGTGGCCTTGAGCCGCGGAGCCACCGCGCGGGCGCCATCGTTGTTGAAACCCATCCGGTTGATCAGCGCCTTGTCCTCGACCAGGCGGAACAGCCGTGGAGCGGGGTTGCCCGGTTGTGCCTCACCGGTGATGGTGCCGACCTCGATATGGCCGAAGCCGAGGTCTGCCAGGGCCGCCGTGCCCAGGCCCTGCTTGTCGAAGCCGGCCGCGAGCCCGAACGGCGAGGGGAAGTCCAGGCCCATCACCCGGGTCGTCAGCGTCTTCGCCGGCCGAGTGGCCCGGCGCAGGGCCACTGAGGCACCGGTGGACTCCGCCGCCCGGATCATCGAGAAGCCCACGTGATGCGCCTTCTCGGCGTCCATGCCCTTGAAGAACGTGTTGAAGAAGGCGGGATAGAGGCGGGCCTCGCGCGGCAGAGCAGTCATGCACTTATGGAACCACGATTCCGGTACTGGTTCGGCCCACGTTTCGGCCCTAGCATGGCGTTCATATGAGCGCCACCGACCAGCCGTCCGGGGACACCCCCTTCTCCCCCTCCGCGGAGGCCACGCTCCTGACGGATTCCCCGCCCGGCATGTGGGTGCCAGATCTGCTGGAGGGCTTCGAGCGGCTGACGATTCCCCTCGAGGTGGACGAGGAGGGCCCCAACGCGGCGACCTTGGTCCGTACGGCTCGCCCCCCTGCCTCCACTCCGGCCCGCACCCCGGTCCGCGCGCCGGCGGGTGACGCCTCGGTCGAGACGGGCGACACCCCAGGCGAGCCGGACGCGATCGGTGCCCGGCCGGCGTCGCGCATTCCGGTGTTGTACGTTCACGGCTGGTCGGACTACTTCTACAACGCACCGCTCGCGGGCCACTTTGAGGAGCGCGGCTACGCCTTCTACGCGCTGGACCTGCGCAAGTACGGCCGTTCGCTGCGTCCGGGGCAGACGCCGGGGTGGGCGGACAGCCTCGAGGTGTACGACGACGAGATCGGCCAGGCGCTGCGGACCATTGGCCGCGAACACCAACAGGCCCCCGTGCTGATGGGCCATTCCACCGGAGGGCTCATCCTCTCCCTGTGGGCGTCCCGGCATCCCGGCCGGGCGCGGGCGCTCGTGCTGAACAGCCCGTGGCTGGAGATGCAGGGCTCAGCGCTGGTCCGTCACATGGCCACGGCCGTCCTGGACCCGGTGGTGCGGCTGCAGCCGAAGAACTTCCTCAAGCTTCCCCGGGTGGACCACTACTGGCGCACGGTGTCCTCCGCCGCCGACGGCGATTGGGACCTGCACCCCTTGTGGCGTCCGCAGTACGCCTTCGAGGTGCCCGGCGGCTGGCTCAAGGCGGTGATGACGGGCCACGCCGCCGTCGCCGAGGGGCTCGGCCTGACGGAGCCGGTCTACGTGATGCTCTCGGACCGCACGGTCTTCTCAGCCGGGTGGCGCCAGGACATGACGGCGGCGGACATCGTGCTGGACGTGGAGATCCTGGCCCAGCGTGCCACCCGGCTCGGTCGGCATGTCACGGTCGTCCGGCACGCCGGTGCCCTGCATGACGTGATGGCCTCGCCACAGGCCATCCGGCGTGACGCCGTTCGCGAGATGTTCCGCTGGCTGGGGGCCTACGCCGGCCCTGCCTGATCCACCGCTCCCCCGTACCGGCGGTCGCGGCGGGCATAGACCTCGACGGCGTCCCACAGGGTCGTGCGGTCGACGTCCGGCCACAGCGTGTCCAGGAAGACGAGTTCGGCGTACGCCGACTGCCAGAGCAGGAAGTTGGACAGTCGCTGCTCCCCGGAGGTGCGCAGGAACAGGTCCACGTCCGGAACGTCGGGCTCGTCCAGGTGCCGGGCGATCGTCTCCTCGCGGATCCCGGAGGACGTCAGCCGGCCCGCCTCCACCTCGCGGGCGACGGCCTTGACGGCATCAGTGATCTCGGCGCGGGACCCGTAGTTCACGCACATGGTCAGGTTGCACCGGGTGTTGCCGCGGGTCTGCTCCTCCGCGACCTCCAACTCCTTGACCACTGAGGTCCACAACCGGGGGCGGCGGCCGTTCCAGCGGATCCGCACGCCCCACGAATCCAGGGTGTCCCGCTGGCGGCGCAGCACGTCCCGGGAGAAGCCCATGAGGAAGCGGACCTCGTCCGGAGACCGCTTCCAATTCTCGGTGGAGAACGCGTAGACGGAGACGTGTTCGATACCCAGCTGCACGGCACCGGCCATCACGTCCAGCAGTGCGGCCTCGCCGGCCCGGTGACCCTCGGTGCGGGGCAGTCCGCGCTGATTGGCCCACCGCCCGTTGCCGTCCATGACGATGGCCACGTGGCGCGGGATGAACCGCGGATCCATCTGCGGCGGCCGGGCTCCCGACGGGTGCGGATACGGTTCGGCGAGGGCAGGCCGGCGGGCAGAGGGGCGGGAGGGCATGGGCTCGGTCCTCGGGTTCAGGGGCTCTGGTCCATGACGGACAGGGACTTCAGGTGGCGTTCCAGGTGGAACTGGAGGTACCCGGACACGATACCGGCCGCCTCCCGGTGCGCCTGCTCCGGTGCGGCGTCGGCGACTTCCCAGCGGCCCGACTGCAGGGCCGCGAGCAGTTCCACGGTGGCCGGGGCCGGCGTGGCCGAGCCGGGCGGGCGGCAATCGTCGCAGACGCTGCCGCCGAGGGTGACGTTGACGGAGCGGTGGGGCCCGGGGGCTCCACATCTGGAGCAGGTGGTGAAGCTGGCGGCCCATCCGGCGGTGGCCAGGGACCGCAGTAGGTAGGAGTACAGCAACAGCCGCGGGGCATGGGTGCCGCGGGCCAGGGCCGCCAGTGCCCCGTGGAGCAGCCGGTACTGGCTGGGCGCCTCCACCCTCCCGTCCGGCCGGGGCGGCTCCCCGCGCTCCCCGAGCTCGCCGACCTCCCCGATGTCGCTCACGGTCAGCCGCTCGGCGGTCTCGACCATGGCGGAGGCGGCAGAGTAGGCGTCATAGTCCTGGGCGATCCACTGCCCGTAGGGCGTGACGGATTCGGCCTGGGTGATGATGTCCAGGTTCCGTCCGCGCACGAGTTGCAGCCGGGAGAGCATGAAGGGTTCCAGGGTGGCGCCGAACTTGGACGTCGTCCGCCGGACCCCCTTGGCCACGGCCCGGATCTGGCCGTGGCCGGGGGTCAGCAACACGATGATGCGATCGGCCTCACCGAGTTTGTAGGTGCGCAGAACCAAGGCGTGCGTGCGGTAGCTGTTCGCCGCGTAGCCTGCGCCGCCCCGCCCTGACGAGCGTCCACCCGAACCGGACACTAGGCCCTGGCGTCCATCCCGGCCCCCGGACCGGCCACGGCCTGCGCGAGTTCCTCATCGTCCCGGAGGGCACGGTTGACGGCGGAGACGACCGCCTTCAGCGAGGCCATAGTGGTGTTGTAGTCCAGGCCGGCGCCCCAGAGCACACGATCCCCCACGGCGCACTCGACGTAGGCGGCGGCCATCGCCGATCCGCCCTCGGACAGCGCGTGCTCGGAGTAGTCCAGCACCCGGATGTCCAGGCCATCGTCGCCGAAGATCTTCACGAGGGCGGCGATCGGGCCATTGGCGGTGACGGTGCGTTCCCGCGTCTCGCCGTCCACCTCTACCTCGGCGGTCATGGTGAAGCTGCCGTCCTCCTCCGTCGTCGAGCTGACGAGGCCCAGACGGTAGCGGCCCCAGCGGGAGGTGTGGTCAGCTTCGGACTCGGCCGGCAGGTACTCGTCCTGGAACACCTGCCACAGCTGGTCACCGGTGACCTCCCCGCCCTGGGAGTCGGCCATGTTCTGGATGACGTGGGAGAACTCGATCTGGGCGCGGCGCGGCAGGTCGAGGTTGTGCTCACTCTTGAGCAGGTAGGCCACGCCGCCCTTGCCGGACTGCGAGTTCACCCGGATGACGGCCTCGTAGGAGCGGCCGATGTCCTGCGGATCGATCGGCAGGTAGGGGACTCCCCACGGAATGCCGTCCCGGTCGGTGCCGGCCTCGGCTGCATCCGCGTCCATGAACTCGAAGCCCTTCTTGATGGCGTCCTGGTGGGAGCCGGAGAAGGCGGTGAAGACGAGGTCTCCCCCGTAGGGCACGCGCTCAGCAACCTGGAGCTGGTTGCAGTACTCCACGGTGCGGCGGATCTCATCCATGTTGGAGAAGTCGATCATCGGGTCGATCCCCTGGCTGTACAGGTTCATGCCCAGGGTCACCAGGTCCACGTTGCCCGTGCGCTCCCCATTGCCGAACAGGCAGCCCTCGATGCGGTCCGCCCCGGCCATGTAACCCAGTTCAGCAGCCGCCACGCCCGTGCCGCGGTCATTGTGGGGGTGCAGCGAGAGGATGATGCCGCTGCGGTTCTCCAGGTTGCGGTGCATCCACTCGATGGAGTCCGCGTAGACGTTCGGGGTGGCCATCTCCACGGTGGCGGGCAGGTTGAGGATCATCTGGCGGTCCGTGGAGGCCTCGAGGATCTCACCGACCGCGTTGGAGATGCGGGCGGCGAATTCCAGCTCGGTGCCCGTGAAGGACTCCGGCGAGTACTCGTACACGATCTCCGTGCCTGTCATCTGCTCCTCGTACTTGCGGCACAGGCGGGCGCCGGTGGTGGCGATGTCCACGATGCCGTCCATGTCCTCGCGGAACACGACGCGCCGCTGGAGCACCGAGGTGGAGTTGTACAGGTGCACGATCGCCCGGTGGCAGCCCTCGAGGGCCTGATAGGTGCGCTCGATGAGGTGTTCACGGGACTGGGTGAGAACCTGGATGGTGACGTCCTCGGGGATGCGGTCCTCGGTGATCAGCTGACGCACGAAGTCGAAGTCCGTCTGTGAGGCGGAGGGGAAGCCGACCTCGATCTCCTTGTAGCCCATGGAGACGAGCAGTTCGAACATCCGCATCTTGCGGTCCGGGCCCATGGGATCGATGAGGGCCTGGTTGCCGTCCCGCAGGTCCACCGCGCACCACCGGGGTGCCTGGGTGATGATCTGGTCCGGCCAGGTGCGGTCCGGCAGATGGACCTCGATCTGGTCCTGGAAGGGGGTGTACTTCTGGAACTTCATCCCGGAGGACTTCTGGAAGTTGCGCATGGGGCTGGACGCCTGCCTTTCGTGAAACCCGGTGCGTGCACCGGAGGGGTCTGGCTGGTGGAAGGGCCGTGGAGCTACCTCCGCAACGGGGTTCCGGCCCGGCCAGGGTGCGATGCCCCCAGTGCGTCAGAGCGTGGCGGGCGCCACGACCGACGGCTCAGCCCCGTTGCGGCGGCGTAGTAGCAGCCCTTCAACGGTGTCCGGGGTGATCCCGGTGAGGTCCAGTCGGTCGAACATGATTTCAGCCTAGCACCGCCGGGACCGACGGGATCAAAACCCGAGCCGGCCCAGCTGCTTGGGGTCGCGCTGCCATTCCTTGGCCACCTTCACCCGGAGGTCCAGGTACACGGCGGTCCCGAGGAGCTTCTCGATGGAGCCCCGCGCCTGGGAGCCGATGGCCTTGAGGCGGGAGCCGCCCTTGCCGATGATGATGGCCTTCTGGCTGTCCCGCTCCACGAACACGTTGGCGTGGATGTCCAGCAGCGGACGGTCGGCGGGCCGTCCTTCGCGCGGGTTCATCTCGTCGACCACCACGGCCACCGAGTGCGGCAGCTCGTCCCGCACACCCTCCAGGGCCGCCTCCCGGATGAGCTCGGCCACCATGGTCAGCTCGGGCTCGTCCGTGAGTTCACCATCCGGGTAGAGCGGCGGGGACAGCGGCAGCCGTTCGGCCAGGACCTTCGCCACGTCCTCCACCTGGTGGTCCTGGACCGCGGAGACGGGTACGACGGCGGCGAAGCCGGTCCCCTGGTTCTCCGGCCCGAGCACCTCGTCGCCGAGGGCGGTGACGGCGAGCAGCTGGGCGGCGATCGCGTCCGGCTTCACCTTGTCCGTCTTGGTCACCAGGGCGACCACGGGCTTGCGGTTGAGCAGCGCCAGCTGAGTGGCGATGTAGCGGTCGCCCGGGCCGATCTTCTCGTCCGCCGGGATGCAGAAGCCGACCGCGTCCACCTCGCCGAGGGTTTGGGTCACGAGGTCGTTGAGCCGCTGACCCAGCAGGGTCCGGGGGCGGTGCAGTCCGGGGGTGTCCACGAGGACCAGCTGGAAGCCCTCGCGGTGCACGATCCCGCGGATGGTGTGCCGGGTGGTCTGCGGCTTGGAGGAGGTGATGGCCACCTTCTCCCCCACCAAGGCGTTGGTCAGGGTGGACTTGCCGGCGTTGGGCCGGCCCACCAGAGAGACGAATCCGGCGCGGAAGTCCTCCGGGGCGTTGCTGGGGTCGAACAGGGTCGTCATGGGGTCTCCCGGGAGGCTGGGGTGGATGCCGAGGCGGCGTCGCGATCGGTCAGGTGGGCTGGCAGCAGGTCGGTGCCGGGCCGGCGTCGGACGTGGCCACCGTCCCGCGGGGTCTCTCGCACCACCAGGCGCGCGACGCGGTTGCGCCGGCCCTGCAGGGACTCGGCTGTCAGCTCGATGCCCTGGACGGCCACGTGCGAGCCCTGGATGGGGACGCGGCCCAGCGTCTTGGCGAGCAGTCCGCCGACGGTGTCCACGTCCTCCTCGTCGTCCAGGTCCATGCCGAACAGCTCGGCGAAGTCGTCGATGCCCATGCGGGCGTCCACGCTGAACGAGCCGTCCTCGAGGGGTTCGACCTCGGGACGGTCCTGGCGGTCGTACTCGTCCGAGATCTCGCCGACGATCTCCTCGATGAGGTCCTCGAGCGTCACGAGGCCGGCGGTGCCGCCGTACTCGTCCACCACGACCGCGATGTGGGTGGATTCGCGCTGGAGCTCCTGCAGCAGCACGGACACCGGCTTCGACTCGGGGACGAAGCGCACGTCCCGGGCCACGGCGTCCACGGGGCTGGCCGGATCCGCCGCGCCGTCCCCCAGACCACGGTGTAGCGCCCGGGCCACGTCCTTGAGGTAGACCATGCCGAAGACCTCGTCCGCGTTGTCTCCAATGAGCGGGATGCGGGAGCAGCCGGAGCGCAGGAACAGGTTCATCGCGTCTTCCAGGGTGGTCCCGGTCTCGACGTTGACGACATCGGTGCGCGGCACCATCACGGCGCGCACCAGGGTGTCCCCCATGTCGAACACGGAGCGGATGAGCTCGGCCTCCGCATCCTCCAGGACGTCGGCGTCGTTGGCCCGGGCGACGAACTCGCGGAAGTGGCGCTCCTCGATCTCGGCGGCTTCCTCCTCCTCGTCCTCCGACCTCGGGCCGGGTGCCGCCACGCGGGCCGGCAGCGAGCCGAGCAGGGCGGTGAGGAAGCGGACGAGGCCCGCGGTGCGCTGGGCGGCCGCGACATCGTGCTTGGTCCCCACCTGGCGCGGCGAGAGCACGGTCAGCAGCAGGGCGACCAGCCCCATCAGCAGGAGGGACAGCAGGGCGGTGATCCAGATGGTCCCGGTGAGGGAGTGGATGAACAGGGTGCCGGCCACGGCGGCGGTGGTCTCGGCGAACAGCCGCCAGAACCGCAGGGCGTGCAGGTGTTCCGGCAACCGGGCCATGACCGTGAGGATCGGGCTGCGCGGGCGGCGCATCGCGATCCCCTCGGCCTCCTTGCGGGACAGGTATCCCAACGAGGCCTCGGCGACACCGAGGATCCAGGACAGGAACAGCAATGCGGCCAGCAGGACCGCCAGGATGAGGGAGGTGAGCATCAGGCTTCGGTGGGGTCTGGGGCCGGGCGGCCGAGAAAGTCGCTGAGCAGCTGGCGCTGGAGAGCGAACATCTCGTCCTTCTCCTCGGGCTCCTCATGGTCGAAGCCGAGCAGGTGGAGCACGCCATGGACCAGCAGCAGCAGGACCTCGTCCGCGGCGGAGTGCCCGCCGCGGGCGGCCTGGACGGCGGCGACCTGCGGGCAGATGACCACGTCGCCCAGCAGCCCCTCCGGGCCCGGGTCCTCGGCGGTGCCCGGGCGGAGCTCGTCCATGGGGAAGCTCATGACATCCGTGGCGTCCGGCAGGTCCATCCACTCCAGGTGGAGCTGTTCCATGGCGGCCTCGTCCACGCACACCACGGAGAGTTCCGCTCCCGGATGGACGTGCAGCGATTCCAGGACGGAACGGGACAGGGCGAGCAGCGACTCCTCGTCAACCTCAGCGCCGGACTCGTTGACGATCTCAATGGCCATCGGTGCTCCCCCCAGCGTTCTCGTAGGCGTCCACGATCCGGCTCACGAGGCGGTGGCGAACCACGTCCGCGGACTGCAGCCGAATGACGGCGATGTCCTGCACGCCCTCCAGGATGGAGACGGACTGGGCCAGGCCCGAATGGGTCCCCCGCGGGAGGTCGACCTGGCTGGTGTCGCCGGTGACGACCATGTGAGAGCCGAAGCCGAGACGGGTCAGGAACATCTTCATCTGCTCGACCGTGGTGTTCTGGGCCTCGTCGAGGATGATGAACGCATCGTTGAGTGTGCGTCCGCGCATGTAGGCCAGGGGCGCCACCTCGATCGTCCCGTCCGCCATGAGCCGCGGGATGGACTCGGGTTCGACCATGTCATGCAGGGCATCGTAGAGGGGCCGCAGGTACGGGTCGATCTTCTCGCTGAGCGAGCCCGGCAGGTACCCCAACCGCTCCCCCGCCTCGACGGCCGGCCGGGTGAGGATGATCCGGTTGACCTCCTTGGCCTGCAACGCCTGGACCGCCTTGGCCATGGCCAGGTAGGTCTTGCCGGTGCCGGCGGGACCGAGACCGAAGGTGATGGTGTTCTGGTCGATGCTCTCCACATAGTGCTGCTGGTTCGCCGTCTTGGGCCGGATCTGGCGGCCCCGGCTGGAGAGGATCGAGGCGGAGAGCAGTCCTGAGGCCTGGGCCCCGGAGCCACCCCGCACCAGGCTGGTCACCTGTTCGATGACCTCGGGAGTGATCGAGGTGCCGCGCCGGGCGAGGCCGTGCAGGTCCTCGATCACCTGGCGCGCCTGCTGCACGTCCGGTGCGGGGCCCTCCACGTCCAGGTCCTCACCGCGCACGGAGACGGTCAGATCCGGATAGAGGCCGTCGAGGATTCGCAGCAACAGGTCCTGCGGCCCGAAGGTCCGCACCATGGTCTCCGCGGAGGCGAAGGTGATGGTGATGTGGTCACGTTCCGTGGAAAGACTCAAGGGAGGTGCTTCAGCTCCTGGCTGGTGGGACAACTGGTGGGCAAAGAGTGAGACGGGTGCACTACGAGGCCAGTCTACGTCCGAGGCCCGAACCGTCCCAGCAGCTGCTGGAGGACGGCGACGGCGGCCGGACCGGCGGTGGAGGACCGGAGCACATGGCGCCCCAGCAGCACGGGCAGCCCCCCGGCCTCGGACAGGGCCGCGGTCTCGGCCGGGCTGATGCCACCCTCGGGGCCGACCACGAGCACGATCCGTTCTACCGGTTCTACGGTCTCGCCGATCAGAATCCCCGCCTCGGCGACGGCCTCGCCCAGCGACTGCCGCGCGTCCTCGTGCAGGACGAGCACCAGGGAACCAGGGCCACAGACCGAGGCGACCCCGACGCCGTCGAGCACCTTCTCCGTGCGGGGCACCCGGGTGCGGCGTGCCTGCTTCGCGGCCGAGAGCAGGGCCGCCTCCCACTTGGACACAGCTTTGGCGGCCTTGTCGCCCTTCCATCGCACGATGGAACGTTCGGCCTGCCAGGGGTGCACGGCATCGAGGCCCAGTTCCGTCGCCGTCTGGATGGCCAGCAGGTCCCGGTCGCCCTTGGCGAGGGCCTGGACGAGGACGAGTTCCGGGTACGGCGCCGGTTCATCGTGGACGGTCTCGGCGGTGATTTCCAGCCGATCGGGCGCCGCGGAGCGCACGGTGCCGCTCACCCGCCGGCCGGATCCGTCCGCCACGTCCACGCGCTCCCCCGGCGACAGCCGCATGACCTGGGCCGCGTGCCGGGCCTCGGCACCCGAGACCACCACGGTGGCCCCCGACGAAGCGGGGGCCAGCTCGCCGTCTCCGACGTAGAAGAGGAGGTTGCTCACAGGTTCTTGAGGTTGTCCCGGAACTTGGAGAACAGCCCACGGTGCTCCGTGGTGCCGTGCACCAGGTCCTCACCGCGCAGACCGGCCAGCTGCTCCAGCAGGGCGCGCTGCTCGTCGTCGAGTTTGGTGGGGGTCTCCACCCGCAGGGTGACTTTGAGATCGCCCCGGCCCGAGCTCCGCAACCGGCCAACGCCCAGGCCCTTGAGGGTCTGCACCTCTCCGGACTGGGTGCCGGCCTTCACCGGCACTTCCTTCTCACCGTCGAAGGTGTCCAGCGTGAGCGTGGTGCCCAGGGCGGCGGCCGCCATCGGCACGCTCATTGTGGCCAGCAGGTGGTCGCCGTCGCGGACGAACACCTCGTGCTGACGCACCTCGATCTCCACGTAGAGATCGGCATTCGGGCCGCCGCCGGGACCGGCCTCGCCGCGGCCGGCGAGCTGGATCCGGGTCCCCGTGGCCACACCGGCGGGGATCTTGATGGTCAGTGAGGTGCGCTCTCGGATGCGGCCCTGCCCGGAGCACTCGCGGCACGGATCCGGAATGACGGTCCCGAAGCCCTGGCAGGCCGAGCAGGTCTCGGCGGCCATGACGGTGCCGAGGATGGAGCGGACCGGCCGGCGGATGGCGCCCTGGCCATTGCAGATGGTGCAGGTCTCCGGATGCGTGCCCGGCTGGCTGCAGCTGCCGTCACAGGTGGGGCACACCACGGCGGTGTCCACCTCGAGGGTCTTCTCGGTGCCGAAGACCGCATCGCTGAGGTCGAGCTTGGCCGTGATGAGGGCGTCCTGTCCCCGCCGCGCACGGCTGGCGGGACCACCGCCCCGGCCACCGCCCATGCCGCCGGAGCCGCCACCGCCGAAGAAGGTCTCGAAGATGTCCTGGAAACCGCCGAAATCGGCGCCACCGAAGCCGCCGCCCATGCCGCCGGTGCCGTTCTCATGGCCCGTGGCGTCATAGTTGCGGCGCTTCTCCTGGTCCGAGAGGACCTCGTAGGCACGCGTGACGTTCTTGAACTCCTCGGAGGCGTCGGGCGCGGGGTTCACGTCGGGATGGAGCTTACGGGCCAACTTGCGGTAGGCGCGCTTGATCTCCTCGGCGGAGGCATCCCGGCCAACGCCGAGTACCTCGTAATGGTCAGCCACGGTCTGCGGTGTTCCTTCCGGTGGTGGGGTGGTGGATGTCAGTCCTGGCCGCTACTGCGACAGGATCCGGGACAGGTACCGGGCGATCGCCCGAACGGCGGTCATGGTGCCCGGGTAGTCCATGCGGGTGGGGCCCACGACGCCGAGCTTGGCGCCGGAGCCGGGGCCGTAGCCGGCGGCGACGACAGACGCCTCGGACAGGGAGCCGGTGTTCTCGGAGCCGATGCGCACGCTGAGGCCACGCACATCCTGCTCCATCTCGGTCAGCAGGCGCAACAACACGACCTGTTCCTCGAGGGCTTCCAGGATGGGGCCGATCGAGAACGGGAAGTCTCCGGTCGAGCGTGCCAGGTTGGCGGTGCCGGCCATGATGATCCGGTCCTCCCGGCGTGCCGCGAACATCTGGTCCAGTTGGACGGCGAAGGCCAGGGCAAGATCCCGGTCCTCCGCCGGAACCTCGGCCAGCGCGAGCCGGAGTCCCTCCGCGGCCTGGACCGGGGTCAGCCCGTCCAGATAGCGCAGGAACTGCTGCTTCAGCACGGTCAGGGATGTCTCGTTGGCCTCGACCTCGAGCCCGAAGGCCCGCTGGTCGACCTGTCCGGTGGACAGGATCACCACGACGAGGGCCCGGCGGGGCGCCAGGAAGACGAACTCGATGTGCCGGATGGTGGAGGAGTCCACATGGGGGTATTGCAGCACGGCCACCTGGTTGGTGAGCTGTGCGAGCAGCCGCACGGTCCGGGCCATCATCTCGTTGAAGTCGCCATTGGCATCCAGCAGCGTCTGCACCGCGCGCTTCTCCGCGGCGGACAGCGGCTTGACCTCGGAGATCTGGTCCACGAAGATCCGGTAGCCCTTGTCCGTGGGGATGCGTCCGGAGGAGGTGTGCGGGGCCACAATGAGCCCCTCCTCCTCCAAGGCGGCCATGTCATTCCGGACAGTGGCCGAGGACACGCCCAACTGGTGGCGGTCCACCAGGGCCTTGGATCCGACGGGCTCGCGGGAGGACACGTAGTCCTCCACGATGGCCTGCAGCACCTGCATGCGGCGCGGCTGTTCGCTCATCGGTTCCTCCTGCCTGTCATCCGGCTTAGCACTCGACGCTTTGAAGTGCCAAGTCTAGACCTTGTGTCCAATCGACGTACCACCGCTTCCCCTCACCTCTGAGGGTGCCGACTCGCGGCCCGCACATCGCCGGCCCCGCGCCGACCGGGTGCGCCAGCCCGGTACCGACCGCGTGCCGCGCGAGCCGCTGCACGGTTACGCCGGCTCCCCTTGCTAGCGTCGATGCCCGTGGAATGGAACAACTGGGGCCCGGGCACCCTCGACGGCGGCTTCCGCCCGACCGCCCGCATCGTCGAGAAGGTCCCCGCGCACCAGGGCACCGTCCTGGAGGACACGGAGACCGGATTCACCGGTGCCGTCCTGCGGGTCGAGAAGTCCGGTGGCGTGCACCTCGTCGTCCTGGAGGACCGCCGGGGACGCACGAAGTCCTTCCCCCTGGGCTATGGCTTCCTCGTGGACGGCGAGCCCGTCGAGGTGGTGGCCCCCGCACCGGGAGGCACCTACGGCGCCTCCCCCGCGAAGCCGGCCCGGACGGCGTCGGGCTCCGTGCGCGTGGACCATGCCCGGGCCCGCACGGCGCGGGCCTCCCGCATCTGGGTCGAAGGGCTGCATGACGCCGAGCTCGTGGAGAAGGTCTGGGGTGAGGACCTGCGACTGGAGGGGATCGTCGTCGAGCCGCTCCACGGAGTGGACGACCTGGCGGGCGCGATCAGAGATTTCTCGCCCGGTCCGCAGCGCCGGCTCGGCATCCTCGTGGACCACCTGGTGACCGGGTCCAAGGAGGAGAGGATCGCCGCCGAGGCCATGAAGGTGCCCGGGGCGCGCGGTAACGTGCTGATCGTCGGCCATCCCTACGTGGACGTCTGGCAGGTCATCAAGCCCGCCGTCCTGGGCATCGGCGCCTGGCCCGTGGTGCCGAAGGGCCAGGACTGGAAGACGGGCATCCTCGCCGGCCTCGGCTGGCCGCACCGGACCAAGGAGGACATCGGCCTGGGCTGGAAGAGGCTGTTGTCCCAGGTTCGGACCTATGCCGACCTGGAGCCGACCCTGCTGGGCCGGGTGGAGGAGGTCATCGATTTCCTGACCGTAGATTCATCGACGTAACGGTCCCACATTCTGAACATAGATCGGATCTAACGGATTCGCTCCTGATTGCTGCGAATGGGCAGACCCTCCGAATGCCCGACCCCAGCTAATCAACGGCACGAACAGAATGCCGGATCCCAAAGACATCGCAGGCCTAAGGCACGTCTCAAGGGCTGGACCAGTGTCCCAAGATCTTGGAAACGAGCGTTTCGCGGCGAGAACGGATAGACATCCAAGTACTGAAACGAGGACTATGGCCATTGCCATCGCTATGGCAGACCACGCGCCAGCAGTTCCTTCATGGACTAGGACTGTACCCAGCAACAGACTGGCGCAGTCCGCGTTAACAGGTGCATTCGGTCGGAGAATACGGCAATGCAACCGCCGCATATCAGAACGAGTCCAAGCGGGATGATAAGTACCGGGCGAACTGCAAACCACGTTTGCACACCGTGTGTCCAGTCTGTGCCGGGGATATCCAGATAGCTCAAGAATCGCCGTGACGTCTCGAGTATCGAATCGTGCCCCTCCGCGCTGCTCACGACAGCAAGCCACCACATGAGTCCACACCTGAATGAGTAGACCATAGTCAGTAGGTTTCCAACCTTGTCATTGGTCGCACTGATCAGACCCCCGACGATCTCCATGATAAATCCCTCCCAATATGTCTGGACACGAATACCTTCGGAGACGGACGAGTTAAGAGCGCGCGGCAAGCGGAGTAGGGTCAAACTGGAACGTAGAATGTCGGCAAGTACTTCGAATCGACTCAGGACGAAAGGCAGTTCGGTGTCCCAGCAGCAGCCAGGCAGTCCGTACCGCCCGCGCCCCGGCGCCGCCCCCCGGCGCGAACAGCAACTGCAGGGTTCACCGGACCAGGCCGAGCCGCTGACGCCGGCCGAGGACCGTCAGTGGGCCACCCTCGGGCACTTCGGCGGCTTTCTCGGGTGCATTCCCTCCCTGGTGATCTACCTGGTCTTCCGCCACCGCGGACCGTTCACGGCCCAGGAGGCCAAGGAGGCGCTGAACTTCACGCTGCCGCCCACGGTGCTGGCCATCGTGGCGAACCTGCTGGCCCTCATCCCGATCGTCGGCGGCATCTTCGGGATCGTCGCCATGCTCTTGTGGCTGTTCATGACGGTCTCCGGCGTGGCGGCAGGCATCCAGTGCAACAAGGGCCGCCCCTACCGCTACCCGCTGAACCTGCGCCTGATTCAGTAGTTATCCACAATACGGCGAGACCCGCTCCACGGCACCTCCTGGTCGATCACCATGGAGGCATGGGAATCCGCTACTACGCCTACCCTTTGGCCCCCAAGTTCGTCCCGTTCGCACTCAAGGACCCGCGACCTTTCGCCGGCGACGATCCCTTCGGGGACGCATGGATGACAACCGACGATGAACGGCCTGAGATGCTCTACCTCGACAAGTGCTGGGGTCCCTTGCAGGGCCTGACCCTCGGGGAGGACGGTGAACCCAGGGTGTCTCATCGTCTCTTTGAAGGGAACGTCACTTTGATGGACGGTGGGTGCACGTGGCTGCCCTACGTCAAGGCGTTGTCACCCCAAGACGTCGATGAGGTTGCGCGGGACCTGGCCAAGATCGGTACACCCGACGCGGACCGCCTCGTGGCGAAGTATCGCGATCCTCGCTGTGACCACGAGCAGGAGAGGTCCTACATTCTCCAATTTTTAGGCCGGGCCCAGGATTTCACAGCTGAGATGCTGGGCCGCGGCTGGGGACTGACGTACCAGATTGGATGACTTCTCCGCTTCAGAACCCGGCCAGCCGCCGGACGATCGCGTCGTCCAGCAGCCGCCCCTGCAGGGTGGGCACCACCCGGCCGGCCAGCGCCGCCCGTCCGTCCAGCAGTCCCTCGCCGATCATCGCGGCGATCTCCTGGCGCGCCTGGGCACCGCCGTCGGGCGCTTCCTCCAGGGCGGCCGTCGGCAACCCGTCCGAGAGCCGGACGCCCAGCATGACGCGCTCCAGGAACCGCGCCTCGGCGTCGGGTTCCTCCCGGCCGACGGACGGCGAGATCCCGGTGGCCAGCCGCTGCGCGTAGGCCGCCGGATGCTTGGCGTTCCAGAACCGGACGCCAGCCAGGTGTGAGTGGGCGCCGGGGCCGGCACCCCACCAGTCCTGGTCACGCCAGTAGGCCACATTGTGCCGGGCCCGGTGGATGCCGCGGTCATCCGGGTCGTGGGCCCAGTTCGAGATCTCATACCAGCGGTAGCCCGCCTCCGCGAAGAGCCGCTCGGCCAGCAGGTACTTGTCGGCCTGGTCGTCCGGGTCCACATCCGGCACGGTCCCCCGTTTGACGGAGGCCCCGAACTTGGTTCCGTCCTCCACGATGAGCGAATAGGCCGAGATGTGATCCGGCGCCAGGGCCAGTGCCGCCTCGACGGTGGTGCGCCAGTCCTCCAGAGACTCCCCCGGCGTGCCGTAGATCAGGTCCAGGGACACCTCCAGGCCGGCCTCGCGGGCCCAGCCGACGGCGGCCGGGACGTTCTCCTGCCGGTGCGTGCGGTCCAGCGTGGCCAGCACGTGCGGGACGGCGGACTGCATGCCGAAGGAGACCCGGGTGAATCCACCGGCGGCCATCTCCCGCAGAGACTCAAGGGAGACCGAGTCGGGGTTGGCCTCCGAGGTGATCTCGGCTCCGGGCGTGATCCCGAAGATGTCCCGGGCCCTGCCGAGGATGCGGACCAGGTCTGCGGCGGGCAGCAGGGTGGGTGTGCCGCCGCCGAAGAAGACGGTCTCCAGCGTGCGCGGGGGGATCTCCGAACCTGCCAGCGCCTGCGCCGCGAAGTCCAGCTCACCGGCCACGGTGTCCGCGTAGGACGTCCGGGACGCGCCGGGGCCCAGGTCCTCGGCGGTATAGGTGTTGAAGTCGCAGTAGCCGCACCGCACGGAGCAGAACGGGACGTGCACGTAGAGGCTGAAGGTGCGCGGCTGGCCGGTCTCGGCCGCCTCACGCACCCGGTTCCCTACCGCTGCGGGGAACCGGCCGTCGTCGGGCGCGGGGTCGCCGAGGGGAAGGATCGAAGGCAAGGTGTGTTCGTCCCCGCCCTACTTCTTGGCGCCGGTCTCGGAGCCCGCGCCGTCCGAGGACAGCGCGGCGATGAAGGCCTCCTGCGGGACCTCCACGCGGCCGACCATCTTCATGCGCTTCTTGCCCTCCTTCTGCTTCTCCAGCAGCTTGCGCTTACGAGAGATGTCACCGCCGTAGCACTTGGAGAGCACGTCCTTGCGGATGGCGCGGATGTTCTCGCGGGCGATGATGCGTGAGCCGATGGCGGCCTGGATCGGCACCTCGTACTGCTGGCGCGGGATCAGTTCCTTGAGCTTGCCGGTCATCATCACGCCATAGGCGTAGGCGTTGTCCTTGTGGGTGATGGAGCTGAACGCGTCCACGGTCTCGCCCTGGAGCAGGATGTCCACCTTGACCAGGTCGGAGGTCTGCTCGCCGTCGGCCTTCCAGTCCAGCGAGGCATAGCCCTTGGTGCGGGACTTGAGCAGGTCGAAGAAGTCGAAGACGATCTCCGCCAGCGGGATCCAGTAGCGGATCTCCACGCGCTCCTCGGAGAGGTAGTCCATGCCCTTCATCTGGCCGCGCTTGCCCTGGCAGAGCTCCATGACGGAGCCGATGAACTCGCTGGGGACGATGATCGTCGCCGATGCCATGGGCTCGGCGACCTCGTTGATCTTGCCCTCCGGGAACTCGGACGGGTTCGTCACCGTGACGACCGTCTTGTCCTCCTTGGTGACCTCGTAGACCACGTTCGGGGCGGTGGAGATCAGGTCCAGGTTGAACTCGCGCTCCAGGCGCTCACGGATGATCTCCAGGTGCAGCAGGCCGAGGAAGCCCACGCGGAACCCGAAGCCGAGGGCCACGGACGTCTCGGGCTCGTACACCAGGGCGGCGTCGTTGAGCTTGAGCTTGTCCAGGGCATCACGCAGCACCGGGTAGTCGGAGCCGTCGATCGGGTACAGCCCGGAGAAGACCATCGGCTTGGGATCCTCATAGCCACCGATCTGGTCCTGCGCGGGATTGCCGGCGCCCGTCACCGTGTCACCGACCTTGGACTGGCGGACGTCCTTGACACCGGTGATGAGGTAGCCCACCTCGCCGACGGAGAGCCCCTTGGAGGGCTTGGGCTCCGGGGAGGACACGCCGATCTCGAGGAGTTCGTGGGTGGCCCCCGTGGACATCATCCTGATCTTCTCACGCGGGGACAGCTTGCCGTCCACCACGCGGACATAGGTGACCACGCCCCGGTAGGTGTCATACACGGAGTCGAAGATCATGGCGCGAGCCGGGGCGTCCGGCTTGCCCGTGGGAGCGGGGATCACCTCCACCACGCGATCGAGCAGTTCCTCGACCCCGACGCCGGTCTTGCCGGAGACCCGAAGGATGTCCTCCGGCTCGCAACCGATGAGTCCCGCGATCTCCGCGGCATACCGGTCCGGGTCAGCGGAGGGCAGGTCGATCTTGTTCAGCACGGGGATGATGGCCAGGTCGTTCTCCATGGCCAGGTAGAGGTTGGCCAAGGTCTGTGCCTCGATGCCCTGGGCCGCGTCCACCAGCAGGATGGCGCCCTCACAGGCCGCGAGGGACCGGGACACCTCGTACGTGAAGTCCACGTGCCCCGGCGTGTCGATCATGTTGAGCGCGAAGTCCGTGCCGTTGAGGCTCCAGGGCATGCGCACGGCCTGCGACTTGATGGTGATGCCACGCTCGCGCTCGATGTCCATCCGGTCCAGGTACTGGGCCTTCATGTCCCGCGGCTGGACCACGCCGGTGGACTGCAGCATGCGGTCCGCCAGGGTCGACTTGCCGTGGTCGATGTGCGCGATGATGCAGAAATTCCTGATGACCGCGGGATCGGTGGCGGCGGGCGCCGGGGCGTTGCTCGCCATGGGCGACACGGGCATCTTCCTTCAACTCTGACGACAAGGGCGGGCCAGCCCCTGGAACCAGCGGGTGGCTGATCCTCCATTCTTCCACGTTTCCGCGGAGACGGCGGCCCGGCATGACCACCGGTTGCTACCTTGTGGCCATGGCTTTGAACTTCAACCGACTCCTGTCCATCGGCCGGAGGGTGGCCCGCCTCGCCCGGCAGGTGCAGCGGCCGTCCCCGCCGCGCAACCGCAGCGGCGGACAGGCCAGCGGTCCGGGCGGCGTCTCGGACTACCCCGGTGATTTCCATGGCCGGGCCCAGGTCGCCTACTCCCCCGTTCCCGGTCCGGAGGCCGGGCCGGGTGAGATCGTCTGGTCCTGGGTGCCCTTTGAGGAGCTGGACGGGCGGGGCAAGGACCGTCCGGTCCTCGTGGTGGGCCGGAACGGTGGCCACCTGCTCGCCGCGCAGCTGACGAGCAGGGACCGCAACAACGCCGCGTCCCGGGATGCCGACTACATTGATATCGGTGCGGGCCCGTGGGATCCGCAGGGCCGGAACTCCGAGGTCAAGCTGGACCGGATCCTGCAGGTCAATCCTCGCGATGTCCGCCGTGAGGGCGGCGTGCTGGACCAGCGGGTGTTCGAGACCGTGTCCCGGGGGCTCCGGGACCGCAACGGGTGGTCGTGATAGACTAACCAGCTGTGTGTCCGCGCAGGTCGACGGGCACTCCCGGAACGGCTCAACAGGTATCCCCACGCCGCTCAGTCGCCGGATTCGGGATTACCCCTCACCGACCACGTCAGAAGACAACAGAAAGACCTTTCCTTGGCAAACATCAAGTCCCAGAAGAAGCGCATTCTCACCAACGAGAAGGCCCGCCTGCGTAACAACGCGGTGAAGTCCGAACTGCGCACCGCCATCCGCGCCGTGGACAAGGCCGTCGCCGCGGGCGACCAGGCCGCCACCACTTCCGCCGTCGCCCTGGCCAGCAAGAAGCTGGACAAGGCTGCCAGCAAGGGTGTCATCCACAAGAACCAGGCTGCCAA
The DNA here is from genome assembly GCF_042433045.1 of Citricoccus parietis. Lineage (NCBI taxonomy): Bacteria > Bacillati > Actinomycetota > Actinomycetes > Micrococcales > Micrococcaceae > Citricoccus > Citricoccus parietis. The sequence continues at coordinate 50,156 of NZ_JBHLWH010000043.1, read as the reverse complement.
CCGCAAGTCCGGTATCGCCAAGCGCGTGAGCAAGATCGAGGCCTGAGCCTCTCAGATCTGGCCCGGCCCCTGACGGTGCCGAGGCACCGAAGCCCCCGTCCTGATGGACGGGGGCTTCGTGGTTAAGGACTACCGTCGAGCGGTCAGGGCAATCCGGGTGACGGCCCGCTCGACCGCATAGTCGGCGTCCTTGGACAGGCCCTTGGCCTCAGCGTCCGCCTGGGCCACCCACTCGATCGCGGCCGCAATGGTGGCGGGGTTCCAGAACCGGACGGTCTCGGCCACGCGCTTGGCCTGCCAGGGGGCCATGCCCAGCACACCGGCGATCTGGCCCTGGCCCACGCGAGCATCCACGATCCGGGCGATCTGGCGCGTCTTCATGGCGAGGGCGCCGGTGATGGCCGGCGCGGACACCCCCGTGGCCAAGGCATGGCGCAACAGGGCGGTGGCCTGCCCGGCCCGCCCCTCGATGGCGGCATCGGCCACCCGGAAGGCCGTGGCCTCCACCCGGCCGCCGTAGTAGCGGTCCACTACCTGACTCGTGACGGTGCCCTCCGTGTCCTCGGCCAGTTGCTGGCACGCGGCCGCCAGATCGGTGAGCGAGCCACCGGCGGCATCGAGCAGGGAACGGACCGCTTCTGCATCGATCGAGCGGCGCCGGGACCGGAACTCGCCCTGGACGAAATCGGACTTCTCGGCGTCCGACTTGATCGGTTGGCAGTCCACGAGAACTCCGGCGGCGGTGGCGGCATCCAGCAGCTTCTTGCCCCGGTTGCCTCCGGTGTGCCGCAGGATCAGCGTGACGTCCTCCGCCGGACTCTTGACGTAGTCGAGGCAGTCCGTCAGGAACGCCTCGTTCATGTCCTGGAGTCCCTCCACCTGCAGGATCTTGGCTTCACCGAACAGGGAGGGGCTGGCGAGGACTGAGAGCTGGCCGCCCTCATAGTCGGCCGCGTCCAGGCGGTGGACCTCGAGACCCGGGTCCTGTTCCCGGAGTGCTGTGCGGACCCGGTCGACCACCCGGGCGGCGATGAAGTCCTCGGGGCCCTTGAGCAGCATCATCGGGGCCGGGCTCACGGTGCGCCAGTCTGCCCCGGAACTCGTGGATCGTCGGCTTCGACTCGGTGCGGGCATGGTTGCCATCCTATCCGGCCTCGCCCGCCGGCCGGGTGCCGGAGGCCTCGGGTGCTCTGGCACCGGTGAGGGTGGGCACCAGCTCCCCGTCCCGCAGGGACACCACCGTGGTCCCGTGGAGGTCGGTGCGGATCACCGGCCCGTGCCGCTCCAGCTCCCCGATGACCGAGGGGTGCGGGTGGCCGTAGCCGTTGTCCCGGCCGACCTGCACCACGGACAGCGCCGGGTCCACGGCCCGCACCACGTCCAGGCCCCCGTTGCGGGCGCCATGGTGGGCCACCTTGAGCACGTCCACGGACTCCGGCAGCACGTCCTGGCCCAGCAGCGCCCGGCTGGCTTCCTCCTCCATGTCCCCCGTCAACAGCACGGTGTAGTCACCCTCGGGGGTGTGCGCGGTGGCGGTCATCTGCAGCGAGGCATCGTTCTCGTTGCCCGCCTCCGGGTCCGCTTCCAGCACGGTCCAGTCCACCCAGTATCCCGACGCCGGCCGGTCGCCGACCCGGCCCGTCTCCCCGGGGACCGGTTGCCGGGCGCCGGCGGGGACTCCCGGGCCGGGCGTCGACTCCAGGGTCGAGTACAAGACCTCGATGGGGCTGCAGCAACCGACGATGTCCGCCGCGGCCCCGGCATGGTCCTGGTGCAGATGGGACAGCACCAACAGGTCCACCCGGTCCACCCCGATCCGGTCCAGGCAGGCGGTCGCCGCGGCCGGGTCCGGCCCCGTGTCCACCACCATGGCGGTCCGCTCCCCCGTCCGCAGCACGAGCATGTCCCCCTGGCCGACATCACAGGCGGCCAGAGACCAGTCGGCCGGCAGGGATCCGGAGGGCGGCGCGATGACCAGGCCGAGCTGACTGCCGGCGGCCGCGCAGACCGTGGTCCCCGCCGCGGCGAGGGACCAGCGGAGCTGGCCGGCCGGAGTCGGGCGTGGCCTGCCGTGCATGCCGAGGCGCCGGACCCGGGCCGGACGACTGCGCTCCCACCGCATCAGCAGCCACAGGAGGGCGAGGGCGGCGGCCACGTGCATCACCACCAGGCCTGCGCCCAGGGGCCCCTCCGGCCACGCATGGAGGGCGCCCGGCCAGCCGGAGACTTCGGAGGCGATCCAGCCGATCCCGGCGGCCGGCCAGCCCACCACCCAGAAGACCGCGGCGGCGAGTCCGGGCCACGGCACCGCCAGGACAGCGGCGAAGGTGCCGGGCACGGTGACGAACGGGACGAGGGGCGCCGCCAGCAGGTTAGCCGGCACCGAGTAGGCACTGAACTCGCCGGTCATCCCGACGAGGATGGGCTGGCAGGCGACCTGTGCGGTGACGGTCACGGCGAGGGCGGCGCCCAGGATCCCGGCCACGGGACCCGGCAGCGCGCGGCGCAGGACGGCGGTGAGCCACTGCTCCACGGGCCGGGCCGCCAACACGATGCCGGCCGTGGCCGCCAGGGAGAGCTGGAAGGCCGGTTCCCGGGCGAGTCCCGGTTGCCAGCACAGCAGCACGCAGGCCGCCAGGCACAACAGGGGCAGCGCCTGGCGGCCCCTGCCGAAGAACACGGCCCACGCCCCGAGGGCGCCCATCACGGCGGCCCGGATCACCGAAGGCTCGGGGCCCACGACGATCACGAAGACGACCAGCACCCCGAGGACCGCACCGAGCACGACCGATCGGCGGACCCGCACCGACCTCAACGCCATGGTGACGGCGCCGGCGATCAGCGTGCAATTCGCCCCGCTGACGGCACTCAAGTGACTGAGTCCAGACGTCTTCATGGACTCGTCCAGCGCCGGGTCCTGCGCGGACCGGTCGCCCAGGATCAGCCCGGGCAGCAGCTGTGGCGCCGTGCCGACAGTCCCGGCAGCGGCCTGATGCACGGCCGCGCGGACGACATCCCGTCCCGTGGGCGCTCCGTCCAGGCCTGGCTCCCCGGTGTCACCGGAGCAGGATCCGGTCTGCGGCGCGGTGGAGGCCCGGGCGAACACCGTGGCCCCCTCGACCTCCGGCGACGCGGTGAAACAGACCGCCGCGCCAGACTGCAACCCCTCCCAGTGACTTCCGCCGGACACCACCACCTCCGCACCGCCCGGAATCTCACGGGATGGGTGCCCGAACGCCTGCACGGTCACCGTGAGGTGCCAGCTGTCGCCGAACGTCCCGGTACGCAGGACCGCCGGCCCGGCGGCTTCGCCCGACAGCCGCAACGGTCGTTCGGCGGCCACCGCATCCTCCCATCCCGAGTCCCGGACCGGTGCACGATCGCCTACGGCCTGGACGGCGGCGACGGCCGCGATCCACAGGGCGATGGCGGCCAGGGCCGTGATGGCGGTGGTTCGGCCGCGGCGACGGGCCAGGGGGCGGGCCAGGGGCCGGGCCGGGCACTCCCGCGGCCTATGAGCCTGACCCGGAAACTGAGCCTGGCCCTGGCCAGAGGATGCCCACATCATCAGGCCGGTGGCCACGAGCGCCAAGAACGCCAGCACCCACGGCACCACGAAGGCGGCGTCGTAGGGAATCAGCGGTATCGCCAGACAGACCGCGAGGGTCAGCACCACGGCGGGGACCAACCGGAGGTCGACGGCCGCCGGAACGCTGCCCCGGGCCTGGACCGTCACCAGGTGACCAGGCCGTCGAGGCGCTCCATCATGGCCGGTCCGATCCCTGACACGGCGTCCAGATCCTCCAGGGAGCCGAACGGCCCCACCTGGTCCCGGTGCTCGACGATGCGTCCAGCCAGGGCCGGGCCGATGCCGGGCAGCTGCTCCAGGGCCGTGACGTCCGCCGTGTTCAGGTTGACGGCTCCCGCCGCCTCCGGACCGACGCCTGAACCACCGTCCGCCCCCTCTTCGGAGAGAGGAACGTCCGCCCCGTCCGCCCCGGCCGCTCCCCCGGCCAGACCGTCCGGACCGGGCACGAGGATCTGGCTGCCGTCCACGGCGGGGGCGGCCAGATTCAGCAGGTCCAGCGCGGCCTCCCCCGTGGGACCCCCGGCGGCCTGCAGGGCATCGTCGACGCGGGCGCCAGCCGGCAGGGTCACGAGGCCGGGGTCCTGGACCTCCCCGGCCACATGGACGGTGACGGTTTCCTCGGTTCCGGCCGGTCCGGCGTCGGACCCGGACGACGATGCGCGATCCTCGGTCCCCGGCGACGGTGGGGCAGTTGCGCCCGGACTGGCAGCACCTGCCGCCGGACCGGGAGGAGCGGGGTCAGCCGAGCCGGGCGGGGCGTCCTCCACGGAGGCGGCCACGGGAGCACCCGGACCACCCGGACCGGCCGGTGATGTCAGCCAGCCGACCGCCCACCACGTTCCCGCGACAACGGCCAGGAGCAGCACCGCCGAACGGACGACGCGGGTTCGCCACAGGGGCGCCGGCGGCGGTGGTTCCTCCCAGTCGTCCTCGTCCGGATCACTGAGCGCGTGGTTGTGGCGTCCCATGGGTTCCACCCTGGCCGCCGGCGGGCGGGAGCGGCAGGGGCCGGGTCAGCTGCTGGGGACGGCTCGCGGCTGGTGGGGTCGCTGTGCAGGAGCCACCGGGTTCAGCGTGACGCCCAGGGCACCCAGGCCCAGGTGGGCGGCCAGCACGGCCGGGAGACGGATGACCGGAACCGGCATGGCAGAGAGGCTCTGCAGACGTCCGGCGAGCTCGTGGGCGGCGGGTTCGTTGCCGAACCCGTGGACGGCGATCCGCTCGCCCCGGCCCTCCGACCCGGACACGAACTCCTGCGTCAGCTCCACGAGCCGCTCGGTGGCTCGGGCGGAGGTCCTCGGACGGTCCACAAGGGAGACGATCCCGTTGTCCAGGGTCAGCACCGGCTTGACGTGGAGCAGCGTCCCCAGCAGTCCGGCCAGGGTACCGATGCGCCCGCCGCGCCGCAGTTGGTCCAGATTGGGCACGGTGAAGAAGACCCCCGCCTCCTGGGTGGCCTCGTCCACGTCCTCCAGCAGCTGCTCCGGCGCCATGCCGAAGCCTGCCGAGATCACCGCGTCCAGCACCACAGTCCCGAGCGCGAACCCGCTGAGGTGGGAGTCCACCACCGTCACGGGGATCAGCGCGTCCCGCCCGGCGAGCCGGGCGGCCTCCACGGTGCCGGACAGCTGCCCCGAGATGTGGACGGAGATGACCTGCTCGAAGCCTGACTCCGCCAGTTCCTGATACACCGCGCTGAAGGAGCCGGGCGAGGGCCGGGAGGTCCTGACGGCGGTGCCCGCTGCCAGCGCCAAGGGCAGCTCACGCATCAGCTCTGCCGTGCCCTCGGCGTGGATCTGCTCGCCCACCATGACGGGCATGGGCACCTGACGCAGTCCCCTGGCCAAAGGGTGCGTCAGCAGTTCAGCGGGGATGGAGGCCGAGGAGTCGGTGACGATCGCGGTACGGCCCTTGCGGGAGGGCGGCAGACCGAAACGGACCCAGCCCGACCGCGTGCTGCGCACCTGCCGGATGTGCGTGAGCATGGCGCCCTGCCACTCGGCCAGATCGGCCATGCCCGCTCCTTCCGCTAGGTCCCGCTCAGTCCCACTGCGTCCCGCTCAGTCCCGACGGGACCTCCCAGGTCATCCAGGCCCGGCCCGTGGTCCGCCGGCTGTCTTCAGACGACGATATTGACGAGCTTCGGCTCGCGAACGATCACCTTGCGGATCTCGGCACCGTCCAGGGATCGTTGCACGGCCTCGGAGGCCAACGCCAGCTGCTCGAGGTCGGCGGCAGAGATGTCCACCGGGACCTCGAGGCGGTCGCGGACCTTGCCCTTGACCTGGACGACGGCGGTGGCGGTGTCCTGCACCAGCAGCGCCTCGTCCACGGCGGGCCAGCCCGCACGCGCCACCGATGGTTCGTGGCCGAGTTTGGCCCACATGTCCTCGGCGGTGTACGGCGCGAACAGGCTCAGCAGGATGGCGACGGCCTCCACGGCCTCGCGGACGGCCGGGTCGCCGGCCCCCAGGCCGGGTGCTCCGGCCGTCCCGTCGATCGCCTTGCGGACGCCGTTGACGAGCTCCATGGTGCGGGCCACGACCACGTTGAACTTGTGGTCGTCCAGCAGCCGGGCCGCGTCTGCCACCGTGCGGTGGGTGAGTTGGCGCAGGGACCTCTCGCCGCCGTCGGGATCCGTGCCCGCAGCCGCACCGGAGGACTCCACGTCCTGGGCCAGTCGCCACGCGCGGGCCAGGAACTTGGCCGAGCCACCGGGTGAGACGTCCGCCCAGTCCACATCGTCCTCCGGCGGGGAGGCGAAGATCATGGTCAGGCGGACGGCATCCACGCCGAAGGTGTCCAGCTGCTCGCCCAGGTCCACGCCGTTGCCGAGGGACTTGGACATCGCCTTGCCGCCGTTGAGCACCTGGCCCTGGTTGAGCAGCGCCTTGAAGGGCTCAGTGAAGGAGATCAGGTCCATGTCATACAGCGCCTTGGTGAAGAAGCGCGAGTACAGCAGGTGGAGGATGGCGTGCTCCACGCCGCCCACGTACTGCTCGACGGGCAGCCACCGGTCCACGGCGGCACGGTCGAACACCTGGTCGTCGTCGTTGGGGGAGGCGAAGCGCATGTAGTACCAGGACGAGTCCACGAAGGTGTCCATGGTGTCGGTATCCCGCCGGGCGGCCCCGCCGCAGCGGGGGCAGGTGGTGTTGACCCAGGACTCGATGCCGGCCAGCGGAGACTTGCCCTTCGGGGCGAGTTGCTCGCCGGCGACGTCCTGCGGCAGCAGGATCGGCAGCTGGTCCTCGGGGACCGGCACCTCGCCACAGTGGGGGCAGTGCACGATCGGGATGGGCGCGCCCCAGAAGCGCTGGCGGGACAGCAGCCAGTCACGCAGCCGGTAGTTGACGGTGCCCCGGCCGGTGCCGCGCTCGTCCAGGATCTCGATCGCCCGCGAGATGGCCTCGGCCTTGGCCAGTCCGTCCAGCTCGCCGGAGTTGACCAGCGTGCCGTCCCCGGTGGTGGCCGTCCCGGTCACCGCCGGATCCTCCTCACCGGTGTCCAGGACGCGGCGGACGTCCAGGCCCATGGTGCGGGCGAAGTCGAGGTCACGCTGATCGTGCGCCGGGACGGCCATGATGGCGCCGGTGCCGTAGTCGGCCAGCACATAGTCCGAGGCCCACATCGGCAACCTCTCCCCGGTGAGCGGGTTGACGGCGTGACGGCCCAGGAAGACGCCGGTCTTGGAGCGGTCGGTGGCCTGGCGTTCGATCTCCGAGACGTTCTTGAGCTCCTCGCGGTACGTCTCGAGCGCCTCGCGGTGCTCGGCGTCCACGAGCTCCAGGGCCAGGTCCGCGTCCGCGGCGACCACCATGAAGGTGGCGCCGAACAGGGTGTCCGGACGGGTGGTGAAGACGGTGATGTCCCGGCCCGGCTGGCCGTCCTGCCCCGCGGTGGCGGCGGTGGGCTCCACCCGGAAGTCCACATGGGCCCCTTCGGAGCGGCCGATCCAGTTCCGCTGCATGGCGAGCACACGTTCGGGCCAGTGGCCCTCGAGCTGCCGCATGTCCTCCAGCAGACGGTCCGCGTACTCGGTGATACGGAAGTACCACTGGTTCAGGGATTTCTTCGTGACCGGGGTGCCGCAGCGTTCGCAGGCACCGTTGACGACCTGCTCGTTGGCCAGCACCGTCTGGTCCTTGGGGCACCAGTTGACCGGCGAGTCCTTGCGATAGGCCAGGCCCTTGGCGTGGAACTGTTGGAACAGCCACTGGGTCCACCGGTAGTACTCGGGGTCCGAGGTGTGCAGTTCGCGCGACCAGTCCGCCGAGATCCCATACCGCTGGAAGGAGGACTTCTGCGTGTCGATGTTCTTGTAGGTCCACTCCGCCGGGTGCGCGTTGCGCTTGATTGCGGCGTTCTCGGCCGGCAGCCCGAAGGAGTCCCAGCCGATGGGGTGCAGGACGTCATAGCCCTGCTGCATCCAGTACCGGGCCACCACGTCACCCATGGCGAACGCCTCGGCATGGCCCATGTGCAGGTCTCCCGAGGGGTACGGGAACATGTCCAGCACGTAGCGGCGCTCCCGGGAGTCGTCATCCAGCGGCGCGAAGGTGCGGTGCTGCTCCCAGTAACCGCCCCAGCGCTCCTCGAGCGCCGCGAACGAGTACTCCTCGGTCTCGTCCTGCTGGGGAGTACCTTGCGCTGGCTGGCTCACGGAAGTCCTGTCCTTAAGTGTGGTGGTCGGAGAACGACGCCGGCCCGGTCCCCCGGGCGGTCGACGCGCCCAGCCATCCTACTCCGGCGGGCCGTTCCCTTCTGAATCCGGGGCCGCTGCCTGACCGGCGTCGATCAGCCCTGGTCGGCCCATCCGAGGGACCGTTGGACGGCCTTGTCCCACTGGCCCAGGAGGCGATCCCGTTCCGCGGAGGACAGGGCCGGCTCCCACCGCCGGTCCTCCCGCCACAGCCCGGCCACCTCGTCGAGGTCCCGCCAGAGTCCGGAGGCCAGGCCGGCCGCATGCGCGGCCCCGACCGCGGTGGTCTCCACGAGTTCCGGACGCACCACGGGCAGGCCGAGGATATCCGCCTGGAACTGCATGAGGTGGTCATTGACGGTCATGCCGCCGTCCACCCGCAGCTCCTCGGGCCGGTGGCCGGCGTCCGCCACCACGGCCTCGAGGACGTCCCGGGACTGATAGGCGGTGGCCTCCAGGGCCGCCCGGGCCAAGTGCCCGGCCGTCGCGAATCCGGTGAGCCCGGCGATGAGCCCGCGGGCGTCCGGCCGCCAGTACGGCGCGTACAGCCCGGAGAAGGCCGGCACGAAGAACACCCCGCCGTTGTCCTTGACCGAGGCGACGAGGGTCTCCACCTCAGCCGAGCTCCGGATGATCCCGAGGTTGTCCCGCAGCCACTGGACCAGCGAGCCGGCGACCGCCACCGAGCCTTCCAAGGCGTAGTAGGCGGGCCCGTCCTCCAGCTGGTACGCGACCGTGGTGACGAGGCCGTGGTCCGAGATCTCCGGCGTCGTGCCGATGTTCTGGAGGAGGAAGCAGCCGGTGCCGTAGGTGTTCTTCACGTCTCCCCGGTTGAAGGCCGACTGGCCGAAGGTCGCGGCCTGCTGGTCGCCGAGGATGCCGCACACCGAGAGGCCGCTGAGGGGTTCGGCGCCGATGATGGTCCCGAACTCCCCCACGGAGGGGTGGATCCGCGGCAGCATGCCCGCCGCGAGCTCAGGATCGATCCCGAACAGTCCGGTGAGGTCGTCGTCCCAGTCCAGGGTCTCCAGATCCATCAGCAGGGTCCGTGAGGCGTTGGTGACGTCTGTGGCGTGGACGCCGCCGTCAGGACCGCCCGTGAGGTTCCACAGCAGCCAGCTGTCCATGGTGCCGGCCCGCAGGCGGCCACTCCGTGCCAGTTCCCCGGCCTCGGGCACGTTCTCCAGGATCCAGCTGATCTTGCCGGCCGAGAAGTAGGAGGCCAGGGGCAGCCCGGTCCGGGCGCGCACGGCGTCCTCGTGCCCGTCCGCCTTGAGCCGGTCCATGAGCGCGTCCGCCCGGGTGTCCTGCCAGACGAGCGCCCGGTGGACCGGACGCCCCGTGACCGCGTCCCACAGGACCGTCGTCTCGCGCTGGTTCGTGATCCCGACGGCGGCCACATCCGAGGTGCGCAGGCGGGCGCGGGTGAGGGCGAGGCCAGTGAGTTCGCGGGTGTTCTCCCAGATCTCGACCGGGTCGTGCTCCACCCATCCGGGGTGAGGAAAGTACTGGCGGTGTTCTCGCTGGGCGCTGGCCAGGACGGAGCCGTCCTCGGCCATGACCACCACCCTCGTCGAGGTGGTGCCCTGGTCGATGCTGATGACGGCACGGCGCGAGGCCATGGCCGTGGAGACGTCGCTGCTGGCTGGCTGCATGTCGGAAGCCTATCCACCCCCGCTCGTCCGATCCGGGCGCAACGGCGGAGCAGCGCAGAGGACACCGGCGAAAAGCTGGTTAACCTGAGGGGGTGAGCACTCCCCCACCGCCGGTCACCGCACGCCCCCTGCCCATCCGCCTCCGCGATCGCGTGGTGGTCCCACCGGCCCCCCGGGACACCTCGGTCATCACGGGGTTCTCCGCGCGGACCCCGGAACGGATCATGGTCGAGGTCATGGACCCGGTGTCCGGCCGGCCCACGCCATTGGCGGTGTGGCACTACGCGGTGGAGTCTCCGGCCGGCGACGCGCCCGGCGGGGACCGGACGCCGATCGTGACCCTCCACGGGTTCCGGGGGGACCACCACGGACTGGCCCTGCTGGCGGACTGCCTGCCCGACATGGAGATCTTCCTGCCCGAGCTGCCCGGCTTCGGCCATTCGCCGGCTTTCCCGGACGCCCCGCACACCGTCGCCCACTATGTGACGGTCCTCGGCAGCGCCGTGGAGGCACTCGAGCTGGTACCGAGAACCTCCGCCGGCCGGCGCGCGGCCTCCCCGCCCGCCGGCCTGCCCCGCCCGACGCTGCTAGGACACTCCTTCGGTTCCGTGATCGCCGCCCAGCTGGCGGCCGCCGACCCGGACCGCTGGGACGGCCTGGTGCTGCTCAACCCCATCTGTGAACCCGCCCTGACGGCGGACGACTCCACCTCCAAGGTCCTGATGTCCCGCATCGCGGAGGGCTACTACGAGGCCTCGGCGGCCCTGCCCGAACGGCTCGGGAGCGCCCTGCTGTCCTCGCCGCTCGTCGTCTGGATCACCGGGACCGTCATGGCCAAGACCACGGACCGCCACACCCTGGCCTACCTCCACGACCAGCACCAGAACTACTTCTCCGCCTATGACCACCGTCAGGTGCTCGTCGAGGCGTACCGGGCCTCCACCACGGGTTCGGTCCTGGACGTGGCCGAGCAGTTGCGGCTCCCGGTGCTGCTCGTGGCCGGCGCTGACGACGAACTGGGCTCCGTCCGCGGACAGAAGAAGCTCGCCCGCCGCATCGGCAGGGCCTCCCCCCGAGCCCAGCTGGAGATCCTCGACGGCGTGGGTCACCTCATCCACTACGAGCGCGCGCCTGAAGCGGCCGCGCTGATCTCGGCGTTCCGGGCGGAGCTCGGCCGGTCCGGCTGACTCCCGAACTGAGCAACAGGCGCCGGCATCAGTGGTGGCGTCGATTGTCGATAGCGGTGTCCGGTCGGCGTCGTCACGACCAGACCCTCCGTGGAGGCCTCATGGCACCAGTCAGGGTATTCCTTGGTGTAGTTGCAGCGCTCGCACAATCCCGACCCGTTCGCGAAACTCGTCGGGCCGCCGTCCCGGTACGGGACTGCGTGGTCGATGTGCTTCACCGCCGCATCACACCAGGGCGTCCGGCAGGTGTCCTCGCGCAGGAACACCATCCGGCGCAGCAACCCGGGAAACTCGCGCCTCCGTGAATCCATCGACACCAGTTGGTCCGTCTCCGGTGCGGTATACAACCGACGCAGGAACACCGGGGCCTTTGAACCCGTCAACCACGCCCGGGCCGTCCCGGCCGGCATCGGACCCTGACCGACCAACCAGGCCGGCGTCTGGGTGCCATCCATGACCACGCCGTTGCGATCGTGATGGTCGGCCCGGGTTGGGGTGTCGGCGTCGGTGTCCACCCCCGTGTGATCGTCCACGCCACCATGAGCCGCAGAAGGAGAGTCCGTCGAGTCCGCTGCGCTCCGGCCACCTGGCACGGAGCCGAACAGAGCCATGTCTGTCATGACCAGATGAACCTCGACCGGCACCGCGTCCGCCTCCGCCTGTCCCGTGACCCGTTCGACCAACAGGTCGGCCATCACCTGGTCCTGGGTGCGTTCGGCAGCCGCTCCGACCCCGACCGCGGTCGACGCCGCCTTCTTCAGTGCCGCCAGGCAGGCCACACCTTGGCGCATCGGCAGCAACGCGGTGAGATACGACATTCCTCCCGGGGCCGGTCGCACCGAGACCCGGCGCTCTCGCTCACACCGATCTGTCTGGGCCACTGCAGAGGCCGGGTCCAGATGCTGGGCCAGCCGCCGGGCCTCACCGCCGAGCTGCGTCACACCCAGACTCTCAAGACGTCCTGCCAGAGCCGCATCCACCTCCCGCCGGGCCTCGACGGGCAACCACGCGGTCTCCTTGCACACCACCGTGACCTTCCACTCCGAGATCCCACCCCGGGTCAGCGCAGCCATGGTGTGTGGCATCTCCTCCACCAGTGCCCGTGCCAGCCCCACATCCCTGGACCCGGACTGAGGCGATCCACTCCTGGCCAGGACGACTTCACTGGCCACGCCTCGTCCCCGCTCCCGGGCCGGCACGCCGGCCACTGCTTCCGCCTCACACCGCAACTGATGGAATCGGACTGTCTCCCGAGCCTGGGCCGCGGCACAGGCCGCCTTCAATTCCTCGAGCGCCCGCAAGCGATCCACTGCCTCAGCCTCGGCATCGGCCACCGGCATGCGGGCCAGGACATCCACCAGGGCGGAGCAACCCGCAGCGTCCACCGGCGCTGACCTCATCCAGGCGGTATCGGACGACCCGGGCACCCCGGACGACGCGGCCGTCCCTGCCATTGATTCGAACATGCGTACTACTCTAGAGAGATCCCCGGACGCACCAAGCCCTGCGCGCAGGACATGTGGACGAGAACCGTCCCATGGCATCCTGTGCAGGAGTCCGGGCTCGCACTTTCCTACGGCAGGTCGAAGGGATCGATCCGCAGTCGGACGGGTTCGGTCAGGCGCCGCGCGCTCGAGGCGGAGCGGGCTGCCCGGAGTGCCTCGACGACGCTCCGTGCCGCGCCGTAGGGGAAGAACAGCAGTGCCCGGTGACGCAGCGGTTCAGCATGGCCGGCGGGACCGGAGCCGCCGCCAGCACCGCCCCGTCCCTCACCGCCAGTCCAGTCCTCCACCGGCACCGGTCCGATCCACGGCAGGTCCTTGGAGGCACCCGGCAGTTCCACGAGGTCCATGAACGCCGTCACCGCGTTCGCCGGCCCCGAGACCTCGGCCATGCGGACGGCGGGCGGCAGGTGCAGCTCCCGACGCTCGGCTAGCTGGCGCGAGGCATACCCGGCGGGATCCATGCGGACGAGAGCCCCCACCATGTCCTCCTGGGAGGCCGTGACCACCACCACTCCCCCGTCCTGGCGTGACCGCACCAGGGCCGCCGCCGCGAACCAGCGGGACAGGACCTGTCCCGGGGTGCGCAGCCCCTCGCGCTGTAGCTGCGAGTCTCCGTCCAGCAGCAGTGCCGTGGCGTAGCCGCCCGGCACCACGGGCTCAGCGCCGATCGTGGCGACCACGAGGGCCGGAGTGTCGTCTACGGTGGCGAGGATGTGGTCCCCGGAGGAGGAGAGCACCGGGGTGTTCGGGAACGCGCGTCCGAGTTCCTCGGCGGTCCGGTCCACGCCGCGGGAACCGGCCCGCAGCCGCGAGGAGTCGCATTCCGGGCACTCGAAGTGCCGCTCGCGCCGTCCGCACCACCGGCAGGCGGCCTCGTTGCGGGCCGAGGCGGTGCGGTCCGGGAACCCCAGCGGGCCGGTGCAATGGCGGCAGCGGGCCGGGGTCCCGCAATCCCGGCAGATCAGGGCGGGGATGAAGCCGCTCCGGCCGACCTGAACCAGGACCGGCCCGGGTGCGCCGTGCTTGCCCTCCAGTCCCTCTCGCGCGGCCTTCCACGCCGCCTGTGGCAGCCGGGCGCGGGCCAACAGCGGATCACGTTCGGTCTCCCAGGAGTCCGCCGTGGACACCACGCGCGGGGTGACCGCGTGGATCGTCTCGCGGCCCACCCCCAGTTCCCCGAGCCACCCGGACTCCACCATCCGCTGCACCTCGGGGGTGCGCGAGGTCGAGGCCAGCAGGAGCCCGGCGCCGGCCCGCTCGGACCGCACCAGGGCGACGTCCCGCACATGCTGATACGGGGACCGCTGTTCGGCGTGCAGGGAGTCGTCGTCGTTCCATACCGCGACCAGGCCGGGGTGCTCCACGGGTGCCCAAATGGCTGAGCGGGTACCCACCGCGATCCGGCGCATGCCGCGCCGCAGCTGCAGGAACGCACGGTACCGGGGGGTGGGGCCGTCGTCGGCGGTCAGGCGGGCATAACCCTCCGGGCCCACCCGCCGGTCCAGGGCACGGCACAGCCGTTCGAGGTCGCGCTGATCGGGCACCACCACGACGGCGGCCCGGCCGGCCTCCGCGGTCCGGGCGGCGGCATCTGCCAGGAGGGAGGCGGTATCCCACGCGCCGTGGGCGCTCGGCACCGTGAGGGCTGCGCGGGGGCCGTCCCCGGCCCGGATCTGCTGGAAGAAGGCCTCGGCCCCCATCAGCGGGGACCAGTCGAAGCCCTCGGCCGCAGTTACACCGGAGAGCGCACCGATAGCCGGCCTCCCCTTCGTGTCCGGGTCCGGCGCATTGTCGGGCGCGCCGTCAGATGCACTGACCGAAGCGGGGGCGGGGGCCGGGGAACCCGTGGCCTCCGGCGCCTCCGCCTCGGCATTCAGGGCCTTCTCGACCTTCGCCACGCGCGGCGGCACGGCCACCCGCAGCACGTCGGCCACGTTCCCCGCGTAGCGCGCCGCCACGGCGCGGGCGAGGTCCAGGATCTCCGGGGTCAGCACCGGCTCCGGGGAGACCACCGAGCGCAACGGCAGCAGCTTCGCCCCGGTGGAGGGTTCGGAACCGCGGGCGGTCAGCCAGCCAAGGACGTCCTGATGGCCGAAGCGCACGCGGACGCGCACGCCCGGACGGGCCACGTCATCGAGGGAGCGGGGCACCAGGTAGTCGAATTCCCGGTCCAGGTGCGGCACACCCGAGTCCAGCAGCACGCGAGCCACGGGATCGTCGGGCCAGCCGCCGGCCACCTCCGGCAGTCCCGTGACCGGTGGGGGTACGGGCAGGTCGAAGAGGGGTTCGCCGGTCACCAACCGACGGCAGCGCGCACGGCGTCGACGCGGTCGAGCCGCTCCCACGTGAAGTCGGGATCCTCGCGGCCGAAGTGACCGTTGGCGGCCGTCTTGCGGTAGATCGGGCGGAGCAGGTTGAGGTCCCGGATGATGGCCAGCGGGCGCAGGTCGAACACCTCGTTGACGGCCTCGATGATCGTGGCCCGGTCCACCTTCTCGGTCCCGAACGTGTCCACGTACAGTCCGACCGGCCGGGCCTTGCCGATCGCGTAGGCGACCTGGAACTCAGCCCGGTCGGCGAGGCCGGCGGCGACCACGTTCTTGGCGACCCAGCGCATGGCGTAGGCAGCGGAGCGGTCCACCTTGGACGGATCCTTGCCGGAGAAGGCACCGCCGCCGTGGCGGGCCATGCCCCCATAGGTGTCGACGATGATCTTGCGCCCGGTGAGGCCGGCGTCGCCCACCGGCCCCCCGATGACGAACTTTCCGCCGGGGTTGACGATGAACGTCGCGCCGGAGGTCTCCAGCCCAGACTGGGCCAGCACGGGCCGGATGACGTGCTCCACCACGTCCTGGCGCAACTCGTCGAGGGTGACCTCGTCCAGGTGCTGGGTGGAGACCACCACGGTCTCCACGGTCTTCGGCAGACCGTCCTCCCCGTAGCCGACGGTGACCTGCGTCTTGCCGTCCGGCAGCAGGTACGGCATGGGCGTCTGCTCCAGGTGCCGCACGGCAGTGAGCCGCTCGGAGAGCCGGTGCGCCAGGTAGATCGGGGCCGGCATGTACACCGGGGTCTCGTTCGAGGCGTACCCGAACATGATGCCCTGGTCCCCGGCGCCCTGCAGGTCGACGCTGTCCACGGAGCCCTCCCGGTTCTCCAGCGACGTCAGCACGCCATCCGAGATGTCGGAGGACTGCTGGCCGATCGAGATGTTGACGCCGCAGTTGGCACCGTCGAAGCCGTTGGACGAGGAGTCGTAGCCGATCGCCAGGATCGTCTCCCGGACGATCCGCGGGATCTCCACGTAGGCAGAGGTGTTGACCTCGCCGGCGACCTGCACGAGGCCCGTGGTGGTCAGGGTCTCGACGGCCACCTTGGCGTTCGGGTCCTGGGCGAGGATCGCGTCCAGGATCGAGTCCGAGATCTGGTCACAGATCTTGTCCGGATGGCCGCTCGTCACCGACTCGGAGGTGAACAGCCGGAGCTCGCCTCCCCCGATGCCCTGGTAGGACTCGTAGCCGGTGGTACCGGAATCTTCTGCCTTCGCTGCGTCAGTCACTGATCCATCCTATCCAGCAGGCCCGCCAGCTCGGTCACAATCGCCACGCCCACTTCTGATTTGTCCCCCGCGGCAGCCACCGGCTCCCGCCCGTCGGCGAAGAGCATGGTGACCTCGGTGGTGTCCTGACCGAAGACCTTGTCCCGGCCGACCTGGTTCACCACGAGCATCTCACAACCCTTGCGGGTGAGCTTGGCGGCCCCGAACTCCAGCACGGAGGCGGTGGCGTCACCGGTCTCTGCACCGAATCCGATGATGGTGCCCGGCATCGGCTGCCCGGCGGCACGGGCCTGCACCGCCTCCGCGAGGATGTCCGGGGTGCGCTCGAGGCGGATGACCGGGTTGGAGCCGTCCTCGGATTTCTTGATCTTGGAGTCCATGTACTCCGCGGGGCGGAAATCGGCGACGGCGGCTGCCATCACCAGCGCATCGGCATCCGGTGCGTGGGCCATGACCGCATCGTGCAGCTCCTGGGTGGACTCCACCCGGACCACCTCCGCACCGGCGGGCGGCTCCACGCTCATGGCGCCGCCGATGAACGTGACGCGGGCACCGGCGGCCAGGGCGGCCTCGGCCACGGCCACGCCCTGCTTGCCGGAGGACCGATTGCCGAGATAGCGCACCGGATCCAGTGCCTCCCGGGTGCCCCCGGCGGTCACGACGACGGCGCGTCCGGACAGCGCCCCGTTCTGCTGGGCGGCGGGACGGCTGGTCCGCAGGCCGTCAACCATCAGGGCCTGCGCCTGGGCCCAGATGCGGTCCGGCTCCGGGAACCGCCCGGGGCCGGTGTCCTGGCCGGTGAGCCGCCCGGAATCGGGATCGAGCACGGTGATGCCGCGGGAGCGAAGCAGGTCGACATTGGCGACGGTGGCCGGGTGGGTCCACATCTCGGTGTGCATGGCCGGGACCATCAGCACCGGGCAGGTGGCGGTCAGCAGGACGTTGCCGAGCAGGTCCGGGGCCAGGCCGGCGGCGGCGCGGGCGAGGGAATCGGCGGTGGCGGGAGCCACCACCACGAGCTCGGCCTCACGGCCCAGCCTGACGTGGTTGACCGTCTCGACGGCCTCGAAGGTGTCCGTCCGCACGGGGCGTCCCGAGAGCGCCTCCCAGGTGGCCTGCCCCACGAAATTCAGGGCGGCAGGCGTGGGGACCACGTCCACCTGGTGACCGGCTTCGGTCATGAGCCGCAACAGCAGTGCGGACTTGTAGGCGGCGATGCCGCCGGGGACTCCGAGAACGATCCTCATGGGTCAAACCTAGTCGGCTCGTTCCCGGAGTCGAAAACGAGGTCAGGCCTGCTGTTCGTCCTCGTCGGTGGTCTCGGTGTCAGCGATCTCGGTGATCTCCACCGCAGCCTCTGCGCCCACGCCCTCTGCGGAGAACGCGTCGTCGGAGAAGGCGGCCTCGGCCGAGCTCTGCAACTCGAAGGTGCCGAAGTCGCCCTCGGCTTCGGCGGCGATCTGCTCCTCGGTCATCGGGGTGGCCTCCAGGAGGTCCTCCTCGATCTCCCGCATGGAGATGGACAGCGGCTTCTCGTTGAGCTTGGTGTCCACCAGCGGACCGACGTACTCGAACAGGCCCTCATGGAGCTGCGAGTAGTACGCGTTGATCTGGCGGGCACGCTTGGCGGCGAAAAGCACCAGGGCGTACTTCGAGTCAACCTTCTCCAGCAGGGTGTCGATGGGCGGGTTGACGATGCCTTCGTACTGTTCGGTCACTAGTTCTCCACGGTTGGTGATTCTGTTGCTGATGCGTTGTCTGCGCCGCTGCCGACGACCGCTCACGGTCCTCGCGCTGCGGTCCGGCCGAGCGGCCTAGAGGTGGTCGTCAGGGTCCAATCCCATGATGCGGACCAACTCCTGTGCGGCGCGTTCCACGGTGTCATTGACCACCACGGCATCGAACTCCGGCTCGGCAGCGAGTTCCATTCTAGCCGTTTCCAGCCGTCGGCGCTGTTCCTCCGGAGATTCCGTGCCGCGGCCGACCAGTCGATGCACCAATTCGTCCCAATTCGGTGGCGAGAGGAAGACGAACGTCGCCTCCGGCATCGCCTGCCTGACCTGCCGCGCCCCCTGCAGGTCGATCTCCAGCAGGACGTGCTGGCCGTCGTCGAGGGCCCGCTGGACCGTGTCCCGGCGCGTCCCATAGCGGTTCACGCCATGGACCACAGCCCACTCCAGCATCTGGTCCTGGTAGACCAGCTCATCGAAGTGCTCAGGCTCCACGAAGAAGTAGTGCTGCCCCTCCCGTTCAGTGGGCCGGGGCTTCCGCGTCGTGGCTGAGACGGAGAGCCACACCTGGGGATAGTGCTCCCGGATGAACTGGGAGACCGTGCCCTTGCCGACGGCGGTCGGTCCCGCAAGCACCGTGACGCGCGGGCGTTCTCCATCCGCAGCGGACAGGTGTTCGGGTCGGAGGCTGACCGGCCGGGCGGCGGGGACGTCGGGGGTGGTCAATGAACCTCCTGTGGGACTGGCGCGGCCCCGAAAAGGGCTACCGGCCAATATAGGCGATCAACGCCTCCCGTTGCCGGCGGCCGAGGCCGCGGAGGCGCCGATTGGGGGAAATCCCACACGACTCCATGATCTTCGCCGCCCGCACCTCACCCACTCCCTGCAGGGTCTGCAGCAGGTCCACCGTGCGCATCCGCCCGATGGCGGCGTCCTCGTCCGCCGCTGCGAAGACCGATTCGAGACTGGACTTGCCCGACCGGAAGGACTCCTTCAGGTCCGCACGCGCCGTGCGTGCCTGCAGGGCCTTGCTCCGCGCCGCTTCCCGTTCTGCGGCAGACAATTCCTTCAGGGCCATGACGTTCCACCTCGGGGACTAGGTTTCAACCGTCACGGCAATATCGCCGTGACTTGGACGTAAGGTACCCGATGTACCCCGGTCAGGTCTGCAGCCCAGCATCGAGGGGCTGAAGTTTATCGAACGGTGATGCAGGTCACTCTCAGGGGCGTCGGCACGCCTCAGTAGATCACGGTCAGGTCACGGCACTGCCGTCCAGACCGCGCACCGGAGGCGCACCGCTACCGGCCCAGATCCTCCAACGCCTCCCGGAGGCCCTCGCGCAGTCCGCCGACGGAGGGTCCCCGGCGCAGGATGGCGCGGCTGGAGGTGGCCAGCACGGAGGGCCAGGCCGAACCGAAGCCGGTACGCATCCCGGCCCCCGAGGCACCCTGGGCGCCGAATCCCGGAGCCAACAGCGCGCCGCGGACGCCGGCCAGGTCCAGACCCAGCCGCTCGGCCTCGCCGGCCACGGTGGCACCGACCACGAGACCGACCGGCCCCATGGCGGGGCGGGCCGCGGTGCCGCCCCCGGTCCCGGCCCTGGAGTCCTCGTTGGCGCCGGTCGTGCCGCTGGTGCCGGTGACGTGACTGGAGGCCAGCGCCCGCGCATTGTCCCGGGCTGCCGAGGCGGTGATGGACCGGGCCACGGATCCCTCCAGGCCGCCGGCGTGCTGGACCGAGGCGCCCTCGGGATTCGAGGTCAGGGCCAGGACGAACACGCCCCGCCCGGTGGCCTCGGCCAACTCGAGGGCCGGAGCCAACGAGTCATAGCCGAGATAGGGACTGAGGGTGACGGCGTCGGCGGCCAGCGGTGAATCGTCCGAGAGCCACGCCTCGGCGTAGCCGGTCATCGTGGACCCGATGTCCCCGCGCTTGGCGTCGGCGATGGTCAGCACCTCTTCGGCGCGGGCCTCCCGCAGCAGCCGCTCCAGGACGGCGAAGCCAGCCGAACCATGACGCTCATACAGTGCGATCTGCGGCTTGATGGCGGCGACGGCGGAGGACCCGCCCTCCCCCGCCGCGGCCTCCAGGGCCGTCATCGAGAATCGCTCCAGGCCCACGGGCGTGTCCGGAAGGTCCCAGTCGTGGAGCAGCTGCGGGTGCGGGTCGATGCCCAGGCACAGCGGACCTGCCGCGTCCATCGCGGCCGCCAGCCGGGTACCCCATGGTGCCCGGCCGACGTCGCCGGATCCGGCCGCCGGTGCCGTCATGCGCCGGAACCGGAGCGTGCCACGGCCGCGGCCAACCGCGCGTCGTGCTCCTGCAGGGAGGTGACGTCCCAGGTGTACTCGCGCAGGGCCTCCATGGCCTGGATGGCGGCGCCGAAGAGGGCGAGCGTGGTGATCGTGGGGATCCCCATCGAGGTCGCCGCCGCGCGGATCTCATAGCCGTCACCGCGGGCGTCACCACCGGAGGGCGTGTTGACCACCAGGGCGATCTCACCGGCCTCGATCTGCTCCAGGATGGTCCCGGCACCGGTGTTCGCCGGGTCCGTGCCGGCGCCGGCGTCGGCGATCTTGTCCACCACGTCCGCGTGGATGCCGTTGCGGCGCAGGACCTCCGCGGTGCCGCCGGTCGAAACGATGGTGAAGCCGAGGTCCACCAGCCGCTTGACGGGCATCACGAGTCCGCGCTTGTCCCGGTTCGCCACGGACACGAAGACCCGTCCGGACGTCGGCAGCGGGTTGTTCGCTGCCGCCTGGCTCTTGGCGAAGGCGGTGTCGAAGTACTTGTCGATCCCCATGACCTCGCCGGTGGAGCGCATCTCGGGCCCCAGCAGGGAATCGACGACGCGCCCCTCGCTGGTGCGGAAGCGAGCGAACGGCAGCACGGCCTCCTTGACGGCCACGGGGGCGTCGAGGGGCAGGGACGAGCCGTCATGACCGGAGGGTAGCCTGCCCTCGGCCTTGAGGTCCGCGATGGACCGGCCGGTGCCGATCAGCGCGGCGGCCTTGGCCAGCTGGACCCCGGTGGCCTTGGAGACGAACGGCACGGTCCGCGAGGCGCGCGGGTTGGCCTCGATGACATAGAGGATGTCCGAGGCCAGGGCGAACTGGATGTTGATCAGTCCGCGCACGCCCACGCCGGCCGCGATGCCGCGGGTGGCCTCGCGCACGCGGGCCAGGGTGTCCGGGCCGAGGTTGATCGGCGGGAGCACGCAGGCGGAGTCGCCGGAGTGGATGCCGGCCTCCTCGATGTGCTCCATGATGCCGCCGATGTACAGGTCGGTGCCGTCGAAGAGGGCGTCCACGTCGATCTCGATCGCGTCCTCGAGGAACCGGTCCACCAGCACGGGGTGGTCCGCGGTGATCTCCGTGGCGTTGGTGATGTACCGCAGCAGGGATGCCTCGTCATACACGATCTCCATGCCGCGGCCGCCGAGCACGTAGGACGGACGGACCAGGACGGGATAGCCGATCTCGTCGGCCACGCGTTTGGCATCGGCGAAGGAGACGGCGGTGCCGTTCTTCGGGGACACCAGCCCGGCCTCGTCGAGGACGCGGGCGAACTCGCCACGGTGCTCGGCGAGATCGATCGCTGCCGGCGAGGTGCCGAGGATCGGCACGCCGGCGTCCGCCAACTCCTGGGCCAGCTTCAGCGGGGTCTGGCCGCCGAGCTGGACGAACACGCCCAGGACGCCGCCGCTGCGTTCCTCGGCCGCGATGACCTCGAGCACGTCCTCCAGGGTGAGCGGCTCGAAGTACAGACGGTCGGAGATGTCATAGTCCGTGGAGACGGTCTCGGGGTTGCAGTTGACCATCACGGTCTCGTGACCGGCCTCGCGCAGGGCCATGGTGGCGTGCACGCAGGAGTAGTCGAACTCGATGCCCTGGCCGATCCGGTTCGGGCCGGAGCCGAGGATGATCACGGACGGCTTGGCATGGTCCGTGACCTCGTCCTCCAGGTCATAACTGGAGTACCGGTACGGGGTGTAGGCCTCGAACTCGGCGGCACAGGTGTCCACGGTCTTGTACACGGGGCGGATGCCCAAGGCGTGCCGGACGCCGCGCACCACGGCCGGGTCCAGGTGACGCAGCTGGCCGATCTGGGTGTCCGAGAAGCCGTGGCGCTTGGCGTGCTGCAGGACGGTGGCGTCCAGCTCAGGGGCTGCGGCCACGTCCGTGGCGACCTCGTTGATCAGCACCAGCTGGTCGAGGAACCAGGGGTCGATCTGGGTGGCCTCGAAGAGCTGTTCGAGGCTCGCGCCGCCCAGCAGGGCACGCTGGACCTGGGCGAGGCGGTCCGTCGTCGGGATTCTGGACTGCTCGATCAGGGTGGCGACCTCGTCCGCGTCCGGGATGTCGAAGGAGAGTTCGGCGCCCTTCTGCTCCAGGGACCGCAGGGCCTTCTGCAGGGCCTCGGAGAAGTTGCGGCCGATCGCCATGGCCTCGCCCACGGATTTCATAGTGGTGGTCAGGGTGGGGTCTGCCGCCGGGAACTTCTCGAAGGCGAAGCGCGGCACCTTGACGACCACGTAGTCCAGCACCGGCTCGAAGGAGGCCGGGGTCTTCCGCGTGATGTCGTTCGGGATCTCGTCCAGGGTGTAGCCGAGCGCGAGCTTGGTGGCGATCTTGGCGATGGCGAACCCGGTCGCCTTGGAGGCCAGGGCGGAGGACCGGGAGACGCGGGGGTTCATCTCGATCACGATGATGCGCCCGGTGGCCGGGTCCACGGCGAACTGGATGTTGCAGCCGCCGGTGTCCACACCGACCTCGCGGATCACGGCGATCGAGATGTCCCGCATCGCCTGGTACTCGCGGTCGGTCAGGGTCATGGCAGGCGCCACGGTGATGGAATCGCCGGTGTGGACGCCGACCGGGTCGAAGTTCTCGATGGAGCAGACCACCACGACGTTGTCGTTGCGGTCCCGCATCATCTCCAGCTCGTACTCCTTCCAGCCGAGGATGGACTCCTCGAGCAGGACCTCGGAGGTGGGGCTGTACTGGATGCCGGCGCCGGCGATCCGCCGCAGGTCCTCCTCGTTGTAGGCCAGGCCGGAGCCCAGGCCGCCCATCGTGAAGGAGGGGCGCACCACCATGGGGTAGCCCAGCTTCTCCGCGGCGGCGAAGGCCTCGTCCATGGAGTGGACGATCTCGGACTTCGCGGATTCGGCGCCGCAGCGCTCCACGACGCCCTTGAACAGCTCACGGTTCTCACCGAGCTCGATGGCCTCGATGTTGGCGCCGATCAACTCGACGCCGTACTTCTCGAGCACCCCGTTCTTGTCCAGGGCGATCGCGGTGTTCAGGGCGGTCTGGCCGCCGAGGGTCGGCAGGACGGCGTCCGGGCGTTCTACGGCGATGATCTTCTCGACGACCTCGGGGGTGATCGGCTCCACGTAGGTGGCATCGGCCAGCTCGGGGTCGGTCATGATGGTGGCCGGGTTCGAGTTGACCAGCACCACGCGCAGGCCCTCGTTCTTGAGGACCCGGATCGCCTGGGTGCCGGAGTAGTCGAACTCGGCGGCCTGGCCGATGACGATCGGGCCGGAGCCGATGACCAGGACGGACTTCAGATCGGTGCGCTTGGGCATCGGGGCTCAGGCTCCTTCGGAGGTAGAGGACTGCTCGGTCATCATCGCGATGAACCGGTCGAACAAGGGAGCCGAATCGTGCGGGCCGGCGGCCGATTCGGGGTGGAACTGGACGGAGAAGGCGGGGCGGTCCAGCAGGCGCAGGCCCTCGACCACCTGGTCGTTCAGGGACCAGTGCGAGACCTCGACGCGGCCGTAGGCGGCCTCGGGTGCCATGACGGGCTCGCCCAGCGGGGCGTCCACGGCGAAGCCGTGGTTCTGGGAGGTGATCTCCACGCGCCCGGTGGTCTTGTCCATGACGGGCTGGTTCGGGCCGCGGTGGCCGAAGGGCAGCTTGTAGGTGCCGAAGCCCAGGGCCCGGCCGAAGACCTGGTTGCCGAAGCAGATGCCGAAGAACGGCAGCCCGGCGTCGAGGACCTGCCGGAGCAGGGCCACCTGGTCGTCGGCGGTGGCGGGGTCGCCGGGGCCGTTGGAGAGGAACACGCCGTCCGGGTCCAGGGCGGTGATGTCCTCGAAGGAGGAGGTGGCGGGCAGGACGTGGAGCCGGATCCCGCGGGCGGCCAGGTGCCGTGGCGTGGCGGCCTTCAGGCCGAGGTCGAGGGCCACCACGGTGTGCAGCGGCTCGCCCTCCCAGCCGTGCTCGGCGGGCTCGACGACGTAGGCGGACTCCGTGCTCACCTCATCCGCCAGGCGGGCACCGGCCATGGACGGCTGGGCCTGGACCTCTGCGACGAGGTCGGCGAGCGGACGCCGGGCGGCCCCGCCGGAGAAGATCCCGGCCTTCATGGAACCGGCGGAGCGCAGGTGCCGGGTCACCGCACGGGTGTCCACGCCCTGGATCCCGACGACGCCCTGGGCGTCCAGCTCGTCGTCCAGGCTCCGCTGGGAGCGCCAGTTCGACGGGACGCGGGCGGCCTCGCGGACCACGTAGCCGGCGGCGAAAATGGCCCGGGACTCGGCGTCCTCGGTGTTGACGCCGGTGTTGCCGATGTGCGGGAACGTCTGCACGATGATCTGGCGGGCGTAGGACGGATCGGTCAGCGTCTCCTGGTAGCCGGTCATGCCGGTGGTGAAGACGGCCTCGCCCAGGGTGGTGCCGGTCTGGCCGTAGGCCTGGCCGTGATGGACGGTTCCATCGGCCAGGACCAGTACGGCCGGCTCGCGGTTCAAGAGGCTCACGAGTTGTTCTCCATCTGCGGGTGTGTCTGCGGGTGTGTGGGGTAGTCGTTCGGTCTGGTGTGCGGCGTCTGCTGCATCGGTCGTCTAGGCATCCGGCGCGGCCACTGCGCTGGTCGTCGGGGTGGCCGGGGGCTCTCCCTCGATCAGGGCCTGGATGGCGGTCAGCAGCGGATCACGGTCGTCGGCGGCGCGGGTCCGGAACCCGGTGGAGACCTCGCGATCGCCCAGTGTCCATGAGATCACCAGCAGGCCGCCCTTCTCCACGAACTTGCCACTCATGCCGGAGTCGAGGCGGACCTCGCGGAGGTCGGACTGCGGGATGAACAGGTTGGACCCGCCCTCCCGCAGCAGTGCCACGCCGGCGCGGTGCACCTCCAGGCGGGCGTTGGTACGAAGGCCCAGGTCATGGACGGCGATCCGGTCCAGGTAGTCCCGGCCGCGCACCGTGGTGACGTACATGCCTTCGGCTCCGGCGAGGGGCTCGGACTCCAGGACCTTGGCCGGCACGGGCGCCGGGGCCGCGATGTCCTGCTGGCGTCGCTTGCGGTTGCGCCATCCCCACCACATGAGCAGAAGAACCACGGCCAGTCCGATGACGGTGAGGATTCCGATAAGGGTGTACTCGGCGCTGAAATCATCGTTCACTGCTGGGTGCTTCCTGTCTGCTGCTGGTGCTGGTTCTGCTGGTGCTGCGTCCGGGGCGTGGCCGGGGCGCGGTCCCGGACGACCGGGTGACCGTGATTGAAGACGTCGGTGACCTGGCCGGGCAGCTCCATCCCCCGGAAGGGGCTGTTGCGGGACTTGGTGGCGTGTGACTCCGGGTCCACGGTCCGGGTGACCGTGGGGTCGTAGACGGTGAGGTTGGCGGGGGCACCGATCTCGAAGACACCCTCCGGGGAGATCCGGCCCTGGTCCGCCAGGCGGGCGATGCGGGCCGGCGTCGAGCTGAGGATCCGGGAGATGCCCGCCCAGTCCATCAGCCCGGTGTCCACGAGTGCCTGCTGGAGCACCGGCAGCGCGGTCTCCAGGCCGGTCATGCCCATGGCCGCGACCGTCCACTCGCATTCCTTGGTCTCCGCGGTGTGCGGTGCGTGGTCGGTGCCGATCGTGTCGATCGTGCCGTCCGCCAGTCCCTCGCGCAACGCCATGACATCCTGCTCGCGGCGCAGCGGCGGGTTGACCTTGTAGACCGGGTTGTAGCTGCGGACGAGCTCCTCGGTCAGCAGCAGGTGGTGCGGGGTCGCCTCGGCGGTGACCTCGACCCCGCGCTCCTTGGCCCAGCGGATGATCTCCACGGAACCGGCGGTGGAGACGTGACAGACGTGCAGCCGGGAGCCCACGTGCTGGGCCAGCAGCACGTCCCGGGCGATGATGGCCTCCTCCGCCACGGCGGGCCAGCCGGCCAGGCCCAGGACCGAGGACAGGGCGCCCTCGTTCATCTGAGCGCCGTCGGTGAGCTTCGGCTCCTGGGCGTGCTGGGCGATCACGCCATCGAAGGCCTTGACGTACTCCAGCGCCCGGCGCATCAGCACCGGGTCCCAGACGCACATGCCGTCATCGGAGAACACCCGGACCTCCGCCCGTGACTGCGCCATGGCACCGAGCTCCGCAAGGCGTTCGCCGCCCAGGCCCACGGTGACGGCGCCGACGGGGTGGACGTCGCACCAGCCGGCCTCACGGCCCAGCTGCCAGACCTGCTCGACGACGCCCGCCGAGTCTGCGACCGGTGTGGAGTTCGCCATGGCATGCACCGAGGTGAAGCCGCCGAGGGCCGCGGCACGGGTGCCCGTCTCCACGGTCTCCGAGTCCTCACGGCCGGGCTGGCGCAGATGGGTGTGCAGGTCCACGAGCCCCGGGAGGACGATGCGGCCGGTGGCGTCGATCACCTCGGCCGCCTGAGCCGAGGGCGTCGCGCCGCCGCGCGTCCGGGCGTCCTTCCCGACGGCGGCCAGCAGGCCGTCCTCGATGAGGACATCCGCGGTGGTGCCGTCCGGCAGGGTGCCGCCGGAGATGAGGTACCGGTTGCGGTGGTCATACGTGGCGCTCATGCGGTGGCCTTCCGGTCGGACGGTGCGGACGGTGCGGTCCGGGTGGACGTTTCAGGGCTGTCAGAAGCCGACAGGAGCAGGTACAGCACCGCCATCCGGACCGAGACGCCGTTGGCGACCTGTTCCAGGGCCGTGTTCCGCGCCGAGTCCGCGGCGGCCGCGGAGATCTCCAGGCCACGGTTCATGGGGCCGGGGTGCATGATGACCGCGTCCTCCACGCCGTTGGCCTCCAGCATCCCGAGCCGCTCATCCGTCAGTCCCCAGGACCGGGTGTACTCGGCGGCGGAGGGGAAGAACGCGTCATGCATGCGCTCGGACTGGACGCGCAGCATCATCACGGCATCCGGCGCGCCTGCCAGTGCCTCGTCGAGCGAATACGTCACGGTGCAGGGCCAAGCCCCCACGCCCACCGGGACCAGGGTCGGCGGCGCGGCCAGGGTGACCTCCGCCCCGAGGGTGGTCAGCAGCCACAGGTTGGAGCGGGCCACCCGGGAGTGCAGGATGTCCCCGACGATGACGACCTTCATCCCGGCCAGGTCCGTGCCGTGCGGCGCGGTGCCGTGGCGCAGCGCCAGATGGCGGCGCAGGGTGAAGGCGTCCAGCAACGCCTGCGTGGGGTGCTCGTGCGTGCCGTCCCCGGCGTTGACCACGGAGGACCGGATCCAACCGGAGTCGGCGAGCTGGGCTGCCGCTCCGGAGGCCCAGTGGCGCATCACGATCGCGTCGGCACCGATCGCTTCGAGGGTCTGGACGGTGTCCTTCAGGGACTCGCCCTTGGAGACGGAGGTGCCCTTGCCGGAGAAGTTGATGACGTCCGCGCTCAGGCGCTTGGCCGCGGCCTCGAAGGAGATCCGGGTCCGGGTGGAGTCCTCGAGGAAGAGGTTGACGACGGTGCGGCCGCGCAGGGCGGGAAGCTTCTTGACCTCGCGGCCGGAGACCGTGGCCATCTCCTCGGCGGTGTCGAGGATGCGCAGCGCGTCGGTGTGGGAGAGGTCCTGGGTGGACAGCAGGTGCTTCAACGGGCCTCACCCCGGGCGCTGGCCTCCGCGTGGTCGGTGATCGAGACGGCGTCCTCGGCGACCTCGGCGGTGCCATCCGGCCCGTCGATCTCCACGAGGCGGACCTGGACGCGCTCGGCGGTGGAGGTGGGCAGGTTCTTGCCCACGAAGTCGGCCCGGATCGGCAGCTCACGGTGGCCACGGTCCACGAGCACGGCGAGGCGGACGGCGGCCGGGCGGCCGAAGTCGTTGAGGGCGTCCAGGGCGGCACGGATGGTCCGCCCGGAATAGAGCACATCGTCCACGAGCACCACGGTGGCTCCGTCGATTCCGGCGTCCGGCAGGCGGGTCGGCGCGGGGGTGCGGGAGGTGGAGCGCCGCAGGTCGTCCCGGTAGAGGGTGACGTCCAGTTCACCGGTCGAGGTGGCGGCGTCGAAGCCCGGTTCGATCCGGGCGAGCTTGCGGGCCAGACGCTCCGCCAGGGGGACACCGCGGCGGGGGATGCCCAGGATGACCAGGCCGTCCGGGCCACGGTTCGATTCGAGGATCTCGTGGGCGATCCGGGTCAGCGCCCGGTCGATATCCGCCGCGGAAAGGACATTCCGGACGGTGCGCACAGCGCGGCTCTCAGCCTGCACACATGCCTCCTTCCCCGCCTCACAGGACGGAACTTAAAGGAAACGCAACCCTGGGTGGGGTGTGTTTGGTCCGGCGTCAACACTATCACCGCGGCGGGGTGACCTAGTGTCAGGATGGTTCCATGACGCAGCCGGTGAACCTTCCCGCACCACACCCACCGTCCGGGTCGCACGGGCACGGACCGGTGCCCCCTGCGGGCGACCCTGG
Organism: Citricoccus parietis; assembly: GCF_042433045.1. Lineage (NCBI taxonomy): Bacteria > Bacillati > Actinomycetota > Actinomycetes > Micrococcales > Micrococcaceae > Citricoccus > Citricoccus parietis. The sequence continues at coordinate 21,564 of NZ_JBHLWH010000043.1, read as the reverse complement.
GGACCATCCTGGGACCACCGGGCAGTCTCCGGCGGCCTATCCCCCGGCGCACCAGATCGCGCGGCGCAACCGCCGCTCCAACGCCTGGGGCATCGCCCTGCTCGTGACAGCCGCGGCCGTCGGCGCCCTGGTGGTCCTGTTCCTGGTCGGCGTCCTGGGCACCGAGACGCTCTTCGTGGTCGGGCTGCTGGCGCTGGTCCCCCTCGGTATCGTGGTGGCCGCCCTCCTGTGGGTCGACCGGTGGGATCCCGAGCCCCGCGGCTGGCTGGTCTTCGCCTTCCTGTGGGGCGCGGGGGTCTCCGTGTTCGGCACCCTCTCGTTGGGCGAGGTGTTCATGGAGACCTTCAGCGGGCTGTCCTCGCTGGACTCAGCCACCTTCGGGGCGGTGGTGCAGGCCCCGGTGATCGAGGAGACCATGAAGGGCGCCGGCCTCGTGGTGATCTTCCTGGCGGCCCGCCGGCACTTCGACGGTCCCGTGGACGGGGTGGTCTACGCCGGCATGGTGGCGGCCGGTTTCGCGTTCACGGAGAACATCCTGTATTTCGGCACGGCCTACACCGAGGCCGGATGGGGCACCGAGCTGGCGTTCACCTTCGTGCTGCGGGGACTGTTCTCGCCCTTCGCCCACGTGCTGTTCACCGTGTGGATCGGGTTCTTCCTGGGGGTGGCCGCGCATCGGCGGTTCACCAGCGGCCGGCTCGGCCGGGTCGGCTGGATCGGTTGGTTCCTGCTGGGGCTGGTCCCGGCCATGGTCGGGCACTTCCTGTGGAACGGCGGACTCGCCTTGATCTTCGACGACTTCTTCACGTTCTACCTGCTGCTGCAGGTCCCGCTGTTCATCGCGGCGGTCGCCGCCGTCGTGCTGTTGTTGCGGGCCGAGCGACGGCTGACCCAGCGCATGCTGGGTCGGTACGGAGCGGCGGGGTGGCTGTGGCCGGATGAGATCGCCCTCTTCGGCACAGCCCCGGGACGGCGGCAGGGCCGCCGGTGGGCCGCCGGACTCGGGGTCCGGAGCCAGCACCGTGCCTTCGAGCGGACCGCCTTGCGCCTGGCCGCCCTGCGGCACCGGATCGAACGGGGCCACGATGTGCAGGCCAACAGCGCCGAAGAGCTCCGGCTGCTACAGGACACGGTCCGGCAGCGGCAGGAGCTCTTCGGCGCGATCAGGCCCAGCGGCCCGGTCAGTCCAGCAGCGTCGGCTTGAGTTGCTGGATCCGGCCGAGCAGGCCGTTGACGTAGTCCGGGGAATCGTCCGTGGACAGTTCCTTGGCCATCGTGACCGCCTCGGCCACCGCCACACGGTCCGGCACGTCGTCGTTGAACAGCAGTTCCCATGCACCGATCCGCAGGATGGCGCGGTCCACTGCCGGCATGCGGTCCAGGGTCCAGCCCTGGGCGTAGGAGGACAGGATCTCGTCGATCCGCTCCTGTTCGGCCACCACGCCCTGGACGATCTCCACGGTGTACGGGTTGATCACCTGTGCCGTGGACGCCCTGCGGGAGGTGATGCCCTCATCCGGAGTGGTCCCGCGCTGTTCGGCCTCGAAGAGGACCTCCAGCGCGCGCCTCCGGGCTTTGCCTCGTGCGCTCACAGTTCGTCAGTGGTCCCGTCAGTCGTTCACGCGGCCGAGGTAGTCACCCGAGCGGGTGTCCACCTTGACCTTGGTGCCCTGGTCCACGAACAGCGGGACCTGGATCTCGTAGCCGGTCTCGAGGGTCGCGGGCTTGGTGCCGGCGGAGGACCGGTCGCCCTGCAGGCCCGGCTCGGTGTAGGTGATCTCCAGGACCACCGACGGCGGCATGTCGAGGTACAACGGGGTGCCCTCGTTCATGGCGATGGTGACCTTCTGGTTCTCCAGCATGAAGTTGGCGGCGTTGCCCACGACAGCCGGGTTCACCGGGATCTGGTCGTAGGTGTCCGTGTCCATGAAGATGTAGTCCTCGCCGTCCTGGTACAGGTACTCGTAGTCCGAGCGGTCCACGGTGGCGGTCTCGATCTTGGCACCGGCGTTGAAGGTCTTGTCCACCAGCTTGCCGGTGGTGATGTTCCGGATCTTGGTGCGGACGAACGCCCCGCCCTTGCCCGGCTTCACGTGCTGGAACTCGATGACGTTCCACAGGTGGCCGTCCATTTTCAGCACGGTGCCGTTCTTGATGTCGTTGCTGGTTGCCACTGTCAATCTCCGTCTGTCGGTAAGGGGCCAGTCGATGGCGTCGGCGGGTCTCGCTGGAAGTCCAGTCGACCATTCTAGGTGATGGGGCCGGTGCCCCGGGTCAAAGCAAGATTCATCCAGCGATCACCCAGCGGTCACTCGGCTATCTCCTGGTAGGTCGCGAACAGCAGCGAGGCGTCCGGGACGTCATAGGTGGTCGGCTTGCCCAGGCCGTCCAGGAGTACGAACCGCAGTTGGTCGCCGCGGTTCTTCTTGTCCCGGCGGATGCCGTCCAGCAGCGTCTCCCAGCGGCCGGAGGAGTACGACGTCGGCAGTCCGAGCGACTCGAGGATCGTGCGGTGACGATCGGCGGTGGCATCGTCGAGGCGCCCGACGGAACGCGCCAGTTCGGCCGCGAACACCAGGCCGACGGACACGGCGGCGCCGTGACGCCACTGGTAGCGCTCGGCCAGTTCGATGGCGTGCGCCAGGGTGTGGCCGTAGTTCAGCATCTCGCGTGCGCCGGCCTCCCGCAGGTCACTGGACACCACCTGCGCCTTGACGGCGATCGAGCGCTCGATCAGTTCGCGCAGCTGGGCCGAGTGCGGGTTCTGGGCCTGTTCCGGGGAGGACTCGATGATGGTGAGGATCTCCGGGTCCGCGATGAAGCCGCACTTGACGACCTCCGCGAGTCCGGACACCAGTTCGTTCGGGGGCAGGGTCAGCAGCGTGTCCAGGTCCGCGAGCACTCCGGCAGGCGGGTGGAACGCACCCACCAGGTTCTTGCCCTCGGCGGTGTTGATGCCGGCCTTGCCGCCCACGGCGGCGTCCACCATGCCCAGGAGGGTGGTGGGGAAGTGCACCACGCGGACCCCGCGGAGCCAGGTGGCAGCCACGAATCCGGCGACATCGGAGACGGAGCCGCCGCCCACGGACACCACGGCGTCCGAGCGGGTGAAGTCGTTCTGGCCCAGGACCTGCCAGCAGAACGCGGCCACCTGGATGTGCTTGCCCTCCTCGGCATCCGGGATCTCCGCGGTGAGGGCCTGGAAGCCGGCTGTCTCCAGGTCGGCCTTGACCACGTCACCGGTGGCGCGCAACGCCCGGGGGTGGATGACCAGGACGCGGCGGACTGTGGGCCCGAGCATGTCCGGCAGGCGTCCCAGCAGGCCCTTGCCCACCACGACGTCGTAGCCGCCGGTGCCCGCTGACCCCGATCCGCCGGCCACGGGGATGACGGTGGCATCGTCCGGGACGGGTTCGGTGGACGGGGTGTTCGGCTCAGTCATGGATGGACAGCTCCTGTGGTCGGGGTGGTGGTCTCGGCCTGACGGACGAGGCGGATGATGTGGGTGGCCAGGTCTTCGGTCGAGCGGCCGGTGGTGTCCACCGTCCACTGTGATACCTCACGGTACAAGGCGTGGCGTTCGGCGAGGATGCGGCGCCAGGTGCGGCCGGGATCCCCTGCGAGGACGGGCCGGCCGAGGCCGCCGTTGAGCCGTGCCAGAGCCGCGTCCTCCGCCACCGTGAGGTAGACGACATGGGATCCGTGCCGCAGCCGGTCGCGGGTCTGGGCGCTGAGCACCGCCCCCCCGCCCAGGGACAGCACGCAGGGTTCGGCGCGGGAGAGGACCTCGCCGATGACCTCCTCCTCGGCCTGGCGGAAGGCCGGTTCACCGTTGCGGGAGAAGTAGTCCGAGATGACACCGTGCTGGGTCACGAAGAGGTCATCGGCGTCCAGGCGCTGCAGGCCGAGCCTGCGGCCCAGGACGAGTCCGACGGTCGACTTGCCGGACCCCATGGGCCCCACGAGCACGATCCGCCGGTCCGGTGACCAACCAGGGCCGCCGCCGGTTGCAGAACTCACTGCAGCGGGTCACCCATGGGCGCCTCGGCCAGCTCGGCCGCCGCGTCCTCATCCGAGGCCGGCAGCGGTTCGAGCGAGGCCACGAAGGAGTCCAGGTTCCGCTTCGTCTCCGCCACGGAGTCTCCCCCGAACTTCTGCAGGACGGCCTGGGCGAGGACGAGGCTGACCATGGCCTCGGCCACGACGCCGGCCGCCGGCACAGCGCACACGTCCGAGCGCTGGTGGTGGGCCTTCGTGTCCTGGCCGGTGGCCGTGTCCACGGTGCGCAGGGCCTTGGGGACGGTGGCAATCGGCTTCATGCCCGCACGCACGCGGACCACTCCCCCGGTGCTCATGCCGCCCTCGATGCCGCCGGCCCGGTTGGACGTGCGGATCGGATACCCGTCGGGGCCGCGGACGATCTCGTCGTGGGCGGCGGTGCCGCGGCGGGCGGCCGTGGTGAAGCCGTCGCCGACCTCGACGCCCTTGATGGCCTGGATGCCCATGAGGGCACCGGAGAGCAGCGAGTCCAGGCGGCGGTCCCAGTGGACATGGCTACCCAGCCCGACCGGCACGCCGTAGGCCAGGACCTCGACGACACCGCCGAGGGTCTCGCCCTCCTTGTGGGCGGCATCGACCTCGGCGACCATGGCGTCTGAGGTGGACTTCTCGAAGCACCGCAGCGGATCCGCGTCCAGCGCGGTCACGTCATCCGGTGCGGGCAGCTCAGCGCCCTCCGGCACGGACACCGTGCCGACAGCTGTGGTGTGGGAGACGGTGCGGATGCCCAGTTCCGCCAGGAAGGAGGAGGCCACGGCGCCCAGGGCCACGCGCGCCGCGGTCTCGCGGGCGGAGGCGCGCTCCAGCAGGGGGCGGGCCTCATCGAAGCCGTACTTCTGCATGCCGGCCAGGTCGGCGTGACCGGGACGGGGACGGGTGAGGGCGGCGTTGCGGGCCAAGCCGTCGAGTTCATCCGCGTCCACGGGATCGGCCGACATGACCTTCTCCCACTTCGGCCATTCGGTGTTGGCGATCTCGATGGCGACCGGGGAGCCCAGGGTGGAACCGTGGCGGACCCCACCGACGAGGGTGACCTGGTCCTGCTCGAACTTCATGCGGGCACCACGGCCGTAGCCCAGACGCCGGCGCGCCAGGGCGTCCTGCACCATAGAGGTGGTCAGGGGGATGCCCGCGGGCATCCCTTCAATGATTCCAACGAGTGCGGGCCCATGTGATTCGCCCGCTGTCAACCAGCGCACCATGGATTCGATTCTCTCATGGTCCACACGGGGTTCCGGACCGTATGACCGGGTTCAGCGCTCCGGAAGGTCGATGGCGGCGGCCATCGCGGCGATGACGGCGGGCCAGTCGGGTTCCGTCCCGGCCGGGCGGACGCGCTCCGTGAACAGGCGGACCTGCTCGACGGCCTGATACAGCAGCATCTCCAGGCCGCTGACCACCTGGCCTCCCTGTTGCTGCCAGGCCATCGCCAGCGCGGACGGCCACGGGTCGTAGGCGGCGTCCAGCAGGGGGGGCAACGGTGCGGGTTCTGAACTCCCCACTGTTTCCCCATTCTGCGCTCCGGACAACGCGCCTGCCAGGGACCCGGCGGTCGGGTCCGCGGCGCGCGGGGGCAGCGTGGCGACCACGGCGCGGAAGCCGCCGGCCGCCGTCGGGAAGTCCTCCAGGAGGCGGACGCGGGGGGCCAGGCCGAAGCCGCGCGCGAGGTCGGCGTGCTCGGCGGCCTTGGCCGGAGTACGGACGAAAAGGTCGACGCCGGCCAGCCCCAGCTTCTCCGCGGCGGCGATGGCCGCCGCGGCGGTCCCGCCCCCGCCGAGGATGCCCATCCGCCCGCCGGTCACCTCACGCTGGTAGCCCGCGAACACGAGCGACTCGACGATGCCCTCCACGTCCGTGTTGTAGGCCGTGGAGATCCCGTCTCCGTCCCAGACGACGGTGTTGAGGAACCCGAGCCGCTCGGCCCGCGGCGAGTAACGGTCCACCAGCGGCATCATCGCGGACTTCAGCGGCATGGTGACCGAGAACCCGAGCCAGTCGAAGCCCGTCTCCGGACTCCGGTCCAGGCCGGACATGAAGGCGGGCAGCACCTCCGGTGTCACGTCGTGGGCGTCGTAGGCGACGTCCAGGCCCAGGGCGCGGTAGGCGGCCCGGTGCAGAGCCGGTGACTTCGAGTGCGAGATGGGATGGCCGAGGACTCCGGCGGACGGCCTAACCACAGATCTCCGCGTTGTCGGCGCAGTAGTCGCGGTACTCCTGCTGGTAGATGCGGTGTTGGGCATAGTCCTCTGCGAACTTCGTCTCGCCGGTCTCGATGTTGGTGGTCACCCAGTAGTAGTAGTCGTTGTCTTCCGGGTGCGCCGCCGCATCGAGTGCCTGGGTGGACGGGGCGCCGATGGGTCCGGGCGGCAGGCCGCGGTGGGCATAGGTGTTGTACTCGTTCGAGGCGTCCTGCTTGTCCTCCTCCGAGAACTGCAGCTGGCGCTGGCCGAGCCCGTAGATCACCGTGGCATCGATCTGCAGGTAGCCGCCGGTTTCCTCGTTGGACGGATTCAGGCGGTTCTCGATGATGCCGGCGACGATCGGGTAGTCGTCCGTCAACGCCTCGGCCTCCAGGATGGAGGCGATCGTGACGGTACGGAACTGCTCGGACTCGTCCGTGATCCCCTGCTCCTCGAGCTCGGCCATGGTCGGCTCGATCATCATGGCGAAGATCTCGGCCGGCTCGGCGTCCACCGGGAAGCGGTACTCCCCCGGAGCCAGGTAACCCTCCAGGCTGGGAGCCTCGGCGGGAAGCCCGAAGTCAGTGGGGTCCGCCGCAGCCGCCTCCAGGTCCTGGACGGAGATGCCCGTGGACTCACTGACGGCACTCAAGGCCTCACCCAGGCGCATGCCACGGTTCACCGCGACGTAGTGGACCTGGCCCTCACCGTCGCGCTGGAGGATGGCCGCGGCGTCCGCGGCCTTCATCTGCTTCCTCAGCGGATACTCCCCCGGCTGGATGGAGTTTTCCGACCGCGACTGGTTGACGGCCTCGATGAAGGCGGCACTGCTGGCCACGATGTCCTCGTCCACGAGGCGGTTTCCGATGGCGATGGCGCCCTCACCCTCATTGACGGAGAACACCACCTCCGCACCGCCGGGGCCCGGGTAGTCCTCGGCCACTGGATCCGGCAGGATGGCCTTCAGCGCGAAGGACAGGCCCGCCACCAGCAGCACGAACACGGCGAAGGCCGAGGTCAGGGCGATGTTGCGGCGGCGGCGCCGCTTCCGGCGCGCCACTTTCTTCACCTGGTGTTCGGCGTCCAGGGAGCGGTCCCGGTTGATGGTGACGGTCTGGTACCCCTTGCGTCCGGCCGGGCGGACGATGACGGGCGTGCCGTCCGTGGTGAGGCGCTCAGCAGGACCCCCGGCGGACTCGGCCTGCGGATACTCGCGGCGGTCCTCGTCCAGGCCGGCCTCGTGCTCTGACCGGCGTGCCTCTTCGCGGCGGCGTAGTTCGCGCCGGGTCAGCGGGGACTGCGGGTTCCGGGGATCGTCAGGAGTCGGATCGTCAGGAGTCAGGTCGGCCACGTGTCCCGTCCTCTCCCTCTGGTCCTTCTGGCGCAGGAACTAGCACGGGGCGCCCGGCGTCCCGCTGGAGTGATTGTTGCATATTCAGGGCCTGCTCGAGTATCTGCACGGCTGCCACCTGGTCCACGACCTCGCGGTGCGTCCGGCTCCCCCGGCCGGCCTCATGCAGTTGCCGGTGGGCCGTGACGGTGCTGAGGCGTTCGTCCACGAGGTGCACCCGTGCCGGGCTTCCGGCGGCGAGCAGCTCCGCTGCCAGGTCCTGGGCATAGCGGTGGGCGTCCTCGGTGGATTCCGTGGACCGGCCCTGCATGTTCACCGGATACCCGACGTAGACCACCACGGCCGCCCGTTCCAGGGCCTCCCGGACGATCAGCCGCCGGTCGAAACCCTTCTTGAGGTCCCGCCGGAGCGTCTTCACCGGGGTGGCCAGGATGCCGTCCGGGTCCGAGGCGGCGAGGCCGACGCGGGCCTTGCCGACGTCGACTCCGAGCCGGACCCCGCGCTGCAGTGCACCGCTCACGCGCCTGCGGCCCCGACCGTCGACTCGATCGCCGTCCGCACGGCCACCAGGGCGTCATCGATCCGGGCCGCGTCCTGGCCGCCGCCCTGGGCCACGTCGTCCTTGCCACCGCCGCCTCCGCCGAGCACTCCGCAGGCGGTCTTGACCAGGGCGCCGGCTTTCAGACCGGACTCGCGAGCGGCCTGGTTGGTGCCGACCACCACGAGCGGACGTCCCTTGGCGGTGCCCGCCATGGCCACCACCACGGGGGTGCCCGCGGCGTTGCCGGACTGGTTCTCCAACCGGGAACGCAAGTCCAACACGAGGGTCCGCAGCTCGTCGCCCGAGCCGACCGGGCCGGCGTCGTGCGCCAGGACCGTGACGGTGGCGCCGGGACCGGATACCGCCACGGCGTTCTCGACGAGCCGGCCGGCCTCGGCCTGCAGCTGGGCCGAGCGCAGGACGGCGAGTTCCTTCTCGACCTCCTTGAGCCGGGCCAGAGTGCCGGCAACCCGGTCCTTGACCTGATCCGCCGGTACCTTGAGGAGGCCGGTGAGCTCGTTGACGAGCGTGCGCTCGGTGGCCAGGTGACGGAAGGCGTCCAGCCCCACGAGGGCCTCGACGCGGCGGTTGCCCGACCCCACGGACTGCTCGCCGAGCAGGGCCAGGGAACCGATCTCCGCCGTGGCGCCCACGTGGGTGCCACCGCACAGTTCGCGGGACCAGGCGCCGTTGACCTCGACCACACGCACGCGGTCTCCGTACTTCTCGCCGAACAGGCTCATCGCCCCGAGTTCGCGCGCCTCGTCCAGGCCCATCTCCCGCGTCAGCACGGGGTGGTTGTCCCGGATGGCCAGGTTGGAGACCTCTTCGACCTCGGACCGGGCCATCTCACTCATGGCCTCGCCCCAGCGGAAGTCGAACCGCAGGTAGCCCTCCTTGTTGAAGGAGCCGGACTGCGTGGCCTCCGGGCCGAGGATCTGGTGGAGTGCGGCGTGCACCAGGTGCGTGCCGGTGTGGGCCTTCTGGGCGTCCAGGCGCCGCTGCAGGTCGATGGCACCGACGGCGGTGGCCCCGGCGGGCACCTCGCCCTCGACGACCTTCACCTGGTGCACGCTCAGGCCGCGGATCGGGGACTGGACGTCGAGCACCTCGAGGACGAAGCCGTCACCGGTGATGAGACCCGTGTCAGCGGCCTGGCCTCCGGACTCGGCGTAGAAGGGCGTGGCGTCCAGCACCAGTTCGAGTTCCTGCCCGGCGGTGGCCGAGCTGACCTGCTGGCCGCCGCTCAGCAGGCCGCGGATGCGGGCCTCGGTGGTGTGCTCGGTGTAGCCGGTGAAGACGGTGTCCCCCTCGGCCTGCAGCTGGCGGTAGGCCGAGGAGTCCACGTGACCGGACTTCTTGGACTTGGCGTCCTGGCGGGCACGGTTGCGCTGCTCGGTCATGAGCTCGCGGAAACCGGCCTGGTCCACGGCCACCCCGGCCTCCTCGGCCATCTCGAGGGTGAGGTCGATGGGGAACCCGTAGGTGTCATGCAGTTCGAACGCGTCGGCACCGGAGATTCCTGCCGTGGCACCTTCGCCTGCGCTGGCGTGCGCAGCGGACTTCGCGGCCGTGACGGCCGAGTCCATCCGGGCCGTGCCGGCGGCGATGGTCCGCAGGAAGGCCTTCTCCTCGTTGTAGGCGATCCGGGCGATGCGGTCGAAGTCCCGCTCGACCTCCGGGTAGGTGCCCTTCATGGCGTCGCGGGAGACCGGCAGCAGCTCGGGCAGCACCGGATCGGTCACGCCCATCAGGCGCATGGCCCGCACGGCGCGGCGGATCAGGCGGCGCAGCACGTAGCCGCCGCCCTCGTTGCCGGGCACCACGCCGTCGGTGATGAGCATCAACGCGGAGCGGATGTGGTCGGCGATCATCCGCAGGCGCACGTCGTCCGTGTAGCGCGGATCCGTGGCGTCCTCGGTGGAGGAGTACTCCTTGCCGGCCAGTGCGGCGGCGCGGTCCAGGACCGGGCGGACCTGGTCCGTCTCGTACATGTTCTCGACGCCCTGCAGGATCATGGCGAGACGTTCGAGGCCCAGTCCGGTGTCGATGTTCTTGTGGTCCAGCTCGCCGGTCACGGTGAAGTCGGTCTGCGAGTTGACCTCGGAGAGCTGGTACTGCATGAAGACCAGGTTCCAGATCTCCATGTAGCGGTTCTCATCCGCGGACGGACCGCCCTCGCGGCCGTACTCCGGTCCCCGGTCATAGAAGATCTCCGAGTCCGGGCCACCGGGGCCGGGCTGGCCGGTGTGCCAGTAGTTGTCCTCCTTGCCCAGGCGCTGGATGCGTTCGGCCGGGAAGCCGACCTTCTCGCGCCAGATGCGCTCGGCCTCGTCGTCCTCCTCGTACACCGTGACCCACAGCCGCTCGGGGTCCAGCCCGAAGCCGCCCTGGTCCTGGGGCGTCGTCAGCAGCTCCCAGGCGTAGGGGATGGCCTTCTCCTTGAAGTAGTCGCCGAAGGAGAAGTTACCGCACATCTGGAAGAAGGTGCCGTGGCGGACCGTCTTGCCGACCTCTTCGATGTCCGCGGTGCGGATGCACTTCTGCACGGTGGTGGCGCGCTGGTAGGGCGGGGTCTCCTGGCCCAGGAAGTACGGGATGAAGGGGACCATGCCGGCGATCGTGAACAGCAACGACGGGTCCGGGGAGACCAACGATGCCGAGGGAACGACGGAGTGGTCCTTCTTGGCGAAGAAATCCAGCCAGCGGCTGGCGATGTCCTGGGACTTCATGACTGCTCTACGACTGCTTTCGGGGGTCGGTGGGTCGGGGTGTGGACCTGTCCGCGGGGCCTTCCGTGGCGGTACCCGTGATGGTGGTGTGCGCGGCGTCCGGGACATCCTGGGCGGCTGCAGCGGCCGTGGTCCGGGACCGCTCCTGCTGCGGCGCGGGGTCGGCCAGGGAGGATGACATCGTCTTCCAGGCCGGGACCTCCTCGCGCAGCTGATAGGCGAAGGAACGGGCGCTGGCGGCCAGGGCGGTGGCCGCGGCCTGCCCGGCATTGCGCCCGATGCTCTCCGGGTTCAGCGTGTGGCGGATCGTCTCCTCGGCCCGCAGGGCTGCGGCGTCACGTCCCTTGCTGAAGACGGTGTGTCCGAGCCAGCCGACGGCTGCCCCCACTCCCACCAGCATTACGCGCTTGATCACGGGATTTCCTTTCGCTTCAGTGCCTGGTCCACCCTACCGGGGCCGCGGCCCCGGCGTGGAACTTCAGCGCCCGACGCCGGCCCTGGTGCCCCGGGGTCGGGGCCAGTCCCGCTGTTCGTCCTTAAAGCCGAAACCCGGCGTCCCCTCGAGGGGACGCCGGGTTCTCAGGCAGTTTCCGCCGCAGCAGATCCGGAAGGGATCAGCGTGCGTAGTACTCGACGACGAGCTGCTCTTCGCAGGTCACGGGGACCTCGGAGCGCTTCGGGCGGCGGGACAGCTTGGCCTGCAGCTTGTCGATCTCGACGTCCAGGTAGCCCGGGACGGCCGGCAGGACGTCCTGGTGGGCGCCGGTGGCGGAGATCTGGAAGGGGACCATCTTCTCCGAACGCTCGTGCACGTGGATCAACTGGCCCTCCTTCACGCGGAAGGACGGACGGTCCACGCGGGCGCCGTCCACCATGATGTGGCGGTGCACGACCATCTGGCGGGCCTGCTGGATGGTGCGGGCGAAGCCGGAGCGCAGCACGAGGGCGTCCAGGCGCATCTCGAGCAGCTCGACCAGGTTCTCACCGGTCAGGCCCGAGGTGCGCTTGGCCTCTTCGAAGTAGCGGCGCATCTGCGCCTCGCGGATGTTGTACTGGGCGCGCAGACGCTGCTTTTCCTTCAGGCGCACCGAGTAGTCGGAGTCGGCCTTGCGACGGGCACGGCCATGCTGGCCGGGACCGTACGGACGGCGCTCCATGTACTTCTCGGCCTTGGGAGTCAGGGCAATGCCGAGTGCGCGCGAGTGGCGCACGGTGCGGCGGGTACGGAGATTGGAAGCCACGAGGGACCTTTCTTGTCAGGCGGCACGATTCTGGTTTGTCTCCGGTCCTGACACGAGGCGGGGGCTCCCGCGGTGTGACAAGGGTGGACCGGAACCTGGCCTCCCGTGCGTCCTTCGGGAGAGCTGAGGGGCATGCCGCTGCCCGTCATTGCTACAGCGCCGCAGGACCCGGACGGGGCCTCCCCACACCACCGGCGCAGGCCGGAAAGGGGCAGGGAGAACTGGCGGCGCTTGCCAGACAGCAGAAGAGTCTACCAGTTCTGCACCGCTCCCCCGGCCGCCGCGTCCGTTGGCCCCGCGGTCCGGAGGCAACTGCTCGGGACTAGACCTCTGGGTCCTGTTCCGGCATGGGCTGTCCGTTGGCCACCTGGGCGGCCTGGTTGATGTGGGAGGCCTCCACGAGCACATCGTAGGACTCGGCCTCCATGACCTGGACGGACGAGAAGTCCCGGCGGCCCCGGGTGGCCGCGTGGCCGATCGCTCCGAAGATCGCGCCCCACACGGCACCGAAGCCCAGCGCCAGAAGCAGGATCAGGAAGAAGTTGCCGGGCGCGAGGATTAGGAACAGGATGCCGATCATCAGGCCGAACCACAGGCCGCCGAGGGCTCCCTGCCCAGCGGCCTTGCCGGTGGTCATCCGGCCGGTGACCTGCTCGACCGACCGGAGGCCCGTGCCGACGATCCTGGTCTTCTCCACGGGGAAGCCGCCATCGGAGAGGCGGTCCACCAGTTCCTGGGCCTGTTCGTAGGCGGCCACCGACTTGAGGATCCGGTAGTCGACCTGGGCGGTGTTCGGCACGAGCCGGCTGGCCGGATTGTTCGCGGGAGAGGACATGGCAGATGCTCCGATCTCCGCGGCCGGTGGGCCCCCGAAGGTGGTCCCGAAGCCGAACCGCGGTCATAGCGGGTACGGACACCTCCAGCTTAGGGGCCTACTCGCTGGATTCGGACTGTTCGGGGGCCCGTGGCGGGGTGCCCCGAATGATCGACCGCAGGTGCTGCACCCGGTCCCCCAGATTCCGCTCGACGCCGTTCTGTTTGGGACGGTAGTAGTCCTTCCCGCGGAGCGAATCCGGCAGGTACTGCTGCCGGGCCACCGAATGCGGGGCGTCATGGGAGTAGATGTACCCCTTGCCGTGGCCCAGGCCGGCCGCTCCCGGGTAGTGGGCGTCCCGCAGGTGGGGCGGCACCTCCCCGGACAGGCCGGCGCGGACGTCCGCCACGGCCTCGTTGATGGCGGCGTAGGAGGCGTTGGACTTGGGGGCGGTGGCGAGGTGCACCGTGGCTTCGGCCAGGACCAGCCGCCCCTCCGGCATGCCGATGAGCTGCACGGCCTGGGCCGCCGCGACGGCGGTCTGCAGCGCGGTCGGATCAGCCATCCCGATGTCCTCGGAGGCTGAGATGATCAGGCGCCGGGAGATGAACCTCGGGTCCTCCCCCGCCTCCAGCATCCGTGCCAGGTAGTGCAGGGATGCGTCCACGTCCGAACCGCGGATCGATTTGATGAACGCGCTGATGACGTCATAGTGCTGGTCACCGGCTTTGTCATAGCGCAGCACCGCCCGGTCCATGGCCTGGGCCGCGTCCTGGAGGGTGATCGAGGGCAGTTCGGGCCGGTGCTCGGACTCGTCGGGCTCGCCTGCTTCGTCGAGGCCGGCGGCCTCCCACCGGTCCAGGGCCACGCCGGCGCTGGCCTCCAGGGTGGTCAGCCCCCGGCGGGCATCGCCCTGGGCCATGCGCACCAGGTACTCACGGGCCTCGTCCTCCAGCACGACCGTGCCGTTGAGTCCCCGCTCGTCAGCGACCGCTCGGTCCAGCACGCCGCCGATGTCCGCGTCCGTGAGCGGCTTGAGCGTGAGCATGATGGAGCGGGACAGCAGCGGTGCCACCACGGAGAAGGACGGGTTCTCGGTGGTCGCGGCCACCAGGACCACCCACCGGTTCTCCACCCCGGGCAGCAGGGCGTCCTGCTGGGCCTTGTTGAACCGGTGGATCTCGTCCAGGAACAGCACCGTGGTCCGGCCGTAGAGGTCCCGGTCGTTCAGCGCCTGGTCCATGACCGCCCGCACGTCCTTGACGCCGGCGTTGATGGCGGACAGCTCCACGAACTTGCGGCCCGGACCGCGGGCGATCACGGTCGCCAGGGTGGTCTTGCCGGTGCCGGGCGGTCCGTAGAGGATGAGCGACGACGGCCCGGCACCGCGGCCGCCCCGGCCGCCGGCCGCGCCCTCCGCCAGCTTGCGCAGCGGCGAACCGACGTGGAGCAGGTGCTGCTGGCCGACGACCTCGTCGACGGTGCGCGGGCGCATGCGCACGGCCAGAGGGGCACTGGGGCGGTCCCGACCGCCCGAGGAGGCGCCGTCGTCGTGCGTGGTATTCGCTTCCACGTCACCGTCATGGTCCCCGCCGCCGAGCACACTGAACAAATCACTCACCGGCCCAGCCTAGCCGCCGCCCCGGACGGGCTGGGCGCCCGGGGCGGGGAGCATACGGGGAGAATGGAGCCATGAGAGCTGTGCTGCAGAGGGCAACGTCCGCGTCCGTGACCGTTGAGGGCCGGGTGACCGGTCGCCTGGACTCCCCCGGGCTCGTGGTGCTGCTGGGGGTCTCCGTCCAGGACACCGAGGCGGAGGCCCTGCAGCTGGCTGAGAAGGTGGCGCACCTGCGCATCCTCGAGGGCGAGGAATCCCTCGTCGAGGCCGGTGCCGCCGCCCTCGTGGTCAGCCAGTTCACCCTGTACGGGGACGTCCGGAAGGGACGCCGGCCCTCGTGGACGCAGTCCGCGAAGGGCGATCAGGCCGAGCCGCTGTATGAGCAGTTCATCACCGCGCTGGAGGCGCTGAGCGTGCCCGTGGAGCGCGGGGTCTTCGGAGCCATGATGGACGTCGCCCTGGTCAACTCGGGCCCCTTCACGGTGTGGGTGGACACGGAGAACCTGGCGGGTCCGCGGCGGGGTTGATCCGCCGCGGTCACCCAGTGGCCGTCACCGGGTAGAGGTCACCGCTGGCGCGAAGCCCAGAGGCGCACCACGACGAACTGTGCCGCGATGCCGCCGGCCAGGGCGATGCCCCAGCGCAGCAGCATCGGCCATTCCGTGGACTGGTCGATCAGCACGTTCAGCGCGAACGTGACGATCAGGACCGGCAACAGCCGCACCGCCGTCGGCGGGATACTGTCCCGGCGCTGATCCTGCCCGCCCTCGGGCGCCATGTCAGGCCCCCGTGGTGTCAGGTGCGTCCTGGGCGGCCTTCGCCTCCTGACCCGGGGCGCCCTCCTTCGGCTCCGGTGTGGCGTCCACGCCGGCTTCCTTGCGCTGCTGGTCCGTGATGGGAGCCGGCGCGGCGGTCAGGGGGTCATAGCCATTGCCGGTCTTCGGGAAGGCGATGACATCCCGGATGGACTCGGTGCCGGCCAGCAGGGCAACGATGCGGTCCCAGCCGAAGGCGATGCCACCGTGCGGCGGGGCGCCGTACTTGAAGCCCTCCAGGAGGAAACCGAACTTGGACTGCGCGGACTCCTCGTCCAGGCCCATGAGCTTGAACACCCGCTCCTGGACCTCGCCCTGGTGGATACGGATGGAGCCGCCGCCCACCTCGTTGCCGTTGACCACGATGTCGTAGGCGTAGGACAGGGCGCTGGCCGGATCCGTGTCAAAGGTGTCCATGAACTCGGGCTTCGGCGAGGTGAAGGCGTGGTGCACCGCGGTCCAGGCACCGGAGCCCACGGCGACGTCGCCGGAGGCCACGGCCTCCGAGGCGGGCTCGAACATGGGGGCGTCCACAACCCACACGAACGCCCAGTCGGCCTCGGCGGCGGGCACGTCCGGGCCGGCGTCCTTGATCAGGCCGACGCGGTGGCCGATCTCCACGCGCGCGGCACCGAGGATGGCACGGGAGGGGGTGGTCTCACCGGCGGCGAAGAAGATGCAGTCCCCCGGGTTGGCGCCGGTGGCGGCGGCCAGGCCGGCCTTCTCCTCCTCGGAGATGTTCTTGGAGACCGGGCCGGTCAGCGATCCGTCCTCCTGGATGAGCACGTAGGCCAGGCCGCGAGCCCCGCGCTGCTTGGCCCATTCCTGCCAGGCGTCCAGGGTGCGGCGCGGCTGGGAGGCGCCGCCGGGCATGACCACGGCACCCACGTAGGGTGCTTTGAACACGCGGAACGGGGTGTCCGCGAAGTACTCGGTGAGGTCCGTCAGCTCGAGGCCGAAGCGCAAGTCCGGCTTGTCCGAGCCGTACTTCTCCATCACCTCGCGGTAGGTCATGCGGCGGATCGGGGTCGGCACATCCACTCCGACCAGTGACCAGACCGATTTCACAATTTTCTCGCCGAGGGCGATCACATCGTCCTGCTCCACGAAGGAGGCCTCGATGTCCAGCTGCGTGAACTCCGGCTGGCGGTCGGCGCGGAAGTCCTCGTCCCGGTAGCAGCGGGCGATCTGGAAGTACTTCTCGATGCCGCCGACCTGCAACAGCTGCTTGAACAGCTGCGGGGACTGGGGCAGGGCGTACCAGGAGCCGGGCGAGAGTCGGGCCGGGACCACGAAGTCGCGGGCGCCCTCGGGGGTGGAGCGGGTCAGGGTCGGGGTCTCGACCTCGATGAACCCCTCCTCGTGCAGCAGGTTGCGGGCGGTGCGGTTGACCTCGGAGCGCAGGCGCATGATGCGGGCCGGCTCCGGGCGGCGCAGGTCCAGGTAGCGGTGGCGCAGCCGGGCCTCCTCACCGACCTCCACGTGCTCGTCGATCTGGAACGGCAGCGGAGCGGCGGCGTTAAGCACGGTCACGGTGTCCGCGATGAGCTCGATCTCGCCGGAGGGCAGAGCCGGGTTCTCGTTACCCTCGGGGCGGCGTTCCACCGTGCCGGTGACCTGCAGGACGAACTCGTTGCGCAGCGGATCGAAGTCCTTCTCGTCCCGCACCACCACCTGGGCGAAGCCGGAGGCATCGCGCAGGTCCACGAAGGCCACCCCACCGTGGTCACGGCGGCGTGCCACCCATCCGGTCACGGTGACGGTCTGTCCGATGAGCGAGGCGTTGAGTTCGCCCAGCTGGTGGGTGCGCAGCACTGATGGTCCTTCCGGTCCCGGTTCACCGGGAGGTTTTCTTGGCGTGGTAGTGACATACACGTCCGGCATTGCCGTGACATTTCCCGGTTGATTCTAGTAGGTGGAGCGCATGGGCGATCACGCAGGTCTGCAACGACGCCTGGGGCTGCCCGGGGCCGTGGTCATCGGTGTCGGCTCCATGGTTGGGGCCGGGGTCTTCTCCGCCCTCGGCCTGGCCGCGGCGCAGGCCGGCGGCCTGCTGATGGCCGCACTCCTGGTGGCCGGGGTGACGGCCTGGCTCAATGCCATCTCCACGGCTCAATTGGCGGCCGTGCACCCGACGTCCGGCGGCGCCTACACCTTCGGCCGGCGGCAGCTCGGAGAGTGGGCCGGCTTCCTGGCCGGCTGGGGCTTCGTCACCGGGAAGTCCGCGTCCATCGCCGCCATGGCCTACACCGTCGGCCTCTATGTGGTGCCGGGCACCGATGGGGCGGCACGCTGGGCGGCGATCGCCGCCGTCGTGCTCCTGACCGGCCTGAACCTGCTCGGCATCACCCGGACGGTGCAGGCCACCGTGGCCATCCTGGTCCCGGTGGTGCTGATCCTCGCCCTGGTCATCGTGGCGGGTCTGGCCTACGGGCCCGACGCCGGCTCCCCCGCTCCCCCGGTCGGTTCGGCTGCACCGGTGGAGCCTTCGGTCCTGGGAGTGCTGCAGGCCTCGGGACTGCTGTTCTTCGCCTTCGCCGGCTACGCCCGGATCGCGACGATGGGTGAGGAGGTCCGCGATCCCCGGAGGACGATCCGCCGCGCGGTGCTGGGTGCCCTGGCGTTCACGCTGGTGCTCTACGTCCTGTTGGCCTGGAGCCTGACGCGCGTCCTGGGTTCGGACGGGCTGGCGACCTCAGAGGCACCGGTCCGGGACGCCGTGGGTCTCCTCTTCGGCCCGGACTGGCTCTGGCTCGCGGTGGGCGGAGCGGCCCTCGCCAGCCTCGGTTCCCTCCTCAACCTCGTGGCCGGGATCTCCCGCACGGGGCTGGCCATGGCCCGCGAGGGCGACCTGCCGCGGCCCCTGGCCCGGGTGTCCACCCGCACCTCGGTCCCGTGGGTGGCACAGCTGGCGGCCGCCGCGGTGGTGATCGTCCTGCTGCTGACGGCGGATGTGCTGACCGTGGTGGGCTTCTCCTCCTTCGGCGTGCTGGTGTACTACGCCGTCTCCAACGTGGCGGCCTTCACCCTGACCGAGCGCGTGGTGCGTTCACCCCGCTGGTTGAATCTCACCGGCGCCGTGCTCTGCCTGATCTTGGCGTTCACCCTGCCGGCGATGTCCGTGGTCATCATGCTCGCGGTGTTCGCCGTGGGCCTGCTCGGTCGCCTGGTGGTCCGCCGCGCCCAGTCCTGACGATCTGGACAGGTGAGTCGATGCAGTCGGGTCGATCTCGCGTGTGCCAGATAGCGCCCCGCTGACCGGTCATTTCACCGGGCGGGTCCTACGGCACGCTCCGCAAGGCTCGTTGCTGATTATCCAGGTGAGCAGAGGGTGTGTCCGGTAGGGGTTCCTCAACCGAGACGCTGTCGAACGTTCCGCAGGAGGGGAACGTTTTCTGTGTCGGCTGGCCAAAGGGGTCACTCCGAGGCGTCGAATGTCGGGGTGAGGGACACGGTGGCCTGGTGCAGGTGGGGTACGTGTTGGCGCAGGGCGTTCTCAACAGCCTGGGCTATGTCATGACCGGTGGTGATGGTCAGGGCCCTGTCGACGGTGATGGCTAGGTCCGCCTCGAGGCGGTGCCCGCTCCACCGAGCCCGGGCTTGGCCCACGGAGAGCACGCCGGGAACGGCGGCGGCCGTGCTCTCGAGTCTGTCGAGTGTGCCGGCGTCGACGCCGTCCATGAGCCGACGCACCACCGTGCGCATAGAGCCGATGAGCACAGCGATGACCACCGCGGCGATGACCAGGCCGATGGCCGGGTCCACCCAGTGCAGCCCCAACCAGGCGCCGAGCACGCCGAGGACGACGGCCAGGGAAGTCAACGCGTCGGTGCGGGCGTGCTGGCCCTCGGCGATCAGTGCCGCCGAGCCGATGCGCCGTCCGGCGCGGATCCGATACCGGGCCACGATCTCGTTGCCGGCGGCCCCGACCATGGCGGCGGCCAGCACCCAGCCCAGGTGGGTCATGTCCCGTTGGGTGGTCAATGCCCGGATCGATTCCCAGATGATCAGCCCGGCCGAGAGGGCGATGACCGCCCCGATGAGCAGGCCGACCAGGTCCTCGGCCCGGCGGAACCCGTAACTGTAGCGCCGGGTCGGGGCCCGGCGGCCCAGGCGGAAGGCGATGATCAGCGGGATCGTGGTGGCCAGGTGACCCAGGTTGTGCAGGGTGTCGGCCAGCAGGGCCACCGACCCGGAGAGCCAGACGATGACGATCTGCAACACGGCGGTGGCGCCCATGCCGGCCAGGCTGATCCAGGCGGCGCGGATGCCGATGGCACTGGCCTGCTCGGCGGTCTGAATCGCCTCGGTGGGGTCGTGACTGTGCGGGACCAGGGCGTGCTTGGCCCGCCTCCACCACCCGGACCCATGAGAGTGCTCATGACCATGCTGATGACCATGGCCCTGCTCGGGCCCATGGTCGTGGTGATGGTCATGGTGGTGCTCGCGCCCCGAGGCAGGGTTCGTCTGGCCGGAGTGGTGGTGTCCGGTCTCGGGGGTGTTGGATGCGGTGGAGCGCTGGGTCGATTTCACACTGGAAGCGTATCTGCGCAACTGCGCAGGTAGCAATGTGATGGGTAGGCTGATGTCGTGCATGAGACCCCCGTTCACGCCTCTCCCGATGACCAGCATGCCCGGCTGGCTGCCGAGACCTTCCGAATGCTCTCGGACCCGACCCGGGTGAAGATCCTGTGGGCGTTGTTCCAGGGCGAGTGCAGTGTGAACGCGCTGGCCGAACTGGTGGGAGCGGCCTCAACAGTGGTCAGCCAGCACCTGTCCAAGCTGCGTCTGGCCGGGCTGGTCTCCAGCCGGCGCGAGGGCACCTTCGCGTACTACCAGGCCACCGACGCACACGTGCACCGGTTGCTGGCCGAGGCACTGTCCCACGCCGAGCATCTGACCGGGGCCGCCACCGGGGCAGACCCGCACAGCTACCGGGCGACTGGCTCTGCACCGGGGCCAGGGCTCGACGCGGGTCAGTAGAAGTTCCCTGCGGATTTGCCTCCACGAGATAGACCAGCCAGTCATCACGTTCCTGGATGTCAGCGTCGGCCTCGACCACCGAGTGACCCGTCAGCAGGTCGACAACGGGTTCGATGACGAGCATCACCGGCCCTGCTCACTAGTGGGGCTGAGGTCCTTGACCAGCAGCTGGTCGCGCTCGGTCTCATGACGGGCCGCTCCCTCGGCGGTGATCCAGTCGTACTCGCTGACATCGACGACCCCGGTGGGGCGGTAGCCCAGGCGGCGGTACAGGCGCTCCGCCTCCGGGTTGTCCTCGGCGACGCCGACCGCCATCTGGTGCCGGCCGGCCCGCGATGCGAGGGCCTCGGCGACGGCGATCAGTGCGCTGCCCACTCCTTGTCCGCGGTACAGGTCACGGACCTGCAGGTGATTGAGTTCCACCGCCTGTGGGTACGCGGTCCGGGCGTTGGACCCGATGCACCCACCCCACTGCAGGACTCCGGAGCCCAGTGGCTCCTGATCCTGCCACGCGACCAGGTAGGTGGTCTGGCCGGCCCGCTGGCGGTCGTAGTGCCTCTCGTGGACGCCGCCGGGCGTCCTCCATAGCGCGCACAGCACGCTCAGGTCCGCGTCAGTGCAGGGGCGAATATTCATTCCCCCATTCAACAAGACGCGTCCGGTCGGGGATGGCTGACGGGAACGTGCGAGAGACCGTTCTCGTCGATCGCGGAAGTCAGTCACCCTTCCCGCGATCGTGCGTCCGTGTCTTCGCGCGTGCAAGGGAAATCTGCACGAAGATTCCGCAGGCAGCCGAGGTATGAAATAGGACGGCAAGAAGGCCATCGATTACTTCCGTCACCCCGCCGATCACCGCGAGCAGCGCGTAGATCACCCAGAAGATCATGACGCCTTTGGCAAATCGGGACATGCCCGAAGAGTAGCGGGTTATTTCCACACGTAGAGAGGTCCAGGGGTGCCCAAGACGGATCCTTTTCCGACACGACTCAGCAGATTGCGGAAACCGTAATTTTGCGACGGCCCCGCCCGAGCATTCTCCTGTGATGTTCGAGCGTGCCGGCATTCACTTCGTCCGAACTGTCTCAAGAAGCATTATTTGCTTTGACTGATTGTCGAGACTGTCCGATAAACGGTGTGTGGGGTCCGGCAGTTTCGGCAGTGGCGAGGTCAAGTCCCGAGTAGTGGTGTAACGGCCTGATCCTTCGTTGGGGGTTTCAGGCGCTGAGTTCG
>NZ_JBHLWH010000042.1:0-204586 GCF_042433045.1 Citricoccus parietis | reverse complement strand
ACTTCCCCGGCGTGTGGCGGCACGGGGACTGGGTCACCGAGCTGGACGGCGGCCAGTTCATCATCCATGGACGCTCCGACTCGACGATCAACCGCGGCGGCATCCGCATGGGCTCGGCCGACATCACCCAGGCCGTGGACCGCGTGGACGGGGTGGCCGCCTCCATGGTCATCGGCGCCGAACTCTCCGGCGGCGACTACTACATGCCGCTGTTCGTGGTCCCCACCCCCGGCCAGGCCCTGGACCAGGCCATGAAGGAGGCCATCACCACGGCCATCCGCACCCAGGTCTCGCCCCGCTACGTGCCCGACGAGATCATCGAGGCCCCCGCCGTCCCCAAAACCCGCACCGGCAAACTCATGGAAGTACCCATCAAGAAACTCTTCCAAGGTGCCGGACCCGATACCCTCAACCGCGGCACCGCAGAAGACCCCACCGTGCTCGACTGGTACGCCGCGCAGGCGGAGGGGTTCCGGAAGGGGCGATAACGGGGGCAGCCGGGGGTCCTCGAATGCGGAGACACGGTGAGCATGGCCTCGGCCGGTGGCCCCCCCACACGGGTACGGCCCGCGGCCGGAGCATAGCCCCGCCGAGGCTGGGCCAAACTCCTGGCCATAGCCGCCTAGGCGGTGAGGTCGCGGACTCCGGTGTACCACTGCGGAAGCAGCGCCATAAGATGCTCGAGCAGTTCTTCCGGTGTCGCCTCGAAGTCGTCCTCGATCCATTCGTCAAGGAACCCCACAACCGCGCTCGCGATGAAGCTCGCGGCCAGTTCTGGCCGCAGGCCGGCTGGCAGTCCGGGGTGGGCGGTGATGAGCGGTTCGATATCGGCGGCCATCGCGCGAACAACGTTGGTGTGCACAGCGCGCGAGAGGTGCAGCGCGACGACGGCGACGTAGAAGGGGCGGAGCTGCACATAATGCTCCACGAGCGCCCTGTACCGCATCCGCACATTCTCGAACGAATCGCGCTCGACCGACACCTCGGCATCCGGGCCGAGATGCTCGTAAGCATCGCCCACGATTTGAACGGCCAGCTCGTCGAGACTCGCGAAATGCGTGTAGAAAGAGGTCTTCGACACCCGCGCCTCATGCACGATATCGGTGACAGAGATGTCCTCGCACTGCCGTGCGACGAGCGTCTCGACCGCACGGAAAATCTTCTCTCTGGTGCGGCGCACCCGGGGGTCCCGGGAGGCCCCGTGTGTCACCCGGACAGCGGCAATCGGAGACAGCTCAGATATCGACATAAGAGGAGCCTATGCCGCTGGGACCTGCCAGAACGGCCTAGAACGTTGTGATGACTACACGGGTCACCGCGGGATCCTTGAGCGACTCGTACCCTTCGGTGACTTCGTCGAGGGAGATCTCCTTCGAGATCAGCTCATCGAGATGGATCTTTCCTGCCAGATACATGTCGACATAGGCAGGCACATCCTGACGCAAGGTTCCGGATCCCATGTAGACGCCGGTGATCTTCTTCTGACCCTGGAGTAGATCGTAGCCGTCGACGGTCATCGACTGACCTGGAGTCACACCGATTACGTAGAGCTCCCCTCCGTTGGTGAGCA
This sequence comes from Citricoccus parietis, assembly GCF_042433045.1. Lineage (NCBI taxonomy): Bacteria > Bacillati > Actinomycetota > Actinomycetes > Micrococcales > Micrococcaceae > Citricoccus > Citricoccus parietis. The sequence goes on along the minus strand of NZ_JBHLWH010000042.1, from coordinate 203,016 downwards.
TCGCGATACCCTGCTCTTGCACGCTACCGATCCCGACGAAGTCGAAAACGTGATCAGCGCCGGTACCGGTGATCTCCTTGACGGCGGCCACAGGATCCGCCCGCGTCGAGTTGACGACATGTGAGGCGCCGAACGTCTTAGCCTTCTCGAGCTTCACGTCGGCGATATCCACGACGATGATCGGAGAGGCTCCGGCAATGACGGCGCCGTTGATAGCGTGAAGCCCCACTCCGCCGGCACCGACGATGACCACGCTCTGTCCTGGTCGGACCTGTGCCGTATTCAGCACGGCACCGGTTCCGGTGAGACCGCCGCAACCGAGAAGGGCGGCCTGTGGGAAGGGCATCCGATCGTCGATCTTGACGAGCTGATTCGAATGCACGAGCGCCTGCTGGGCGAATCCCCCCAGCCCGAATCCCTGCGTGACGTCGGCACCCTCACGCCGCAGTCGCGGCGGCTCCTCGGGAGTGCGCAGCGTCGCCTCAGGGTGGAGACACCGATAGCTGCGGCCGGCTAGACAGTTCGCGCAACGGCCGCAGTACTGGATGAGGGATCCCACCACATGATCCCCCACAGCGAAGTCGACGACCTCGGAGCCGATCCCCGTAACGACGCCGGCAACCTCATGCCCGAAAACAGCCGGTACTGGATAGCCCAGATCATAATTCGCCACGCTCATGTCGCTGTGGCACAGCCCTGATGCCTTGACGTCCAGCAATACTTCCCATCCGATGGGGTCGTCGATTCCGACGTCCTCCGTGTGAAATCCTGCGCCGAACTCGTTGACGACTACCGCTTTCATGGGTTCTTCCTTTGGTCATTGATCGATGCCATCGCGAACCGGGTGCGTGAGCAACCGCGGAACTTCTTCCGAACCATAAGGTTCATGAACGGTAGTTCACAAGATTCTGGACTGATGTTTAAAATCTTCTGGCCAAATGTGCCGGGACGACGGATGATCGAGGTGTCCATCGGAGCATTGGCGCTCCACTGGAGAGAAGGAGAAACAGCATGACCATGGAAACTCCCCCCGTCGACCTCATCGAACCGCATCACGTGACACTAGAAGAACTGGAACGCGTGCTGGCCGTGCAACGAGAAGCCTTCCTGGAAGAGGGTCACGTCACCGCAGAGACGCGTCGGGACCGTGTCAGCCGCATGGCGGTCACGATCCTCGACAACATCGATGACATCGCGGAGGTCCTCAGCCTCGACTATGGACACCGCCCGCCGGAGCTGACGAAGGCGTTCGAGGCAACTTCGTGGGTTCCGGACGTCCTGTCGACCCTCACATCACTCGAGGAATGGATGAAGCCCGTCGACATCCCAGGGGGCTTCATCCAACAGAAACCCAAGGGCGTCGTCGGGGTCATCGGGGCGTGGAACTTTCCCATCATCCTGTCCTTCGAGCCCGCCATGGCCGCGCTGGCGGCGGGTAACCGCGTCATGCTCAATTTCTCGGAGTTCCATGTCCACACGGGTGCTCTGCTCTCCAAACTGTTTGCTGAAGTCTTCGACGAGTCAGATTTCGCCCTCATCACCGGCGGCCTGACGACGGCGAAGGACTTCGCGACCCTCCGTTTCGACCACCTGTTCTTCACGGGCTCTCCCGGAGTCGGCAGCCTCGTTGCGCAATCGGCCGCGAAAAACCTCGTTCCGGTCACACTGGAACTCGGTGGGAAGAACCCGGTCATCGTTGCGGAGAACGCCGATCTCGAATTGGCTGCGCACCGCATCGCGGGGACACGGGCGCTCAATAGTGGGCAGATCTGCCTCTGCCCCGACTATGCCTTCGTCCCGCGCGGACGCAAGGACGAACTCATCTCCGCGCTGCGCAAAGAGTTCACGGCGCTCTATCCAGACTTCCTGGACAACCCGGGCGTCGTCTCCATCGTCAACGACCGAAACTACGAGCGCATCGTAGGTCTGATCGACGACGCCGTCGCCAAGGGCGCGACGCAGATTGTGATCGCGCCGGAGAACGAGCTTGCCGCATTGCCCGATCCCGCGTCACGACGCATCGCCCCCACGCTTCTCCTGGACGTGCCGGACACCGCCTCCATCGCCCACGAGGAGATCTTCGGTCCGGTTCTGCCGATCTATGTCTACGACGACATCCAGGAAGTTATCGATTATCTCCAAGCTCGCCCAACCCCGCTGGGATCGTATTGGTACGGAGAGGACGATGAGATCTTCCGGGATTTCATCGAGCGAACGAACAGCGGTGGCGTGACGCTCAACGACGGCATCGTGCACGCCTTCCTTCCGGAGGCGCCCTTCGGCGGATCCGGGAACTCAGGTTCCGGCGCCTACCACGGCAAGACCGGGTTCGACACGTTCACGCACCAGCGGACCATCGCGAATACGACCCAGGAGCGAGGCATCTCCGAGGGGCTCATCGGACGCGCGCTACTGGACAAGCAGTTCCTCGACGGGATCGGTCAAGCCGTGTCCGGCGCAGCAAGCTCATTCCGTGAGTACATGAAGTAGTACGCACCAAGGGAGGGCTCGCATGACGCGAGCCCTCCCTCGCTGCGATCCCCGGGTGACAACGGGCAGAGACCATGCCGATTTTCCCGATGGGTGTCCGAGAGCCATTGATAACGATCGTTCACGGGTCTAGAGTCTGTAAATGGTAAGGCCAAATCCTGTGGCGATGTGGCCCTTCAGAACCAATAGCCCTGATCAAGGAGAATCATGCCTGCTCTCGAGAACTTCACGGACGTCACCTACGAGGTGGACAGCGGCCTCGCGTGGATCACCATCAACCGTCCCGATCGTTACAACTCGTTCCGAGCCCGGACCGTGGACGAACTCGTCATGGCCTTCAAGACGGCGTGGAACGATCCCGCGGTCGGCGTGGTGGCCCTCACCGGCGCCGGCGAGAAGGCCTTCTGCACGGGCGGCGACCAGAAGCAGCGGATGGAGAGCGGTGACTACGGCCCCTCCGACTCCGGGCTGTTCGAGATCGACTCGCTGCACCGGGTCATCCGGGACACCCCGAAGCCCGTGATCGCAGCCGTCAACGGCTTCGCCATCGGCGGTGGGCACGTTCTCCATCTGCTGGCCGACCTGACCATCGCGGCCGATCACGCGGTCTTCGGGCAGAACGGCCCGCGCGTCGGATCCTTCGACGCCGGCTTCGGCACCGGGCTGATGGCCCGCGCCATCGGCGAGAAGCGCGCCCGTGAGATCTGGTTCCTGTGCCGGAAGTACTCGGCCGAGCAGGCCGTCGACTGGGGCCTGGCCAACAAGTCCGTCCCCATGGATCAGCTCCATGCCGAGGTGCGCTCATGGGCAGATGAGATCCTCAAGCTCTCCCCCACGGCACTGAAGGTTCTCAAGCAGTCCTTCAACTCCGACACCGAGCACTTCGCCGGGATCGGACAGATGGCCTACTCCACCCTGAGGCTGTTCGGCGAGACCGAGGAGGCCCTGGAGGGCATCACCGCCTTCAATGAGAAGCGCGAGCCCGACTTCCGCGCCCACCAGATCTGAACCGGCCACACCACATGGTCCGCAGAGAGGATCCCTTCCATGCAGCTCACCGAAGAACAACTGTCACTGGCCGATTCCGTCCGGGAATACTGTGCGCAGAATACGGCCACTGTGGCCCAGCGCGATGCCCTGACTGAGGGCGGCACCCAGACCACGTCCCGCAAGGTGCTCGCGGACATGGCCGGGTTCGGCTGGCTCGGTATCTCCCTACCCGAGGAGTACGGCGGACAGGGCGGGACCTTCCTGGATGAGGTGGTGTTCCTCGAGGCCTCGTCCCGGGGCCTGTCCCTGAACCACTCCTACTCCACGGGTCTGACTGCGGCCCAGACCTACCTGAAGTGGGGCAACGAGCAGCAGAAAACCACCATCTGCACGAACCTCGCCGCGGGGAAGCTGGAGGCGATCTCGCTCTCCGAGCCCAACACCGGGTCCGACCTGGCCGGCGTGCGGTGCAAGGGGGTACCCGAGGGCGACGAGTACGTCATCAACGGCCAGAAGACCTGGTGCACGGCGGCCCACCTGGCCGAGAACATCCTGCTGCTGGTGCGCGAGGACACCACCGGGACGCGGCACGAGGGGCTGACCCTGCTCATGGTTCCCTCTGACAGCCCGGGCCTGGACATGGTCGCCATCGAGACCATGGAGCCGCACACGGTCAACGAGCTGTTCTTCCAGAACGTGCGCGTCCCGATCTCCGCCGTCGTCGGAGAGGCCGGGCAGGGCTGGAAGCAGCTGATGCGCGGGCTGAGCGTGGAACGCCTCATTATCGCCGCCATGAGCCTGGGTGCTGCCCAGCGGTCCTTGGACGACACCATCGCCTACGTGAAGGAGCGTGAGGCCTTCGGCACGAAGCTGGCCAGCTTCCAGGCCCTACGGCACCGCATCGCCGACCTGGCCACGGACATCTCCATGGCCCGATCCTTCGTTTACGAAGCCGCCGCCAAGGTGGACGCCGGATTGGAGGACTCCTTGTCCTCCGAATCGGCCATGGCCAAGTCGCGGTGCACCGAGATCGCGCAGAAGGCAGCCCTCGAGGGGATCCAGATGCACGGTGGCAACGGCTTCACCAAGGAATACGGCATGGAGGCCCAGCTGCGCGCTGCGATCGCCCCGCCGATCTACGGCGGGGCCAACGAGGTCCAGCGGGACATCATCGCCAAGGCCCTGCTCGGGCGCCCCTGAGCGCTACCCTGCCGGCCGGCGTCGTGCCTCCCATCCCCAGCACGACGCCGGCCGGTCACCTTCCAGCACCATCCAGACCGAAGAAGGCGAGACCATGACGAAGCACCCCTCACCGTTCCGGCAGGACATCCTGTCCGGCCAGCGCATCCTCATCACCGGCGGCGGCACCGGCCTCGGCCGCGGCGTCGCCAAGCACCTGGCCGAACACGGCGCCGAGGTCCACCTCTGGGGCCGGCGTCAGGCTGTGCTCGAGGAGGCTGCTGCGGAGGCCTCGGCTCAGGCTCCGGGCCGCGTCCACGTCCAGACCGTGGACGTCAAGGACTACGACGGCGTCGACGCGGCCATGGAGCAGCTGTGGACCGAGCACGGCCCGCTGACCGGCGTCATCAACAACGCCGCCGCGAACTTCATCGCCCAGACCAAGGACCTGAGCCCCCGCGGCTTCGACACCGTGTCCTCGACCGTGATGAAGGGGTCCTACCACGTGACCCACGCAGCCGGTAAGCGGTGGATCGACCAGGGCCTCAAGGGCAATGTGCTCTCCACCCTGACCACCTGGGTCTGGACCGGCTCCGCCTTCGTGGTGCCTTCCGCGATGGGCAAGGCCGCCGTGAATGCCATGACTATGTCCCTGGGCGTGGAATGGGCCAAGTACGGCATCCGCATCAACGCGATCGCCCCCGGCCCGATCCCGACCGAGTACGCCTGGGAGATGCTCAACCCCACCGAGAACTCGTCGGCGGGCGCCACGCAGTTCGACACCGTGCCGGCCGGCCGGCCCGGCACCGTGGAGGAACTGGCCAACTTGACGATCTTCATGCTGACGGACGCCTGCGACTACATCACGGGGCAGACCATCGTCATGGACGGTGGCCAGATGCTGGCCGGCCCGGGCACCTTCGCCGGACTGACCTCGATGACCGACGAGGACTGGGCCGAGGCTCGCGAGAAGTCCAAGGCCGCCACGGAAGCCTCGAAGGCCCAGCGGAGCGTCTGACCCTTCCACCCCCTCTTCCATTAGGAGCCGCAATGTCTACCCCCACCGTTAAGAGCTACGAGGACTCCGCCGTCGTGATCGCAGGCGGGTCCTCCGGCGTCGGCCTGGCGTCCGCCTTCGGATTCCTCGGAGCCGGGGTCACCCGTCTGGGTTTGCTGTCCCGCAACCCCGAACGCGGCGAGGCCGCCCGGGACCGGGTCTTGGAACGCCACCCCGAAGCCACCGTGGAGTTCGTCCCGGTGGACGTGAACCATCCGGATCAGGTGGCCAAGGCCATCGAATCGGCGCATGACCAGCTGGGTTCCATCGATGTCCTGGTCAGCTCGGTCTCGGCGGCCTATCGGCCCGAGCTTCTGCACTCCATCGCCGCCGAGGACTTCGCCGCGATCGTCAACGGCCAGGCCCTGCCACCTATGTACCTGACCCGTGCCGTGTTGCCCCTCATGCAGCAACAGGGCGGCGGCAGCATCATCAACATCGCGTCCGATGCGGCCAAGGTCCCCACCCCCGGGGAATCGGTTCTGGGGGCGGCCATGGCGGCGATCGTCATGTTCAGCCGCACCGCCGCCATGGAGGCCAAACGCAACGGGATCCGCGTCAACGCGCTCACCCCGTCCTTGATCGCGGGGACACCGACCGCCGACCGAGTCCTGAGCGACGGCTTCAGCAAGTCATTGTTCGAGAAGGCCTCCCGCATGGCCCACCTCGGTGTGGCCGAGCCCGAAGATCTCGCCGAGATGGTCGTCTTCCTGGGCGGGCCCGGCTCCGCCCGGATGACCGGTCAGGTCATCAGCATCAACGGTGGCATCTCCGCCGGCTAGCTCCCTCATCCTTCCATCCCGGCTGATCCGGGGTTCCTGAAAGGTTCATTCCCATGCCTCCCCTCTCCAACCGATACACCCAGCTGGTCGGCATCGACCACCCCATCGTCCAGGAGGGCCTCGGCCCCTTCCGTACCCCGAAGCTCGCCGCCGCGGTGTCCAACGCCGGCGGACTGGGCACGGTCTCCATGCCCGGCATGCCGGTGGACATCGACGCCGGCGCGCGTACCTTCCGCGAGCACATCGAGGAGTGCGCCAGCCTCACCGACCGGCCCTTCGCCGTGAACATCCCCGTCGGCGTGGACCATGAGGGCAACGTCCTGCCCTTCACAGACGTCTACATCAAGATGGTGCTCGCCGCCCGCGAGGCCGACTCCACCCTGGCCAGCCGGCTCACGGTGATGACCACCTCGGCGGGCTTCCCGGGCCCCTACCTGCAGGCGATCAAGGACGCCGGGATGATCCACCAGCACAAGGTCGGGTCCACCCGCCAGGCCGTCAAGTCCGCCGAGGCCGGCGTCGACGTCGTCATCGCGGCCGGATTCGAGATGGGCGGTCACGCCCCCAGCAAGGCCGTGCACACCTTCGTCCTGGTCCCCAGCGTCACCGAGGCGGTGGACGTCCCTGTGTTGCTCACCGGCGGCGCCCGGGACGGTCGCGGCCTGGCCGCCGCCCTGGCCATGGGCGCCGACGGCGTCGCCATGGGCAGCCGCTTCATCGTCAGCGAGGAGAACTCCGACTGGCACCCGAATTACATCCAGGCCCTGCTGGATGCCCAGGAGGGCGACGACGTCGCCTTCAACGGCGTCTACGGTCCCTGCCGCGGCCTGCGGAACGCCGCCTCCGAGAAGATCCTCTCCGGTGCGGTGCAGGCCCCCGACGGCTCGGGTGATCAGCCCACCGAAGTGGAGCTGGAGCGCTGGAAGATCGAGTCCATGCAGCTCTCCCAGACCGAGGGAGACGTGGACAACGGCCTCGTGCTGGCCGGACAGGTCTCCTCGGCCCTGAACGACGTCATCAGTGTGGCGGAGTTCGTCCCGGCCATGGCCGACGAGGCCGCCGGCATCCTCCGAGACCTGGCCGCGAAGCTCCAGGGCGCCACCTCCGTCCGGACCTGAGAGGGATTTCACCATGCAGTTCGGGATGACCGAGACACAGCAGGAGCTCCGGGATGCCGTCCGCACCTTCGCGGCCGAGCACCTGGCACCCGGATACCTGGAGCGGGCCCGCTCCGACCGCTTCGACTGGGACTTGCACCGCCGTGTGGCAGATCTGGGCGTCTTCGGACTCCTGGCGGGGCAGGACCACAACCCGTTGCCCGAGGAGGACTTCGTCGCCGTCGGGCTGGTGATCGAGGAACTCGCCTACGCGGACTTCAATATGGCCAACGCGGCCATTCCGGTGATGCTGATGAGTTCCCTGTTGGCGCAGCACGGCAGCAACCGGGTCCGGGAACAGTACCTGTCCCGGTTGGTGGACGGCAGCATCTACGTGGCCCTGGGACTCACCGAACCCGAGTGCGGCTCCGACGTCAGCGCCATCACCACCACCGCCACCGCGACACCGGAGGGCTACGTCATCAGCGGGGAGAAAACCTCCGTGACCATGCTGCCCGAGGCCGAGGCCATCGTCCTGGTGGCGCGGACCGTCCGCGACGGCCAGGACGTGGGCGCCTCCGCTTTCCTCGTGCCGCTCGACGGGCCGGGGATCTCCACCTCCCCCATTGAAGACCCAGGCTGGAAGCCCCTGGTCCGCGGGGTGCTGCACCTGGACGACGTCTCGGTTCCTGCGGACGCCCTGCTCGTCCAGGAGGGGGTGGCCTTCCGCCAGGTCCTCAACGGCTTCGACTTCACCCGGCCACTGCTGGCCCTCACTGGGATCGGCTGCGCCCAGGTCTCCATCGACGAAACGTTGGAGTACGTGAGTCAGCGCAGTACCTTCGGCTCTCCGCTGGCGACGTACGAGGGCGTCTCCTTCCCCTTGGCCGAACATGCCACGCATCTGGAGGCGGCGCGGTTACTGTGCTATTCGACCCTGTGGCACCGCACGGTGGACCGACGGCACACGGCACTGGCGGCGATGACTAAGTGGTACGGGCCGCTCCATGCCGGGCAGGCCATCAAGGAGTGCCTGCTGTTGCATGGGAATTTCGGGTACTCCAGTGAATTCCCGTTCGAACAACGACTCCGGGACGTGCTGTCCGTCGAGATCGCTGACGGGACCGCTCAGATCCAGAAGATCATCATCGCCCGGGAGCTGTTCGGCCGGCAGTTCGTGCCCTACGGCAAGTAGGGATGCTCAGGACCGCTGGTCCCAGCCAGCGATCACGGCCCGCAGGGACGCCACCAGAGCCGCGGGCTGGTCCAGCATCGGCGCGTGGCCCGCACCGGGGAGGTCCAGACAGATTCCCCCGGCCTGCTCGATGATCGAGCGCACCGCCGGCCGCACCATGCCGATCTCGCCCCGCAGATAGGCCAGTCGCCCCCCGGGACGCGGCAGGGTGGTGCGCATTCGTGCGGCTCCGCCGAAGATCCCGGCGTCGAATTTCCAGGTCCATCCCCCGTCCTTCTGGCGTACGGAGTCCGATGCCACGTGCTCGTGGACCTCGGGCAATGAGGCCTGTGCCGGGACAGGACGGAAACGCGCCATCGCCTGTTCCCGGCTCGGGTAGAGCCGGCGTCGGGAGACGAAGCCACCCGCCTCCGGCAACTTCTGGGCTTCCGGACCACCGATCGGCGAATCGACCACGATCGCCCGATCCACCCCGGCCTCTTCCTTGTCCCGCAGATAGAGGGTGATGAGACCTCCCAGGCTGTGGCCGACGACGGTGCATGCCGGCCCGAGCCCGGCGGCACGCCGAACCTCCAGGACCTCGGCGCCCCACTGGGCCATGTCGTACTGTCCGCGATGATCGCTGTCCCCGTGGCCGGACAGGTCCAGTGCCGCCACCCGGCCTCGCTCCGCGAGCAATGGGCCGATGTGGTCCCACCACCCGGAATGGGCGCCGCCACCGTGCACCAGCATGACATCCCGGCCAGTCTGCTGTCCCCAGGTTCTGAACGCGATCTGCGCTCCCCCCACCGTGACGGCACCCAGATCGGGCTGATGGCCCAGTGCCTCCACGATCCAATCCGTCGTTGACGGTATCTGAAACGTGACCCGTGTGGACTCGCCCTTGGCTCCGGTACCTGCGTCATCGTCAACGACAGCCGGTTCGGATCCGATCGCGGTCATGGCTTTCCCTTCCTCGGTCGATCCGCTTTCTCGGCGGACCTTTAGACATCATGCGCCAGGCGAACACCCCGCACAACATTCGACACACCTAGACACCGAGTCGCGTCTATTGACAAATGTTAGCTGTACGCGGATCGTAAAGGGAGGACATACACGTGCCCCTCAGTCGTTGGTGGAGAGAGAAATCATGAACACTTTGGATCCCGCAGTTCTCGGAGTACTGGAGCAGGCGGCTCAGGACCCGACTGCCTACGCTCGGGCGTGGAAGGAACGGACCGGCCGGCAGGTCATCGGTTCCTTCCCCATGAACTTCCCCTCCGAGCTGGTCCACGCCACCGGAGCCCTGCCGGTGATCGTCCAGGAGAGCCGCACCTCAATCACCGAGGGCCGCAGCCTCTTGCCGGAGTTCTACTGCAGCTACACCCGTAGCCTTGCCGATCAAGCGGCCACCGGCGAGCTGGACGTCTTCGACGCCTTCGTCCTAGTGGACCACTGCGTCCAGCTGCTTGGCGCCGCCGATGTCATCCAGTGGGTCAAGCCGGACAAGCCGATGCACTTCGCCCAGTTCATCAGTTCAATGGACGATCCCTGGAGCGGCGCCCAGGTAGAGGACAAGGTCGACGCCATGCGGCACGAGGTGGAGGAGATCACCGGCGTCATCATCTCCCCCGAAGCCCTTGCCACCAGCATCTGGGCCTTCAACGAGAACCGCCGTCTGCTGCGCGAGTTCTTCGAACTCAGGCGTGCGGGCCGGCTGAACATCCCGGCCCGCCAGCTCCAGGCCCTGGTGAAGTCCAGCATGGTGATGGACGTCGAGGAGCACACCGGACTTTTGCGACAACTCCTGAACGGACTGGACCCCCAGGCTCCGGCCCCGGAGCACCTGGTCCGCCTGCATCTGTCCGGTCATTTCTGCGCACCGCCTCGTCCGGAACTGCTGGACCTTCTCGAGGAGTGCGACGTTATCGTCATCAATGACGACCTCTACCACGGCAGCCGCTACATCTCCACGGATGTCCCAGAAGGCCAGGACCCCTTCGCTGCTCTTGCTGCCTGGTACCTGGACCGCAACGTGTCCGTCCCCTGCGCGACGCGTGTCCAGCGCGACGTCGACTGGCAGAACTACCTGGTCGACAACCTGGATGAAACCGGTGCAGAGGGCGTCATCACCCTGATGGCTAAGTTCTGCGAGCCACTCATGCTTTACTACCCCGAACTCCGCAAGGCCCTGAACACTCGGGACATCCCAGAACTCCTGGTCGAGACCGAGCACGAGGGCTTGGCCGCCGAGTCACTGCGAACCACCGTAGAGGCCTTCGTTGAGCGCATTCGCCGCCAACGGGTCCGCCAACTCACCCCGGCCTGAGCCGGCACAGCCCATCTGACCGACGAAGCCCACCTGACGAAACAGGAGACATCCGATGTCTGCAGACTTGAACCCCAGCACCAAACAGTCCCTCGACCTGTCCGCCACCCGCCTGGTCACCCCCGAGCGGCCAGACAAGTCCAACCGTCTGTCCAGTACCAAGATGGGCGGCAAGATGGTCACCGAGTACTGGGACAACATCTTCACCGCACGGGAACGCGGCAAGACGGTGGTCTGGTACAACGGAAGCGCTCTGAACCCCATTTTCCAGGCCGCTGGCCTGGAGTGGGCCCATGGTGAGGCCTTCTCCGCCCGCCTGGCCGCGATGCACCTGGAGGAGCCTGCCCAGCAGGCGGGCGCGGAATACGGGTACGTCGGTGAACTGTGCTCCTATGCACGCACGCACCTCGGTTGCGCGGTGATGACCCAAAAGGGGGCCGACGAAAAGCAGAACGGCATTGTCGGAATGGCCGACCAGGAGGAGCTCGCGGCCAAGCTGCCGACGCCGGACCTCCTCGTCAACGCCTACGCCGGCTGCAGTACTGGCCAACAATGGGATGCCATGACGCACCGGGTCTTCGGCAAGCAGATGCCCTTGTTCAACGTGTCGATACCCATGGTTTGGGGTCGGAAGCCGGATGCCGGCTACCTCCGCGGCGAGGAATGGGAAACCACCCCGCTCTATGTCGAGGACCAGCTCAAGGAACTGATCAAGTTCATCGAATACCAGACCAAGCGGCCCTTCGACTGGGACGCCCTGTCCGAGAACATGTACTACATCAAGAAGGCCTCCGAGTTGCGGGTGGAGGCCATGGCACTCTGTGCCCAGGCTCCTACCCCGGCCACCTACTGGGACTGGGTCGCGAGCATCGCTCCGATCAACTTCCTGCCGGCGAACCAGATGCTGGTGGATTACTTCCAGCGGGTCAAGGACGAGATCGAACAGCGCATTCGAGACAACGTCTCCGCGGTGCAGAACGAGCGGTACCGGGTGTACTTCGACGGCATCATGAACTGGAACAAGCTCGGGTACCTCACCCGCAAGTTCGCCGAGCACGACGTCGCCGTGGTGGCCGGACGATACACGCACGACTCGTTCTGGCAGGAGCCAGATCTGATCGACGTCAACCGTCCGCTGCTGGGCATGGCGCAGCACTACTTGATCTGCCCGCTCAACCACGGACTCAAGATCATGGAGGAGCTGCTGCTCAAGCGCTGCGACGACTACGGCATCGACGGCATCGCGTTCCACTCCACCCGGACCTGTCGGGCCATGACGAATCCGCAGCACATCCTGGCACGCACCGCGGAGCGCGAGCGCGGCATCAAGTCCTTCTTCTTCGAAGGTGATGTGGCCGACGCATCGTTCTACAAGGACGAAACGTTGGAGAGTGGCCTGGTGGCCATGTTGGAATCGATCGATCAGCAGCGCTCGAAGGCTTTGGTCGGCTAAATACCGGCGAACACAGAAGGACGAGGAAACACCATGCAGTGGTACACGATGGGTGTGGATCTGGGGTCGACGACCGCTAAGGCCGCGATCGTGAACAGTGACGGCGAGCTGGTCGCCTCCGCGGTGGTCCAGATGGGCGCGGTCAGTCGTCAGGCCGTCGGGGTGGCCATCGACCAAGTCCTCCGAGATGCCGGACTGGATTCTGCAGACATCGCTCGGACCATCAGCACCGGCTATGGCAGGCGGCTGGTGCCGTCGTCCGACAAGACCTTCACGGAGATCACCTGCCATGCCCGAGGGGCCGCGGCCCTGTCCCCCGGGGTAAGGCTGGTGATCGACATCGGAGGCCAGGACAGCAAGACCATTGCGGTGGACGAGGAGGGACTGGTGGACCGATTTGCCTTGAACGACCGGTGTGCCAGCGGCACCGGACGCTTCTTCGACGTGCTGTGCCGGGCCCTGGAGGTCGATCTCGGTGAGGTCGTCGATTTGGCACTTCAGGGGACGGAGAACCTCGAGGTGAGCAGCATGTGCGCCACGTTCGCCGAGACCGAGGTGATCTCCCTGCTGGCCCAGGGAGCCGATCCCGCGGACATTTCCGCTTCCGTGCACCGCTCCGTCGCGGCCCGGACGCTGGGGCTCGTGGCCCAGGTCGGCAAGGCCTTCCCCGCCGTCATGACCGGTGGGGTTGCCAAGAATCGGGCGCTGGTGCAGTTCCTCTCGGCTTCCCTCGGCGAGCAGCTCGTCGTCTTGGACGACCCCCAGATCGCCGGGGCCCTGGGTGCGGCATTGATCGCGCGGGACGAGCACCGGGGAAACCTCAGCCTGGAGGTCGCCGACATCGACGCGGACCGGCAGTTGGTGGCCCAGCGTAGCGGGGGCGCGAGGGACTGCACCGGTTGCGACGGGACCCTCGGCCACGATCACTCCGCACACGGGAACGGCGATCGCGTCCCCGTCATCCTCAACATGGACCGGCTCGCCGTCCCCGGACCCAGCGGAAGGTGAGCTGGCGACGTCGGCCGTTCCCGCCACAGCGTCGGGCCCACCGCCGTGGATGCCTCGGTAGAGTGGAAAACCATGACGAACCCCACCAACAACGGAGCAATCGCAGAATCCCCGCAACTCCGGCAACCGCAAGCGGCCTTGAACCAAGGCAGCGCGCGGTCAGTTCTGATAACCGTCCTGGGTGAGTTGGTGTGGCCCACCGGCGAGCCGGCTCGGACGTCCGCTCTGCTGTATGTGATGGGCGGGTTGGGCTTCGAGGAGGCCACCGCCCGGCAGGCCCTCGTCCGGGCGGCCGATTCGGGATGGATCACGTCCCACAAGCACGGACGCGAGGTCAGTTGGAGCCTGAGCCCGTATCTCGTGGGGGTCTTCGAGAGGGATTCACAACGCGTCCTCGACCTGAGCGGGGCCTTTTCGGACTGGGATTATCGGTGGGTTGTCCTGTTCATCACCGTGCCCCAGGCCCAGCGTTCGCAGCGCAAGCGGTTGTATAGCGACCTGACCTGGGCGGGCTTCGGCAATCCCGCACCTGGCGTCTGGCTCAGCCCGCACGGCGAACGCCGCGGCCAGGTGTCCAGAGTGGTGGATCGCTTAGGCCTGGCCGAATCGACGATGTCCTTCTACGGCCCTGTGGGCGGAGTGGGGCTGACGGAAACGGAGATCGTCGCCAAGGGCTGGGATCTGGAATCACTGGCGCAGGACTACCGTCAGGTCTACGCCGAATTCTGGGACCCGGTTCCCTCCAGCGACGACGACCTATTGTTCACGGACATTCGTGCCATCGGACAACTTCAGCGGTTCCCCTTCACCGACCCGCAGCTTCCCGAGGCGCTCTTGCCGGATTGGATCGGACGAACGGTCGCCAGCCACATCAAGTCACTTCGGACTGAATGGGCCGGCGCCGTCCGTGACCGTTGGGCCGCGATCAACCGCGGCCCGTGCTGACGGCCTGCACCGGATAAGGGTCCGTGAAGACCGGCCGCTCCTTGGCCAGAAAGGACCGGATGCCGAAGACGGAGTCGGACGCCGCAGCGCAGACGTGGATGGCTTCCGCTTCGGCCTGGAGATGCTCCAGATAACTATTGCCTGACGAGGCCGCCAGCAAGCGCTTCGCCTGGCTGAAGGCCGTTGCCGAGCGACGGGAGAACCGCCGTGCCGCTTCCCAGGCGGCGGCCTGAAGATCCGCATCAGGGACCACCGCGCCGACGATCCCCCAGTCCAGGGCCGTAGCGGCATCGATCGGCACATTGTCGAGGATCATGGCCTGGGCCCGGCGCAGGCCGACGTACCTCGGGAGGTGCCAGGATGCCCCGCCGTCACCGGAAAGGCCAATGTCGGCGAAGCCGCCGGCCATCCGTGTGCTTTCGGCAGCGATGACATGGTCGGCACACCACACCGGACCGAGACCACCCCCGGCCGTTCCACCTTTGACGGCCGTGACAACCGGGACGTCCAGAGTGAATAGTCGCCCCAGCACCTCGTGCCAGTGGTCCACCATCCAACGCAGGATCTCCTCGTGTCGGTCCACGTGTGCCGAGAAGTAGTTCAGGTCCCCGCCAACGCAGAACGACGGTCCCTGGGCGGTGATCAAGAGAGTCCGGATGGACGAGTCTGCCGCCACCTGGTGGATGGCAGTCCCGAATTCCTCCACAAATGCCGGGTCCATGGCGTTACGCGCCTCGGGTCGGCTCAACTCCAGATGGGCAATCGAGTCCGTGGTGGCGAGCCCGACCCGGTCCCCGATCACTGGGCCACCGATTCCCGACCCTGTTGGTCGGCTTGCGAGGACGGGGCCACCACGGCCTCGAGCTCGCCGGACGTGATCTGGTCCAGCAGGACGAACTTCTGGATCTTGCCGGACGGCGTCTGCGGATAGGCCTCGGTGAAGTACCACCGGCTGGGCGTCTTGTGGGCCGAGATTCGCTCCCGGCACCAACTCTTCAGCTCGGCAGGGTCGGGCTGGGTACAGCCGTCCCTGAGCCGGACGACGGCAGCCACTTCCTCGCCCCATTTCTCGCTCTGCACGCCCAGTACCACCAGTTCGGCGAAGTCATGATGTCCGGCGAGGACCTCTTCGATTTCGCGGGGGTAGAGGTTGACCCCACCGCGGATGATCATGTCTTTGAGACGTCCGGTGACCCTGAGGAAGCCACGCTCGTCCAGGGTACCCAGGTCCCCCATGTGCAACCACCCGTCCGGGTCAATGGTGGCCGCAGTCTGGTCCGGCAATTGGTCGTAACCCAGCATGTTCTGGTAACCACGGGCGCAGATTTCGCCCTGCACGCCCACCGGAACGATCTCGCCGGTGTCGACATCGATGATCTTCATCTCCAGTTCGGGTAGCGGCTGCCCGACCGTCCGGGCCTGGTCCTCGGGCGAGTCGGTGACCCTGGTCTGGTTGGTCACCCCGTGCATCTCGGTCTGCCCGAAGAGGATGCTGAACTGGCAGCCCCACCGCTCAATGACCCGCTTGACCAAGGCTTCGGAGACGGGCGCCGCCCCGGACATGATCGTCTGGGTGCTGGACATGTCCCGCGTGGCGGCATCCGGATGCTCGAGAACGGCCAACAGCATGGTCGGGACCATCAGCGAGTGCGTGCCGCGGTAGGTCTCGAAAAGTTCCAGCGTCAGCGCCGGGTCGAAGGCCGGCATGACCACGTAGGTCCCCTTGGCGGAGATCGTCTGCAGTTCCGTGACCGCCCCACCGCCGATGTGGTACATGGGCATGGCGTTGATACAGACACCGTCCGGACCCATCGCCGTCCTCTCACCCACGAAGGTGGCCTCGTTCACGATGCCCTTGTGATGCAGGATCGCACCCTTGGGAAAGCCGGTGGTCCCGGAAGTGTATTGCACCTGCACCGGGTCGGTCGGGTTGATATCGGGCAGCTTGGCCTCCGGGTCGCCCGAGTCCAGGAACGCTTCCCAGGTGTCCGGGGTGACGAGCGTCTTCACGTTGGTGGCCGTCCCAAGGGCGGTCTGCACCACCGGCTCGAGGTTGGCGCCCCGGTAGTTCTTGACGTAGAAGAGGCCCACCGCACCGGAGTGGCGCAGCACGAATTCAAGTTCATGGGTCTTATAGGCGGGGTTGGCCGCAACGACCACCATTCCCGCCATAGCGACCGCCTGCTGGAGGATCACCCAGTTCGCGCTGTTGGGCGCCCACACGGCGATCCGATCCCCTGGGGAGAAATGGGCGAGCAGGGCGCGGGCACCCTGTTCGACATCTGCGAGGAACTCGGCATAGGTCCAGTGGCGCCTGTTCTCGGGATTCTTTGCGCCATAGACCAGGGCCAGTTTGTCCGGAAACTCTTCCGCGGCCTCTCGCAGCAGCCCAGGCAGGGTGATGTCGCGGACGCCCGTGCTCTTCTCGGCGGGCCAGTAAGACTGGGTCAGCAGGGTGGTCATCGGTACTCCTTGAAAGCTGCAGCGGATACCACGTCGCTTGTAGGCGTCGTGCCAGGGATACGGCACTCTCATCGACTGTGCATGTTCGACACCATGAGTGCTAAACGCAACGATAATGTAGATGGTCTGACCATTCAAGAGTACCTGTGAGTTGGATCACCACGATTTGCCGACGCCGTCCTCGCCGAGTGCTCCCGGTGAGGAGCACATGAAAAAAGCTCTGGCAGGTGAAGGAACTCCTTCTCCTGCCGGTGCTCTGCTCGGCCATGAATGCTCACAGGGCAATAATTGCCTGCACTTCCCGCGACTGGAGATCCTCAGTCGGCCCCGAGGCAGCCAGCTCCCCGGTCCGCAAGGCGATGAACCGGGTCGCGAGCTTCTGGATCATGCCGATGTGCTGTTCCACCAGCAGGACGGCGGTGCCACGCTCGTGGATCTGCTGCAGGGCCCCAACCAACTCGTCCACGATCACCGGAGCCAACCCTTCCGTCGGCTCATCCAGCAGCAGCAGCTGGGGGGCGGCCATCAGCGCACGTCCGATCGCCAGCATCTGCTGCTCGCCACCGCTGAGCTGGGTCCCCAACCGTTTGGACCCGCGCGACAGGTTGGGGAAGATCTCATAGACAGCTTGAACGGTCCAATCCCCCGTGCGGTTGGCCGCCCTGCCCAGCAGAAGGTTCTCCTCGACCGTGAGATTCGGGAAAATGCTCTTGCCCTGGGGCACGAGACTGATTCCTCGGGCGGCCGGCTCGTAGCGTTTCCGACTGATCGGTTTGCCGTCAATGAGGATTTCCCCGGTCACCTGTGGGATTCCGTAGACCGAGTGCAGCGCCGTGCTCTTCCCGGCACCGTTGCGTCCCACCAGACCGACGAACTCCCCCTCCTCGATCGAGAAGGACACGTCTTGAAGCACCACGGCCCCCGCGTACGAGGCGTAGACGTTCTTGAACTCGAGTAAGGCGGTCATGCGGCACTCCCCAGGTAGGCCTCGATCACGGCAGGATCCTTCCGGACGGTGGCAGGCTCGCCGGTCGTCAGCAACTGGCCCAGATTGAGCACGGACACCACATCGCAGGTTCCGAAGATCCCTTCGACATTGTGGTCAACCACGAGGGCCCCCACCTCGCGCTCTTTACACAGATAGCGGATGTGCTCCAACGTGCGAATCGATTCGGAGGCGACCAATCCCGCACATGGCTCGTCCAACAGCACGACGTCGGGCCGGCCGATCAGGGCCATAGCCAGATCCACCGAACGCTGGGTTCCATAGGCGATCTCGGAGCACACGGTATCCATGACCGGCCCCAGGTCCAGCACGTCCACGATCTCGCTAACGTCCGGCTCACCGTTCTGCCAACCGACCATGTCCAGCTGGTCGCGCACCGTCATGGACGGGAACACGCTGGTCTTCTGGAAGGACCGGGACACCCCGTGATGGCGGCGCCACACCACCGAACGCTTACTGATGTCGTCCCCGCGCAGGAGGACCTTTCCCCGGGACAGACGACGCCGGCCGGACAGGGCATCGATGAACGTCGACTTTCCTGCCCCGTTGGGCCCGATGATCCCATGGACCACACCTGGATCCACGGAAATATCGACGCCCTCCAGGGCGCGGACCGCCCCGTAACGAACGGTCACGTCACGACCCTCGAACAGGTTCATGCGGAGTCCTCCTGTGATGACTTCTTGTTCTTGCGTCGCTTCGCCACCTGTGAGCGGATCAAACCGCCAAGGCCACCCGGGAAGAAGACCAGGACGATGACGAGCAATGCGCCCATGAACAGCTGGAGATTTCCTCCGAAGTTGAGGAATGAGTGACCGAACGTGTAGATGAAGGCGCCGAGTATGGGGCCCAACAGCACGCCCAGTCCGCCGATGATCGCGGATACCAAGGCGTCGCCCGCTTCCAGGAAGCTGAGGAGTTCTGGGGACACGTACTGGCCGTTCAGGGCGAAGAGGACGCCGCCCACGGCCGCAACGGCCCCGGAAATGGTGAATGCCAGGAGCCGTGGCCAAAAGGTCTGGATACCGGAGAACCGCATGCGCTCCTCGTTCTCGCGGATGCCCTCCAGGAGAACTCCGAATCTGGATCGGGCCAACAGCCACAACAGGTAGACGGTGACCACGAGTGCGACCCAGGCCAAGGGCCAGAAGACGTCCGGTCTCAGCAAGCCACCGAATTCGATGCCCAAGAACATGGCGTCCTGAGCGGCCTGCAATTGCAGGCCGTCATGGGCACCGGTGATGTCACGGGACACCGGCTGGATGGAAATCGTATAGAGCGCCTGCCCCAGGGCCAACGTCAGCATGAGGAACACCATGCCGGAGGACCGCATGATCAGCGCCCCCATAGGAATCGCAGCGACCGTGGCCACCACCAGGCCGAACACGGCGGCACCCAGCGGCGACCACCCCCAATGGGTCATGGCGATTCCGACGCAATAGGCCGCGCCACCGAAGAAGGCCGTGTGCCCCAGGCTGATGAGCCCCAGGTGACGAGCCAAGAACCCAACGGCCAGCGCATGAAGCGAGAGAATGGCCGCTCCGACCATCAGGCTCATGTAGTAGCGGTTCGTCAGCACCAGCGGCATCGCGAGACCGGCCAAGAGCACCACCAGGGTCCCGACGGTCACCCACAGGACGGGCCGTCCGCCGCGACCCTTGACGGGACGCTGCTGGTGCGGCGGCCCGTTCCCCTCAGCTGTTCCGGTATCAACATCGATGACCATGTCACGCCTGCTTTCCGGCGAGGCCCTGGGGCCGCCACACGAGTACCACGACGAGAGCCGCGAACGGTATCAGGGCGGCGACGGCCGGCACCCAGATGTTGCCGACGGTCTGGAGGATGCCGAGAGCCATACCGGCGACCATGGCCCCGCCCAGGCTGCCGGCTCCACCGACGACCACCACGATGAGGACGGTGATCAGAATCTGCATGCCCATGGTCGGGCTGACTGATATGTACGGCGCCGCCAGGGCGCCAGCCAGGCCGGCCAGCGCACCGCCGACGCAGACCACTATCAGGCTGACTCGGTCCACATTGATGCCCAGCACGGAGGCAGCCTGGACGTCGCGGCTGGCGGCCCGAACGTAGAGCCCCGTTCGCGTGTATCTGATCCACGAGACCAGCGCGGCGGCCATCACCAGCGCGACGACGATCAGGAAGATCCTGTAGGTCGGGTAGGACGTGCCAAGGACGGACAGCGAACCGGACAGCAGTTCCGGCGGTGACACGGTGTGGGTCTGTTCTCCCCAGAGCAACACGATGCACCGTTCGAGGATCATGCTCAGGCCGAACGTGACCAGGCCGACTTCGATGTGGTTTCGGTGCTGGAGTCGGCGGAAGAAGATCAGCTCCAAACCGGCCCCCACGATCGCCAGAACGATCGGTGCGGCAATCAGCGCCGCCCAGAACGACACGTTGGCACTGACACTCATGGCCACATAGGCGCCCGCCATATAGAGCGAACCGTGGGCGAAGTTCGTCACGCCGCGCAGCCCGTAGATCATGGCCAGACCGGAACTGAGGACCATGTAGAGGGATCCAAGCGCAATGCCATTCAGCAGTTGTGCAATCATCAGCGGCTACACCTCACTTTCGTCGCCGCCGACCTACATGGTGCATGCGTCGCTGGCTTCCGGGGTGGTGACGCTGGCGTCCGCGGTCTGCAGGATGTCGAACGCGAGGCCACCGTCCCCGTCTTCCACCACCTCCCCGATATTCGAGGGACGAAGAACCTGGTTGTCATCCGAACGCACGGTGACCTCGCCGACAATTGAATCGAAGCTGAGATCCTTGAGAGCTTCGCGCACATCTTCGGTTTCCGCACTCTCAGCAGCCTCGATGCCAGCGAAAAGGGTCTGGGCAGCGAGGTAGTTGTCAGCGTGGACGTAGTACGGCTTTTCGTCGTATTCCGCTTCAAACCCTTCAACGAACGACTGGTTGGACTCGTTGTCGGCGTTGACGTCGTATCCCACATTGTTCTTGAATCCCACGATCCGATCACCAAGGGTCTCGAACAGCGGTTCGCTCACCATGTTGAAGCCCAGAACTGTGTCGAACTGATCGGTCAGGTCGAATTGGTCGGCCTGGTTCACGAACGCCACCCCGTCAGCACCGTATTCCACGGCGAACAGTGCATCGGCGCCGCTGTTCTTGAGCCCGGTGATGTAGCTGCCGAACTCCGTGGTATTCAGCGGGGCGAACTGCTCCAGCACTACTTCCTTGCCAGCTGCCTCGGCGGCGGTGGTGAAGGCCGCTGCCGCATCGTGACCGGTGGAGTAGTCAACAGCCTGAATGGCCCATTTCTCGCCCGGAAGATCCGCCAGCGAATCGGCCAGCGCGTTGATGTCCATGAGATTGGACTGGACTACACGGTAGGCATTCGGCTTGCAGGAGTCCCCCGTCAGCGCATCGTCCTTGCCGTTGGAGTTGAATGAGAGGGCGTTCAGACCCTCCAGCTGCTGGTTCACGGCATTGTGCTCGGTGGAGGTCATGATGCCGCCGATGAAGTTCGCACCATCCTGCGTCACCGCTTCGCGAACGGCACTCAGCGTGGTGTTGGCCGTCGCATCGGTGTCCTTGATGACCAATTCGACAGGCCTTCCGAGAATGCCGCCGTTGTCATTGGCCTCCTGAGCCGCATACTCCCACGCCTCCCGGGAGGCCGTGCCGAATTCCGCCAAGGCCCCGCTGGTCGGCGGAACCACGGCTATCTTGATCGGTTCACCCGACGCGCCACCTTCACCCCCCGCCTCGGTCGCTCCGCCACCGCCACAGGAAGCCACCAGCCCCATCACGGCCACGGCAGACAATGAGTACATGATCTTCTTCTTGGCTCCCATAGGAGGCTCCCTTGTTCAACAGTGCACGAGACGATATGTGATGTGAATCACTCCAAGATAGGCAAAGGCCAGACCAAACACAATGACTGGCCACTATTAATCGAAGCCTCTGTTTGGACTGACCATTGATATTAATGACTCATGCTGGTTTCATGGTCAGGGTGTGATCCACTGCACATCCCCATGGCAATCGAGCTGCCACTGGCCAAGTGAGCCGATTCCACCGGGGAAATCTGACGATGACCAAGGAGATTCCATGAGCACCGCGCTGTCCCCGGCCCAAGCCCGGACTGGCCATCTCAACAGATGGTGGTACGTGGTCACCGGGTTCCTGACTCTGCTCTTTGGCACCAGCACCGTGAACGTCCTGTTCAACGTGCTCGGAGCGCCCATGACCGAGGAGTTCGGGTGGGAGCGCAGCGTCATGACCAACGGCCTCTCTCTGGAGACGGTGTTCGTGGGTATCAGCATCGTGGGGCTCGGGTTCCTCATCGACCGCTTCGGACCTCGACTGCCCTCGGTCCCCATGGCGCTGGCCTTCGGCGTCGGCCTCATGCTGATGGCCGCGCTGCCCGACAGCCAGTTCGTCTTCTACGCGCTGTGCGTCGTCATCGGCGCCGGCGCCGGCGCCGTCAACCCGGTCGCGCACTCCACCGTGGTCAGCGCCTGGTTCAAGGACCGCCGCGGCTTCGCCCTGGGCATCCTGATGGCAGGCCTGGGCGCCTGCGGCGTCCTCATGCCGTATCTCGCCAACTGGGTCCTGTCCTTCGGCGGATGGCGCATGACCTTCCTCGTCATCGGCGCGCTCTGCACCATCATTCCGGCGGGTGTCTACGCCTTCATCACGAAGATGCCCGCGGACCACGAGGCCGAGCGGCAGGCGGCCCGCCAGCGGGGCACCACCGCCGGCGAATCCCTGTGGGTGATCGCCCGCAAGTACCGCCAGTTCTGGCTGCTGTCCATTGCCATCTTCCTGGTGTCCTCAGCTACTTTCGGCCTGATGGGACAGATTGTCCCCATGACCACAGACAAGGGCATCGACCAGGTCACGGCCGTGTCGGTCCTCTCGGTCCTCAGCCTGTCATCCCTCTTCGCGCGCTTGTTAGTCGGATTCCTGCTCGACCGCTTCTACGCGCCCATGATCGGCGCCATCATCTTCGCCCTCTGCGGAGTCGGTGTCTTCTTCATGATCACGTCCACCAGCGTCGGCCTCCTCTTCCTTGGTGCGGTCCTCATCGGGCTGGGCCTGGGCGCGGAGGGTGACGTCGCCGCCTACATGTGTAGCCGGTACTTCCCGAAGCACTCCTACGGACGTGTGCTGGGTTTCGTCTACTTCCTTTACGCCCAGGGATCCGCCTTCGGCATCTTCCTGCTCGGTCAGATCCACGGTGCCACGGGTTCATACCAGTCCGGCGCCTTGCCGATCATCGGACTCGTCGCGGTGGGTATCGTGTGCCTGTTGTTCATGGGCCCCTACCGCTTCACCCTGGACCACCAGGAGGCCAGTGAATCGACTCCGGACCAGGACGACCAACGTACTGGGGCGCCGGGCCAGGATGAGGTGTCCACCCCCAGGTCCTGACCGATCTGTGACACTCCACCGCTGAAAGGGCTGACGACGTGCTCGTCAGCCCTTTTGCGTGGTCCTTCCCGCTACGTCGCGGAAAGCCTCATCTCGCGCAGGGAATCGACCCACCCCACCGACCGACATTCAGCGATAGAGCGCATCGATCTGCTCGGCGTACTCGTCCAAGACAGCGGGTCGGCGGAGCTTCATGGTCGGCGTGACCTCCGGGCCGCCGGGGCGCCACACCCGGTCGGCGATGACGACGCCGCGGATCCTGGACGCCTTGGGCAGATGGGTGTTGGCCTTCGCAACGCCGCGTTCGATCTCGGAACGGACGGCCGAGTGACCACTGAGCTCGGCAACTCCACCATCCAACTCGTGGACACGGGCGAAGCCCGAGAGGGCGTCCTCGTCGAGACCCACGACGACGGTCACGAACCTCCGGCGGTCGGCGACGGCCATAACATGGGCCACCAGATCCGCGGCTCCCACCAGGGCACCCTCCACCTGCGCCGGCGCGATGTTCGCGCCGGTGGCGGTGACCATCAGGTCCTTCTTCCGTCCGGTCACATAGAGATACTTGTCCTCATCGATGACGCCCAGATCCCCGGTATGCAACCAGCCGTGTTCATCGACCGGATCCTCCGGGGTGTCCGGTCCGGGCAGGTAGCCGGAGTAGAGGTTGCGGCCCCGGATCAGGATCTCGCCGTCCGTGTCGATACTGCCCTCAACGCCATCCAGGAAAACGCCGACACTGGAGAGCTTGAGCTTCTCCGGTGGGTTCATGGTGCACATGATCGCCTCGGACATCCCCCAGATGTTTCCCACCGGCAGGCCGATGGCGGAGAACAGTTCGAGGATCTCCGGCGAGGACGGGGCCGTGGCTACACCACGGTACTCGGTCCGCTCCAGGCCCAGCTCAGCTCGGATCGGGGCCAGCAGGGCGAGCCTCTGGTCGTGGTCGTCGGTGGAACCGTGCTGCCCGGTCTCCTGTTCACGCCGAACGTGCCGCAGGCTCGCATCCACCGTGGCGGTCAGCCCGGCCTCCTCGATCAGGCGATGAGCCGTGGCAGCGAACTTCTCGTAGACCCTGGGCACGGCGAAGAACCGGTCGGGTCGGACTCGGAGGACCTCGTCATACAGGGTCGCCGGGTCCGCGACGCTGCGGATGCTCAGACGGAAAGCGAGTCCCTGGTAGTGGCTCATGAATCGCTCAGCGATGTGTGCCGTGGGCAGGAAGGACAGGACTCTTCCTCCGACACCGATGGGGGCGACGGCGTCGGTGGCGGCGAGGGAACTGACGATCGCCCGGTGCGAGAGCCGCACCCCCTTGGGGGTGCCGGTGGTTCCGGAGGTGAAGATCAAGGTGGCGATGTCCTCGGGATCCCCCGGGCCGGCGTCGGGCATCTCCGATTGCCGCCCGGCCTGCACGACCTCCTCGAGGGACACGGTACCGGGCGTTGGTTCCTGGCTGGTGGTGTACGGCACGGAGTCGAGGACAACGATGCGGATTCCGAGGTTCCCCGCTACCGCTGCCGCGGCGCGCGCCACCTCCAGGTGTACGGGAGCTGCCACGATGATGCGGGCACCGGAGAGCCTCAGGAGCAGGCCGAGCCGGTCGGCCGGGTCCTCGGGTGACAGGGAGAACGGCACGCCCCGTGCCAGCAGCACCGAGGTGTCCACGATGTGGAACTCCGGGCTGGGATCGACCAGCAACGCCACGGCACCGCCGGCTTCCAGCCCCGTGGCGCGCCATCCGGCGGCCACGGAGGAGGCCCGGTCCGCGTACTGCTGCCACGTGAAGGTCCCCGAGTCACCGGAGAGGGCGATGGAGGCGGGCTCTTCCGCCGCGGATCGGTGGAACAGCGTGCAGAGCGTATCCCCGGATTGGATCCGGGCGTTTCCGCCGGAGACTTTCGGAGTGTTGTACCGCGTCATGGTTTCGCCCTTCTCGATGGAGGCCCCCGTGGCGGTGGAACCTCCACGGGTGGATGAGGCCGCGGTCAGTCGAAGTAGGCCACCACGGCCTCCGCCACGCAGGCGGGACGCTCGGCCACGGTGCCGTCCGGATGTTTCAGCTCAAAGTCCTGGGTGAGGTGGAAGGCGCTGCCGCCGTTGATGGGGCGCACCTTCGCCAGGTGCACGGCCATCCGGATCGAGGAGTCGACCGGGACCGGTTCCAGGAACCGGACCTTGTCGAAGCCGTAGTTCAGCACCCGGGAGTGGTCGGTGACGGCGAAGAGGCCCTGGAGGAACATCGGCCCGAGGGCCAGGGTCAGCAGTCCGTGGGCGATGGTGCCGTCCAGTCCCTGGGCCCGGGCGGTCCCGGCGTCCAGATGGATCCGCTCGGTGTCCCCGGTCGTGCCGGCGAACGCCGTGATGGTGTCCTGGTCCAGGAGGTGCCACCCGGTGGTCCCCAGGTCCTGGCCCTCCAGCGCGCGCAGCTCCGCCAACGTCAGTTCGCGCCGGGCCATGGTTCAGGCCTCCGCGGTCGTGGGATCCAGCGTGGGCTGGTACTGGTAGGACGAGGACCGGGTCAGCGCGTACTCGAAGATGCCATAGCCCGTCTGCCCGTCCCAGGTGAACGTCGAGCTCCGGTCCGTCAGGGCGGAATCCAGGGTCTTGGCGTTGACGGATCCGTCCAAGGGGTACACGTCGTATTCCTCGTGGTCGCGCCCACGGACCTTGCCATGGTGTCCGCCGTATCCGCCGCCGGCCATGTACCCGCCCCCTCCGGTCGCGTCCGCGTCCACGCGGTAGGTGCGGCCGGCCGCCGTGGTGACCTGCACGGTACCGGAGACCAGGTCGTTGTCGTCCGTGAAGACCAGGTCGTGGACCACATCGGTGACGTCGTCCACCTCGCCGTCCTCGTGCATGACGGCACCCTCGAGCAGGATCCGACCGCCCTCGCGGTCCTCCACCAGCAGGAAGCCGATGGCGCGGTCCGGGAACTGGGCCTGGTACCAGACGTGCAGTCCCTGCCCGCCGGACATCGTGCGGACCCCGCGGGAGCGGTCACGGACTCCATACCAACCCGCGACCGACTGAGATTCTCCGTCCAGGGTCAGGGTGCCCTCGTAGCGGCCGGGCTGGAACAGATGGTCGAAGGAAGTGGTGTTCCCGTCGGCGTTCTCCACGTCCACGGAGCCGAGCCAGTACGGGGCCCGCGCCCGCCAGGTCAGGTCCAGCTCCAGGCCGGTGCGGTTGGCGCCGAGGACCAGGCGCCAGACCTTGTTGTCCTCCACCGTCTCCCAGCGCAACGGCCCGACGGAAGCTCCGTCGGTGGCGGAGAGCTCGGTCGAGAAGCGCAGATTGCGTTGCTCCGTCGGCGTGGAGAGCACCACGAATCCGTCCGCCACGTCCCGCGGCGGGTAGGCGCCGGCGCCCAGGACGAGCGAGGGGCTGGTGCCGTCGTCGGGGTGCAGGTTGAACATGAACCGGTCGAAGAACTTCTCCGGCATGTCGGCGGCGGTGGTGGTGATCATCGCGTCGTCGAATTCAGTACTCATGGTGCTCCTCGGTGCGGTGCCGCCGGCTCGCGGGGTGAGAGGCCAGCGTCGTCGGTGTCGATTCGGTTCGGTGTCACGCCTATGCCAGCCCAGCGGTCTCCCGGGCCTCAGCCAAGAAGCTGTCCACGAGACCGGGCGTGAGGTAGTACTCGTCTTCCCCACGGCGGCGACTGTATTCGTAGAGGGCGGCCAGCTTCCACAGGGCGAGGGTGACGTACCAGTCCAGGTGGGTCAGGTCTGCCCCGGTCTGTTCGGCATAACGCTCGGCGAGCTCGGCACGGCCGGGGTAGCCCTCCTCGAGCAGGGCCGTGCCCAGGTCCTCGGTCGGGGTGCGGGCGTGGCCGGGCTCCGGTACGGAGGACAGGAAATACCCCAGGTCGAACAGGGGGTCCCCCAGGGTCGCCAGCTCCCAGTCCAGGATGGCGATGACCCGGCCGGGGGCATCGGGCGAGATCATCGTGTTGCCGATGCGGTAGTCGTTGTGGATGACCGCCTCCCCGGACTCTGCGGGAACGTTGGCGGCCAACCAGTCGTAGACGGCTTCGAAATCCGCCGGCAGGTTGCCCTCGGCGTCCTGGACCAGCCGGGCCATCCGCTTCAGGTGCCGGGCGTTGAAGCCCTCGGGCCGGCCGAGGTCGTCCAGCCCCGCGGCCCGGTAGTCCGTCAGGTGCAGCCGGGCCAGGTTGTCCACCAGGGAGTGGGCGATGTTGAGCCGCTGGTCCGGGGTGGCGAGTGCCTCCGGGGTGGAGGTGGTCACCACGTGGCCGCGGGCGAAGGACATGACGTAGAACGGCACGTCCAGCACCTCGCCCTCCTGCGCGGTGGCCAGTACCTCCGGCACGGGATAGCCCGTGCCGTGCAGTCCGGCCAGAAACCTCGCCTCGCGGAGCATGTCGTTCGCCCCCGGCGGCAGCGGGGGCGGCGGGGGCCGGCGCACGACGACGGACGCCTCGCCGTTGGTGATGAGGAAGGTCAGGTTGGAATGTCCGTCACCGATCGGCTTCGACCTCAGCGGGCCGGACATCACCCCGCGGTCCTCGAGAAAACGGGCCAAGTCGGCCAGGGTCTGCTCGGTCCAGTCCCAGACCAGTTCCCGGTTATCAGTGGGTGTCATGACTCGTCCCATCTCAGCGCCCGGTGAACTGTGGCGCACGCTTCTCCTTGAACGCCGCCAGCGCCTCGGGCATGTCCTCGGTGCGCGTCATCAGGGCCTGTCCCCGGTTCTCCAGTTCCAGGGCCGCCGCGTAGGAGGTGATCTCCTGATTGCGCTGGATGGCCCGTTTCGACATGCGCACGCCTCCCGGTGAGTTCTCGGCAATCTGCTGGGCCATCACCAGGGCAGCGTCGAAGAGTTCCTCGGTGGGCACGATCCGGTTGACCAGCCCGATCCGTTCGGCTTCCTCGGCCTTCACGATCCGGCCGGTGAAGCCGATCTCGGCGGCGCGGCCGGGGCCGACCAGACGGGTGAGGTTGTAGGAGGTCCCCAGCTCACCGACGGACAGTCCGACCTTGACGAAGGCGGCACTGAATTTGGCAGTCGGCGCGGCCAGGCGGATGTCGGCGGCCAAGGACAGTGCAAGCCCCCCTCCGGTGGCTGGCCCGTGGATCGCGGCGATCACAGGAAAGGGCAGGTGGCGGATGCCCTGGATCCCGCCGGTGGCCGTTTCCTGGAACTTCAGGAACTCCCGGACACCCATGGTGGTGATCACGTCGATCTCGTCCAGGTCGAAACCGGCGCAGAACGCCCGCTCGCCGGTGCCGGTCAGGATCAGGGCCCGGGCACCGCTGTCCCGCAGGGCGCGGGCGGCGAGCCCGTACTCGGTGAACATCTTCACGGTCTGCGAGTTCATCCGGTCGGGGCGGTTCATCCGCAGGACCACGATGTCCCCGGGAAGTTCCTCCACGGTCAGGGTTTCCAGCTCGGGAATCTGCAGGTTCATGTCTCTCGTCTCTCGTCGCTCGGGGTGCCTGAGTGGCAGGGGGTTGCGGGCCTCAGGCCCCGATGAAATTCGGCTTTCGCTTTTCCTTGAAGGCGCTGAGCGCCTCGGACATGTCCTGGGTGCGGGTCAGCAAGGCCTGCCCTCGGTTCTCCAGTTCCACGGCGCCGGCGTAGGACGCGGCTTCCATGTTGGCCTGCAGTGCCCGCTTGGACAGCTGGACTCCGGTGGGAGAGTTCCCGGTGATGGACACGGCCAGCTCCACGGCGGCGTCCACCACCTCACCGTCCGGGTGGATGCTGGTGGCGAGCCCTAAGCGCAAGGCCTCCTCGGCACCGACCTGGCGACCGGTGTAGGCGATCTCGGCCGCATGACCGGGGCCGATCAGGCGGGTGAGCAGCCAGGACACCCCGAGGTCGCCCGCGGTCAATCCGATCTTGACGAACGCCGCGTTGAAGCGCCCGGACTCCGAGACCAGCCGGATGTCCGCGGCGAGGGCCAGGGACATGCCGCCGCCAGCCGCCGGGCCGTTGACGGCCGCGATGAAGGGGATGCGGATGCTGCGCAGGGCCAGCAGGGCCCGGGCAGCACGTTCCTGCTGATCCAGCATGCCCATGGCGCCCAGGTTCGGCAGGTCGTCGGCATCCTTGAGGTCGTAGCCCGAGCAGAAGGCCTTGCCGGCGCCGGTCATCACCAAAACGCGGATGTCATCGTCGTCGTCAATGGCCCACGCCAATTCCTCGAATTCCCGGAACATGGTGTTGGTCATGGCGTTGTAGGTCTCGGGGCGGTTGAGCGTCATCACCACCACACCGGGGGCCCGTTCCTCCAGGGTGAAGGTCTCGTATGTGGTCTCAGTGGTCTTCATGGTCGCTCCGTGGCAGTTCAGGCCCGCGCCTCGGCGGGCGAATCGGTGGTCGTTTCGGTGGTCTCGGTGCCGTTCGCGATCGCAGTTCCCGCGTCTTCCCCGGCGGCGGCCTCAGCATCGACGACGGCACCGGACTTCAGCCATTCGGCAATCCTCCACGTCGGTGTCCCCCAATCGGCGAGGACTCCCTCAGTGTGCTCGCCGGGCAACGGCGGCGGCGCGGTCACGGTCGCGGGGGTGCGGCTGAACCGCGGAGCCGGGGCCGGCTGCGCCACGCCGTCGATCTCGGTGAAGGATCCGCGGGCCCGGGCATGCTCCGAGCGGGTGGCCTCGTCCATGGTCAGCACGGGATGCAGGCAGGCATTGTGGCCCCGCGCCGCGGCGACCCACTCGTCCCGGGTGCGGGTGCGGAAGCGGTCCGCAATGACCTCTTTGAGGGCCGGCCACGCCGCCTCGTCATACTGGCTGCCGGGCAGCGACGCCTCGTCCAGCTCGAGGACGGTCAGCAGGTCCGCATAAAAGTGCGGTTCCATCGCGCCCACGGCGACCCAGCCGCCGTCGGAGGTCTCGTAGCTGTCATAGAACGGTGCGCCGCTGTCCACGAGGTTCGCGCCGCGCTCCTGGCGCCAGTCTCCAGTGGGCATGAACCCGAAGAAGGCGGTGCCGAGCAGCGCGGCCCCGTCCACCATGGCCGCGTCGATGACCTGTCCCTCCCCGGATCGCTCGGTCTCCCACAGCGCGGCCAGCACGCCCATGGCCAACAGCATGCCACCGCCGCCGAAGTCGCCGAGCAGGCTCAGCGGCGGGGTGGGTGGTGCGTCCTTGCGCCCGATGAGGGACAGCAGCCCCGAGGTGGCGATGTAGTTGATGTCATGGCCCACGTCCTGGGCCAGCGGACCGTCCTGGCCGAAGCCGGTCATCCGGCCGTAGATGATCCGTGGATTGCGCAGGAAGCAGTCCTCCGGCCCGATGCCGAGCCGCTCGGCCACCCCGGGCCGGAAGCCTTCGATGATGACGTCGGCGCGTTCGGCCAGGTCAAGGACGACGCCGGCCCCGTCCGGATGCTTCAGGTCCACCGCCACGGAACGGCGGCCCCGGTGCATGACCTCCTTGCGGAAGTCATGGTTCGGCCCGGGCAGGCTGGCCCCGTGAGCCCGGTCGACCCGGACCACGTCAGCACCGAGATCGGCCAGGACCATGGCCGCGAAAGGTCCCGGCCCCATGCCGCCGATCTCCAGGACCTGGAGGCCTGCGAGCGGTCCTGTGAACGATCGTTCCGGAGTGGTCATGGTGTCCCGTGGTCTCTTCTGCGTGGATGGCTGGTGGGTAGCTGGCGGTCACCCGGTCGAAGCTCGGCGACTGCTCGCGGGGAGGTCTAGGCGAAGTCCGGCTTGCGTTTGGTGATGAAGGCGTCGATGCCCTCGGCGGCCTCACCGTGCTCGAAGAGACCCTGCTCCTGTTCCAGTTCCACCCGTGCGCCTTCGGAGAAGGGCAGGTCATAGGCGGCGTCGACCGAGCGGATGCCGGCCAGCTGCGCCGGCAACGAGGCCCCGGCGAATTCGTCGGCGAGCGCGAGGGCGGCCTCCATGACGTCGCCGTCGGTGGAGCGGTCCACGAGCCCGATCTCGGCCGCCTCGGCAGCGGGGACCTGACGGGCGGTCAGGATGATGTCGAGCGCCTTGCCACGGCCGACGAGCCGCGGCAGCCGCTGGGTGCCGCCGGCGCCGGGAATCAGCCCGATGTTGACCTCCGGCAGTCCGTACCGCGCCTTGGCGCCGCCCACCCGGAAGGTGCAGGCCATGGCCAGTTCCATGCCGCCACCCAAGGCGAGACCGTCGACGGCGGCGATGCTGATGAACGATGCGGATTCGATGCGGTCGTTGGCGGCCCGCATCTGGTTGCCGTAGGCGGTGAAGGATTCGGCGTTGATGGTACCGAGGTGCTTGATGTCGGCGCCCGCGGCGAAGAAGCCGTCGATCGCAGAGCGGATGACCATGACCTTGATGTCGCCAGCGGTCTCGGCCGCGTCACAGGCGGCCTGCAACCCGTCCAGCAGGGGAATGCCGAGCGCATTGGCCGGGCCGCGGTCCATGGTCACCACCATGGTCCCGGGACGCACGACCTCCCACGTCACCACGTCGGTAGCCAGCTCAGCCGTCATCAGGACCTCCGGATCGAGAAAAGTATGTTTATGGTCTGACCGTACTGTGTAGCGCACGATTTGTGAAGTATCAGGGGGTCGGTACCACCCATTCCCCGGTACCGCTCAGTAGTCTGGCGGGAGATATGACCGCGGGACTCCTTGGCACCAGCGGCCGGAGCCCATGCACCAGCAGGAAACAGAAAGGCCTCCCATGACGCAGCAGTCCGCCGCAGACACCTTCCGACAGGCCCGCGACCAGCTCCTCGCCTGCCGGACCGACCCGGAGACCGCCCACCGCACCTTCCAGTGGCCCCGGTTCGAGCACTTCAACTTCGCCTCGGACTGGATCGATGACATCGCGTCTGGTCCCCGCGGCGAGCAGCCCGCCCTGGTCATCGTTGAGGAGGACGGTGCGGAGGAACGGCGCAGTTACCGGGAGCTGGCACGACGTTCCCACCAGGTGGCCGCGTGGTTGTCCGACCTGGGCGTCAAGCGCGGTGACCGGATCATCGTCATGCTCGGCAACCAGGTCGAGTTGTGGGAGGTCATGCTGGCCTGTTTCCGCCTCGGTGCCCCGGTGATCCCGTCCACCGTGATGCTCGGACCGGCTGACCTGGCCGACCGGGTGGAGCGCGGGCAGGCTTCCTGGGTGGTCACCACCGGTGCCGACGCCGCCAAGTTCGACGAGGTCCCCGGTGACTACCAACTGGTGCAGATCGGTGACCGCCCGGGCAGCGATCCGGCCGGCGGCGAGCGCGCTGTCCACGACTGGCAGGACTCCTGGTCCGCCCCCGAGGCGTTCCACCTCGACCAGCCGACCCGGGCCGATGAGACGTTGCTGCTGTACTTCACTTCGGGGACGACCTCCAAGGCCAAGCTCGTGGAGCATACGCACACCTCGTACCCGGTGGGGCACCTGTCCACCATGTACTGGATCGGCCTCGAGCCCGGAGATGTGCATCTGAATGTGGCCTCCCCCGGCTGGGCCAAGCACGCCTGGTCGAACTTCTTCGCCCCGTTCATCGCCGAGGCCACCGTGTTCCTCTACAACTACGGCCGCTTCGATGCGAAGGCCTTGATGAACCAGTTGGAGCGCGAGTCCGTCACGAGCTTCTGCGCCCCGCCCACCGTCTGGCGGATGCTGATCCAGGCCGACCTGTCCCAGTTGAAGACCCCGCCGACCAAGATCGTGGCGGCCGGCGAGCCGCTCAACCCGGAGGTCATCGTCCAGGTCGAGAAGGCCTGGGGCACCCAGATCCGCGACGGGTTCGGCCAGACGGAGTCCACGCTCCAGGTGGCCAACACCCCGGGCCAGCCCGTGCGCCCCGGCGCCATGGGGCGCCCGCTGCCCGGCTACGACGTGGTGCTGATCGACCCGGACACGGACGAGGAGTCCGCCGAGATGGGCGAGCTGTGCCTGCGGCTTGACCCCCGGCCGGTCGGGCTGACCCCCGGCTACTGGGGCGATCCCGAGAAGACGGCGTTCGCGTTCCGCAACGGGGTCTACCACACGGGCGACCTGGTCTCCCGGGATGAGGACGGGATCATCACCTATGTGGGCCGCAATGACGACGTCTTCAAGGCCTCCGACTACCGGCTCTCCCCCTTCGAACTCGAGTCCGCGGTGATCGAGCACCCTGCCGTGGCCGAGGTGGCCGTGGTCCCCTCCCCCGATCCGATCCGGCTGGCCGTGCCCAAGGCCTACATCCGGCTCGCCGAGGGATGGGAGCCCACCGAGGAGACCGCGAAGGCCATCCTGCAGCACTGCCGCGAGCACCTGGCCCCGTACAAGCGGATCCGGCGTCTCGAGTTCCACGACCTGCCCAAGACCATCTCCGGCAAGATCCGCCGCGTCGAGCTGCGCCGCCGGGAGGACGAGGTCCATCCCGACGGCGGCGCGTCCGCTCTTGCAGCCAACTCCACCGAGCAGGTGGTCGAGTACACGGACGAGCTATTGCGCTAGGACGCGTGGGTGGTCAATTACCGTGACGTTAGACGTCCTTTCGCCACAGTAAATGACCACTCACGCAGAGGTGCTCTCCGCGCGCAGTTCGTGCTTGAGGATCTTTCCGGTGGTGTTGCGAGGCAGCTCGTCCACCAGCCGCAGCTCGAGGGGCAGCTTGTAGCGGGCCAGCCTCGCACCGGCGAATTCCCGAAGGGACTCTAGGTCGAGCTCCTCGCCGTCTTTCAAGGCCACCACCGCGACCACGCGTTCGCCCCAGCGTTCATCGGCGGCGCCGATGACGGCGACCTCGGCGACGGCCGGATGGCCGTAGATCGCGTCCTCGACCTCGGCGGAATAGACGTTCTCCCCGCCGCTGATGATCATGTCCTTGAGCCGGTCGACGATGTAGAAGTAGCCGTCCTCGTCCTGGTAGGCGACGTCCCCGGTGCGGAACCATCCGTCGCCGCCCTGGGCGGCCGCCGTCGCCTCCGGCAGGTTCCAGTACCCGGGGGTGACGGTGTCCCCACGCACGCACAACTCGCCGCGGACTCCCGGCTCGGTGATGGGCTCGCCGCTGAAGTCGACAAGCCGGACCTCGTTGAGCAAGCCCGCCGTGCCGCAGGAGCCCAGCTTGTCGAGGGCCTCCTCGGTTCCGAGGAAAGTGGCCCCGGTGGCCACCTCCGTCTGGCCCCAGCACTGGCTCACGGGGATGCCCCGCGAACCATAGAGCCGCAGCAGGGATTCCGGCACGGGAGCGGCCCCGGCCACGACGATGCGGATACTGGACAGGTCGGCCGAGTCGAAGCGCTCGTGCCGGCTGATGCCCTGCATCATGGCCGGGACCAGGAACAGCGAGGTCACCCGGTACCGTTCCACGTCATCGAGCAACAGACCGGGGTCGAACTTCTCGTGGATGATGACGTGGGCACCGGCCATGAGCATCGGCAGAGTCATGACGCACATGCCGCCGGAGTGGAACAAGGGTGCTGAGGTCAGGGCCACATGGTCAGAGCCGTAGCCCACCGAGAGCATCCAGTTGATGTTGTTCGTCCACAGGTTGCGGTGCGAGAGGACGGCACCCTTGGGGTTGCCGGTGGTGCCGGAGGTGTAGACGATCACGCCCGGGGACTCCGGATCCACGGGAGCCTCCTGGACGTGCGGATGTGCCCGGGCCAGCAGCTCCTCGATGCCCTGCCACCCCTCCGCACCCTCCCCGAACCGCAGGTAGGTCCGAACATCGAGGTCGGTGCGGACCTCGTCCACCGGGCCCGAGTGCACTTCGTCGGCGATCAGCAACTGTGCGCCGCTGTCCCGGACGAAGTAGGCCAGCTCGTGGCCGGTGCACCGGAAATTCAGCGGCACGAAGATGGCCCCGAGCCGCGCGGTGGCGAACAGCGCGATGAGGAAGCGGCTGTGGTTGAACCCCACATAGGCGACCCGGTCCCCGGGTTCGACCCCGGAGGCGGCCAGCATGTCCGCAAACGCCTCGATCTCGGCCTGCGCTTGGGCGAAGGTCAGGGTCTGGCCGGCGAAGGAGATCGCATCACGGGATCCATCCCTTTCGGCGCGGCGGCGGAACCAGGTGGCCAGTCCGAGGGCGTGCATGGGGGTCCTCACGTAGGTGGTGAACAGTCTGGGACAGTGGCAGTGGCAGGGGAAGCACCGGGATCCCGGTTCAGGCCCGGCGGGGGAACCTCGAGAAGTCGGGATCGCGCTTGGCCTTGAACGCCTCGCGGCCCTCCTGGGCCTCCTCCGTGCCGTAGAACAGCAGGTTCGCGTCATGGGCCAGCTGCTGGATGCCAGCGAAGCCATCTTCGGCCGCATGGAAGGAGGCCTTCATGAGGCGCAGCGCGTACGGGGACAAGGCCAGCATCTCGCGGCACCAGGACAGTGTCTCCTGCTCGAGCTGCTCCAGCGGCACCACGGTGTTGACGAGCCCCATCTCGAGGGCCTGCCCGGCCGTGTACTGGCGGCACAGGAACCAGATCTCCTTGGCCTTGCGCGCCCCCACCAGTTCGGTCAACAGGGAGGCGCCGAAGCCGCCGTCGAAGGAGCCGACGCGCGGACCGACCTGCCCGAAGCGGGCGTTGTCCGCCGCGATGGACAGGTCGCAGACCATTTGCAGGATGTGGCCGCCGCCGATGGCCCAGCCGGCGACCATGGCCACGATCGGTTTCGGACACCGGCGCATCTGCACGTGCAGGTCCGTCACGTGGAACCGCCCCGTCGTGCCCGGAGCCGTCTGATAGCCGCTGTCGCCGCGCACACGCTGGTCCCCGCCCGAACAGAACGCCTGGTCACCGGCACCGGTGAGGATGATGACGCCCACGCGTTCGTCCTCGCGGGCGGTCACGAGGGCCTCGGACACCTCGATCAGCGTCTGGGGCCGGAAGGCGTTGTGCACCTCGGGGCGGTCGATGGTGATCTTGGCGATGCCATCGGGGGTGGTCTCGTAGCGGATGTCCTCGTAGTTCCCGGAGACGTTCCAGGTTTCCGGCGTGGTCGTCTCGGCCATGCCCACGGCTCAGGCCATCGTCAGTCCGCCGGAGACGGACAGGGTCTGGCCGGTGACGAATCCCGCGCCCTCGGAGGCGAAGAACGCCACGGCCGGGCCGATGTCCTCCGGGGTGCCCAGTCGCTTCATCGGCACCCCGCGCTTCATGCCGGAAATGACCTTGTCAGCGTCGTCCCCGGCACCGTCGGCGAACTTGCGCAGGGCAGGGGTGTCGGTCGGACCGGGGCAGACCACGTTCGCGGTGACGCCCTTCGTGGCGATCTCCCGGGCGAGGGTCTTGGTGAAGGCGATGACGCCGCCCTTGGCGCCGGAGTACACGGCCTCGAGCGAGGATCCGACGCGGCCGGCGTCGGAGCCGATGTTGACGACGCGGCCGTAGCCGCGCTCGATCATGCCCGGGACGATCGCCTTGATGGTACGCAGGTGACCCTTGAAGTTCAGGTCCACGATCTTGTCCCAGAATTCCTCGGTGGTGTCCAGGAAGGGCATGAAGTCGTCCCAGCCGGCGTTGTTGACCAGCACACTGATGGGGCCGGACTGGGCCTCGGCCTGCTGGACCGCCTCGGCGACGGAGGCGGAGTCGGTCACGTTCATCTGTACGGCGGAGGCCTTCAGCCCGCGGCCGGTGAGTTCCTCGGCGGTGGCGGTGGCGACCTCCAGGTTGAGGTCGGCGATGACCACGGAGAACCCGGCCTCGGCCAGGGACGTGGTGATGCCCTTGCCGATGCCCTGGGCCCCTCCGGTGATCAGTGCGGTGCGTTCTTCGGTCATGGTCGTGTTCCCTTCAGGTCATGCGTTCGGGTGGTGACGCCCGAAATGGTCGTGGTGATGGTGGTGGCTCTTCGGTGGATGGCGCCGGTCAGGCGGCGGGCTCCCAGAGGACGGGGCCGGCCACGATCGAGTGGCTGGTCAGCTTGCGGCCGAGGACCTCCTGGGCGTGGCGGGCCGCCGTGATCAGGGCGTCCAGGTCGATACCGGTCTGCACGCCCATCTCGTGGAACATGCTGATGAGGTCCTCGGAGGCGATGTTGCCGGTGGATCCCTTGGGCACGGGGCAGCCGCCCAGTTCGCCGAAGCTGGATTCGAAGGATCGGCAGCCGGCCTCCAGCGCCGCGTAGGCGTTGGCCAGCCCCTGCCCCCGGGTGTTGTGGAAGTGCGCCGTCAGTTCCACACCGGGCAGCCGGCGTGCGGCCTCGGTGAAGAAGCGATGCACGTAGGCCGGGTTGGCCATGCCCGTGGTATCGCCGAAGCCCAGTTCCGTGGCGCCGGATTCGGCGAACTCCTCGGCCAGATCGAGCACCCGGTCCATGGGGACATACCCCTCGTAGGGGCAGCCGAAGGACGTGGCGATGACGGCACCGTACTTGATGCCCTCGGCGGCGATCCGCCCACCCATCGTCTTGACGTCGTCCATGGTCTGGCGGACAGTACGGTTGATGTTGGCCTTGTTGTGGGACTCGGAGGCGCTGACGAACAGGGTGCAGGCCTCGAAGAGTTCTCGGATGGCCAGGGCGTTGTCCAGTCCCTTGGAGTTCGGGATCAGCACCATGCGTTCCACCGACTCGGGCAGGTCGATGCCCTTCAGCACCTCGACCCCATCGGAGAGCTGCGGGATGACGTCCGGGCGGACGAAGCTGGCCACCTCGATCCGGGTCAATCCTGTCTGTCCGAGCTCGTTGATCAGCCGGATCTTGTCCGCTGTGGCGATGGTCTCCGGTTCGTTCTGGAAGCCGTCCCGCGGGCCGACCTCGCGGATCACCACGGTGCGGTCCTCACCGGGGGTGGCGTTGGTGGTCGTCTCAGTCATGCCAGTACCTCCTGGTTCTTCTGGTTCTTCTGGGTCGTCTGGATGCGGCCGGCGCGGGCCAGGCCATCGCGGTGTTCCTCCGCCGCGATGCCGATGAGGGCTCTTGCGCGGGCCTGCTCCGTCAGCCCGGTCAGCACGGCGGCGCCGTGCTCGGTGACCACCACGTCGACGTCGGCGCGCGCGGTGGCGACCAGGCCGCCGTCGAGCTCGGGGCGGATGGTGGAGACGCCGCGGCTGGTGGACCGCAACGCGATGATGGACCGGGCCCCGGTCAGGGCCGCGGCCCGGCTGAAGTCGGCCTGGCCGCCGATCGCACCGAGGAAGCGTCCGCCGACGCGTTCGGATCCGACCTGGCCGGACAGATCGACCTCCAGGGCGGAGTTGATCGAGACGAGACTGCCGAGTCGGGACAGCACGGCCGGGTCGTGGGTGTAGCTGGCCGGACGGAAGGACACGTCGAGCCCGCCGTCCTGCCTCCGGCCCTGCTTCTCGCCGAGCCGGAGGTAGAGGTCGGTGGAACCGAGGGCGGAACCGGTCACGGCCACCCCGGTATCGATCTCCTTGCGGGCACCGGTGGCCACGCCGGACTCGATGAGGTCGAGGACGCCGTCGGTGACCATGCCCGAGTGGAAGCCGAGATCCCGGTGCCCGGACAGCGCCTGCAGCACGGCATTCGGCAGCGTGCCGACGCCGATCTGCAGGGTGGAGCCGTCCTCGATCAGCCCGGCCACATGACCCGCGATGGCCAGATCGACCTCGTCCGGGG
Source organism: Citricoccus parietis (assembly GCF_042433045.1). Lineage (NCBI taxonomy): Bacteria > Bacillati > Actinomycetota > Actinomycetes > Micrococcales > Micrococcaceae > Citricoccus > Citricoccus parietis. The sequence goes on along the minus strand of NZ_JBHLWH010000042.1, from coordinate 164,144 downwards.
CGCGGTGACCCATCTCGGCCAGGGGCCGGTCCACGTCCACGGTGGCGGCGAACGCGGAGAGCGGCAGCCGGGGCGAATCCTCGAGGAAGGGCATGGCGTGATTGATCTCCGCGATCAGCATCCGCGTGGAACCGATCGCGTCCCCGAAGTAATCGACGGCCACACCGAGGGACACCTCGCCGTTCCGGTTCGGCGGCGAGACCTGGACCATCCCGACGTCGGACGGGAGCCTTCCCTGCGCGAAGAGCCGGGGCAACGCCGAATAGTTGGCCGGGACGACCTCCAGGCGGCCGGCGGCCGCGACCTTGCGCAGTTGCCCAAGGGCGCCGTAGGACTCCATCTCGAGGCCTGCCGGCAGGTCCCGACCCAGGCGCTCGTTCAAGCTCAGGCCACTGAAGGCGCGGACCCGGTCCAGCGCGGAGTCCGGATCCCCCAGGGCGTCCAGGAGGGCGTCCACCAAGGACATCGGTTCCCCGGCCCCCTGGCCCCACCACACGCCCGGTACGGCACCGCTGGCGGACCCCTCCGCCAGCAGAGCGCTGAAATCGATGCTGGCCATGGCCGTCAGACCCGCTGGATCAGGGTGGCAGTGCCGAGGCCGCCGCCACAGCACATGGTGACCAGGCCGATCTCCACGTCACGCCGCTCCATTTCGGCCAGCAGGGTGGCGAACAGCCGGGAGCCGGTGGCGCCGACGGGGTGACCCAGGGCGATGGCGCCGCCGTTGACGTTGACCCGCTCCATGTCCGGCTTCAGTTCCTGTTCCCAGGCCAGGACCACGGAACTGAAGGCCTCATTGATCTCGATGAGGTCGATGTCGTCGATCGTCATCCCATTGCGCTGGAGCAGCTTCTGCGTGGCGGGAATCGGGCCGGTCAGCATGATGATCGGATCCACCCCCACCGTGGTCTGGTCCAGGATGCGGGCCCGCTTGGTCAGGCCGTGGCGTTCGACGGCGGCGTCCGAGGCCATGACCACGCCGGCGGCGCCGTCGCAGATGGGCGAGGAGGAGCCGGCGGTGATCCGGCCATCCTCACGGAAGACGGTCTTCAGACCGGAGAGAGACTCCAGGGAGGTGCCCGGGCGGATCGTCTGGTCACTGGCATGACGTTCCCCGTGGGTCTCCCACGGGATCATCTCGCGCTCGAAGCGGCCGGCGTCCACGGCCTCGGCGGCCCTGGCATGCGAGCGGACGGCGAACTCGTCCATCTGTTCGCGGGTGATGCCCCAGCGGTCGGCGATAAGCTCGGCGCTCTCACCCTGCGGCACGAAGTCGTACAGAGCCCGCAATTCCTCGGGCCACGGTTCGCCGTAGAGCTTGGAGATCTCAGCCGGGGAGTTCATGGGCACATGACCCATGTGCTCCACTCCGCCGGCGATCACCACATCATGGGTTCCGGAGGACACCAGGCCGGCGGCCATCTCCACGGCTGTCTGGGCCGATCCGCAGCGGCGGTCCAGCACGGTGGCGGGGACCTCCGGCGGATAACCGGCCTGCAACCAGGCGTTGCGGGCGATGTTGCGGGACTGCTCGCCGAACGGTGCCGTACAGCCGACCACGAGGTCCTCGATCTCCGCGGGCGCCAGGCCCGTGGAGCCGAGCAGTTCCGTGTAGACCCGTCCGAGGAGCTCGTTCGGGTGGACATCCCGGAACCAGCCCTTCTCCGGGTGGGATTTGCCCATCGGGGTGCGCAGGGCCTCGACGATCCAGGCGTCGCGGCCGTTCTCGATGAACGGGTTGGTGAAGGAACGCTGTGTACGCGCGGTGTTGCTCAAGGTTCAGACCACCGTTCCGCCGTCGACCGGCAAGACCTGGCCAGTAATGTAGCTGGCCGCATCGGATGCGAAGAACACGAAGCTGGGGGCGATCTCCTCCGGGGTGGCCCAACGCCCCATGGCGATCCGGGCCAGCTGCTTCGCGGACAGTTTCTCATTGGTCCGCACGGTCTCCGTCATGGCCGTGGCGGCCAGCGGGGCGAGCGCGTTGACCGTGATCTGGCGGCGGGCCAGTTCCTTGGCCAGGGACTTGGTGAGGCCGATGATGCCGGCTTTGGCGGAGCCGTAGTTCACCTGGCCGATCGTGCCGGTCAGCCCCGCGGCCGAGGTGACGTTGAGGATGCGGCCTGTGCCGTCGTCGGGCAGGAATTCCTGGGCCGCGTGACTGACGGTGAAGGAACCCACCAGGTGGACGCCGATCACGAACTCGAACTGCTCAGCGGTCATCTTCGGGAACATCGCCGGGGCGATGGCGCCCGCGTTGTTGACGAGGATGTTCAGGGTTCCCCCGTTGAGCTCCGCGGCCTGGCGCGCCGCAGTGGCGGCCTGTTCGGCGTTGCGCACGTCCAGTGCGGCATGGGCGGCGGTACCCCCACCGGCGACGATGGACTCGGCCACCGCGCGGGCGGCCTCTTCCTGCAGGTCGGTGACGAGCACCGCGGCGCCGGCGGCAGCCAGAGCGCGGGCCACGGCCTCGCCGATGCCGGCACCGGCCCCGGTCACGAGGGCCGAACGGCCCTGCAGGGAGAAGACGTCCGGATAGGTGCGTTGTTCCACTGTCATCTCAGTAGCTCCTCGGCAGGCCCAGCACATGCGAGCCCAGGTAGTTCAGGATCATCTCCTGGCTGATGGGGGCGATCCGGGTCAGCCGGGCCTCGCGGAAGTAACGGGCCACGGGGTACTCCTCGGAGTAGCCCATGCCGCCGTGCGTCTGCAGGGCCCGGTCGGCGGCGTCGAAGCCGGCATCGGCGCACAGGTACTTGGCCATGTTCGCCTCCTTGCCGCACTGTTTGCCGTGATCGTAGAGCCACGTGGCCTTGCGCAGCATCAACTCGGCGGCCTCGAGGCGGGCCAGTGAATCGGCCAGCGGGAACTGGATGCCCTGGTTCTTGCCGATCGGGCGCTTGAACACCACCCGGTCGTTGCCGTACTGGGTGGCGGCCTTCAGGGCGGCATAGCCGATGCCCAGCGCCTCGGCGGCCACCAGCATGCGTTCGGGGTTGAGGCCGTCCAGGAGGTAGGTGAAGCCCTTGCCCTCTTCGCCGATGCGGTCTTCCTCGGGGATCCGCAGGTCGTCGATGAACAGCTCGTTGGAGGTCACCGCGTTACGGCCCATCTTCTTGATGGGCTGGACGTCGATGTGGGCTCGGTCCAGGTCGGTGAAGAACAGCGTCATGCCGTCCGTCTTCTTCTGCACGTCCTCGGCCTTGGTGGTCCGGGTCAGCAGGAGGATCTTCTCGGATTCCACGGCCTTGGAGATCCAGACCTTGCGGCCGTTGACCACGTAGTCGGAACCGTCCTTGCGGGCGAAGGTGGTGATCTGGGTGGTGTCCAGGCCGGCGCCGGGCTCCGTCACGCCGAAGCACACGTGCAGGTCACCGGCGGCGATGCGGGGCAGGTTCTCCTGCTTCATCTTCTCGGTGCCGTGGACGACCACGGGATGCATACCGAAGATGGACAGGTGCATGGAGCTGGCGCCGTTCATGCCGGCACCGGAGGCCGCCACCTCCTGCAGCAGCAGGGAGGCCTCGGTGATGCCCATGCCGTGGCCGCCGAACTCCTCGGGAATGGTCAGTCCCAGCCAGCCGCCCTCGGCGAAGGCCTCGTAGAATTCGGTGGGGAACTCCTTGTTGAGGTCCTTGTCCATCCAGTACTGGTGGTCGAAACGCGAGGCAAGCTCTGCCACGGCGTCCTTAATGGTCTGCTGGTCGTCCGTCAGTTCAAAGTCCATGCGGAGGCCTCCTGAGATGAAGGGGCGCCCCGTGAGGGGCTGGATGCGGTCGCTGCACCCGATGCTCGAAACCATACCAAAGGTCTGACCCTTTAGTCACGAAGACCCTACTGGTAATCTCGGCGGTGAGGGGAATTCTTGAACCATTGCTTTCCGATGGGTGGTGCGGCCGCCGAGGAACCGGTTCGCCCGAGAAACCCGCACGCCGCATACCCGCGCAACCCAGGAGGCAACCATGGCCACGTCGAACGGCACCACGCCGAGTCCGGATGCGCCCACTGCGTCCCTGTCGCCACTGCAGGTACCCAAGGCCTCCGACGTCCTGGCGGACGACCTGCGGGAGCGGATCCTCCGTGGCGACTTCCCCGAGGGCACGTCCCTGCCGCCGGAGCGCGAACTGGTGGCTCAGACCGCCATGAGTCGCACCACCGTCCGGGAGGCACTGCGCATCCTGGAGGTCCAGGGCCTCGTGACCATCCGCACCGGCCGCTCCGGGGGTGCCTTCGTGCGCCGCCCGGACAGCGACTCGGTGGCCAGCTCCGTGGAACTGCTCATCCGCGGTCGGCAGATCCGGCTGGACGACCTGCTGGAGACCCGCGAGGCCATCGAGCCGCAGTGCGCCGGCCTCGCCGCCCTGTACCGGACCGACGAGGACCTCCAGCGCCTGGATGAGCTCAACAACCAGATCGAACAGGCCGAGGGCGCCTCGCTCGCCGAATTCCTCCAGATCAACGTCGACTGGCACATGGCCGTCGCCGAAGCCAGCCACAATGAGCTGCTCTCAGGAATGATGCGAGCGTTGTCCCGCGCGATCTACGAGGCGACGGACAACCAGGGGTTCGTGGACGACGCGGTGCGAGCCACCACGGTCCGGGCCCACCGGTCTGTCACCCGCGGGATCCGCGAACAGGATCGGGACGCCGCCGTGCGTCGCATGACCCGTCACGTCCATTCCTACGCGGAGGCCCTCCTCGAGGTGGACGAGCGCACGGGGATCAACGTCGGCCTATAGGCTCCCTCCGCCGTAGCGACACGTCCACACCAACGCCATGCTCGAAGCCCGAGGGCGGCACCGGACCTCCGGTGCCGCCCTCGGGCTTCGCTGCGGATCTCGCCGCAGGACGGAACCTAGCCCGCGCTGCTGAGGTCCGGGACGCCCAGGACCTTGCGGGCGATCTCGGCACGCAGCACGTTCTTCTGGATCTTGCCTGTGGGCGTCGTGGGCACCTCGTCCACCACCTCCAAGCGCTCCGGGACTTTTTGGATCGCCAGTCCGTGGCCCAGGAGGTAGTCCCGAATCTCGTCCAGGGTCAGCGGGTCATGGCCGGGGGCGGGGACCAGGTAACAGCAGGCCCGCTCGCCCATGGTCTCGTCCGGCATGGCGACGACAGCCACCTTGCCCACCGCTTCATGCGCCGCCAGCAAGTCCTCGACCTGGCGGACGGAGATGTTGTACCCGCCGCGGATGATGATGTCCTTCAGCCGGCCGGTCACGCGCAGGTAACCGTCCTCATCCAGGATCCCGAGGTCACCGGACTTGGAGTAGCCCTCGGCCGTGAACGATTCGGCCGTCTTCTCCGGTTCACCGACGTATTCCAGCAGGACCATGGCGCCACGGAAGGCGATCTCGCCTTCCTGACCAGCGGGAAGCACCTCATCACCCGCGCCGAGGATCACGATCTCCTGGCCGCGGAAGGCACGCCCGTCCGAGGTGAGGGACCGCTCCGGCTCGTCATCCAGCGTGCACATCGTCATCGAGGTGTTCTCGGTGCGGCCATAGAGGCTCAGGACCGAGAGGTTCGGCAGGGCATGGCGGGCCCTCTCCACCAGCGAGGCCGGGATTGGCGCACCAGCAAGGGTCCACACCCTCATGGTGGAGGCGTCATGGCGTGCCGGGTCATAGGCTTCCACCAGCGTCTGCAGGAAGGTCGAGGCGTTCACGGTGACGGAGCAGCGGTGTTCCCGGATCTGCTCGAGGGCCAGCTCCGGGTTCCACCGCTCCATGACGTGGGTCGCAGCCCCGTTGAGCAGGGGCAGGATGATGCTCGTCACCAGTCCGGTGGTGTGGGTGAGCGGGCTCGGGCCGAACTGTACATCGTCCTCGGTGTAGCGGTAGTTCTCCGACTGGATCCGGGCCGAGGTGGCCAGGGTGTTGAAGGTGTGCAGACAGCCCTTGGCCTGGGACGTGGTGCCGGAGGTGAAGACCATGGCGAACGCGTCGTCCGGACCGGCACCCTGGGGCAGCTCTTGACGGGCCTGCTCCACGGTGATCCCATCGATCAGGGATTCAAGGCTCTGCGTCCCCGCAGGACCTTCACCCCGGACCGTGATGACGTGCTCAAGACTCGGTGCAGACTCCAGGAAACTGAGCCACATGCCGGCATGGTCGAACCCGCGGTACTCGGTGGCCGTGAAGACGGCCTTGACGTTGGCCGTCGCGATCATGTGCCTGACCTCGTCGGTCCGGTAGATCGGCTGGGCCGGCACGATGATGGCCCCGACACGGTTGACGGCCATGGCCAGCGCCGCGAACTCGGCCCAGCTGGGCATCTGGATGGCCACGGAATCACCACGCCCCACGCCCAGCCGCGACAAACCTGCCGCGATCCGCACGGCGTCATCGTGGACCTGACGGTAGGTGAAGCCCGTGGTGTCGTCGGTGATGAAGACCTTGTCACCGCGCTGCGCCACCTGGTGTTCGAGCGCCTCGAACATGGTGGGTTTGCCCCAGAAGCCCTCGGCATAGAAACCGTCGATCTGCTCCTGGGTATAGCGGTCACGCACTGTCGCGAATGCCATCAGGTCCCCTTCCGGGCCATTTCTCTCGTCCTGCTTCGGCCATGCCCACGGCCACGCTTGTGACTGGGCTCACTGGCATACTAGTTCGGTCAGACCATTAGCACAATAAGCCCATTATTGCCCACCGCGAGGAGCATCACCGGCCCGTCCACCGAGGCTCCCGCTTGTCCTTCAACGCGGCCACCCCCTCGCGGATATCCTCCGTGGCGAAGGCCAGCGCCAGCTGCGACTGGAGGTAGTCCAGCGCGGAGTCAAGCGGCATGTCCCGGGTCGCGTCCAAGGCGTCCTTGCCCATCCGCATCAGCAGAGGCGAGCGAGAGGCCAGGCGATCCACGAGGCCGGAGAGCTCATCCTCGAAGTCCTCTCGCGGAACCACCCGGTTGACGATATCCATCCGGTGGGCCTCGTCTGCGGTGATGAGCTCGCCGGTCATCATCAGCTCGTTGGCCCGGGCACGCGGCACGCTGCGGTAGATCAGGGCGGAGATCATGAAGGGGAAGACCCCCACGTTGATCTCGGGGCAGCCGAACCTGACGCCGTCGACGGCCACGATGAAGTCGCACGCGAGCGCCAACCCGAAGGAGCCGGCCAGGACATCCCCCTCGGCAGCGCAGACCACGGGCTTTCCCAGCCCTCCCAGCAATCGATACAGGCGGGGGAAGCGGTCCAGGCCGGCATATTTCTCCACCACCGGGCGGTCGTCGGTGAAGGCCTTGAGATTGCCCCCGGAGGAGAAGATCTTCGGGTCGGCGGACCGCAACACGACCACGCGGATGGCCCCGTCGTCACGGGCCGCCTCCAGCGCCGCCAGGAGCTGGTCCAGCGTCTCATCCCCCAGGGCATTGCGAGTAGAGGGGTCGTCGAGGGTGATGGTGGCGACGGCGTCGCGCACGTCATAGCGGATGGTGGTATCCACGAGGGTTTCTCCTGTTGTCAGTGATCAGTGGTCAGCCATGGTCCAGCACGATCTTGCCGAACCCGGCTCCCGACTCCAGATAGCGGTGGGCCTCGGCAGCCTGGTCCAGCGGGTAGGTGCGGTCGATGATGGGCGGGCGGACCGTCCGCTCGTTCACGAGCCGCAGCAGCCCCGCGAAGTCCCGGGGGCTGCCCATGGTGGTGCCCAACAGGTCGTGCTGCCCGAAGTAGAAGGGCCGCACCTCCAAGGGCGTCGTCTCCTGCGCGTTGGCCCCCAGCACCACGCACCGTCCGCCGGCCCGCAGGGCACCCAGGGACTCCCCCACGCGACCGACGGGGTCCAGGACCAGGTCGAAGCCCTCGCCCCCCGGCGTCAACTTCCGAGCCTGCTCCACCCAGTCGGGGGCGGAATGGTCGACGCCGGCCCTCGCCCCCAGCTCGCGGGCCCGGTCGATCTTGGCCTCCGAGGCGGAGGTCACCGTGACCGTGGCCCCGACGGCCGCCGCGAGGGATACGGCCATGGTGGCCACGCCCCCGCTGGCACCGAGGACCAGGAGTGATTCACCGGCCGTCAGCCGTCCCCGCGTGAACAGCGCCCGGTAGGCCGTCACGCCGACCAGCCCGAAGGCAGCCGCCTCGTGGAGGCCCAGGCCGGCAGGGCGAGGGAAGAGGCATTCGTCCGGCACGGACACGTACTCGGCATAGGTCCCGCTCCGATGGTCTCCGAGGATCTCGAAGCCCGCAGCGGGGGCGGACTCCCGCGCACCCCAGAACAGGGACGGCAGGATGACAACGTCCTCCCCGGTTTCCACCAAGGTCCCGGCGCCATCCGCGCCCAGCACGGCCGGCAGCGGGGAGTGGTAGACACCACGCCTCGCCAGGGTGTCATGCCAGTTCAGCGCACTTGCGCCCAGGCGCACGGTGGTCCATCCGTCACGCTGTTGCGGGTCGGGGACGGTGCCTGGAACCAGGACCTCCGGTCCGCCATAGTCGCGCATCACGATCGCCTGCATCATGCCCCTTTCGGTCTGACCATTCACACCTTACAAGACCGGCCGCCTTGAGCAAGAGGCGGCGGCCGGCCTGCACCCTCTCCACCCCACGGACATGCCGGCCCGCACGGTCGGACAGGCCGTCCCACGGCGCTCCCTTGCGCTTAATGGACTGACCATTCTAAAGTGTCGCTGAAGACCAACGGCCCGCAGGGAGGACACTGATGACCAGCCGCCCCGCGTCCGCGTTTCCCGCCCCCTCGGACCTGCCCCGTTTGCACCATGCCGAGCTGACTCTCGCAGACAGCGCCGCCGCCCATCAGGGTCTGGTGGGCTTGGTGTCCGCCGCCGGGGGCCTCTCGGACCGTCCGCAATGGCTGATCGGAGCGAATGGCCGGCTGGTTGCCTGCACGGCCCGCGCCCGTGCATTCTCCACCCCCCGATGGGAGTCGTTGATGGAGGTGGACGGAGGGATCGACCCGGATAGCCGGGCGGCCACGATGCTTCCCCCGTCCCCCGCGCTCGGTCTGGCTCGACGACACCTCGTGGTTCCCGTCGCCCGGCGCGGGATCACCCACGCGTGGTGGGTGGTGGCCGAAATGCCCCGGCTCTTCGAGGAAGCAGACCGGATCCTGGCCGATCGCGTGGCCCATCATCTGGCCACCGAATACGACGCACAGCACCGCGTGGCCCGCGCCGCCTGGAACGCCCGGTCCCTGCTGGCCCGCCAACTGGTACGGGGGTCCGGGGCCGAGGACGACTTGGTGGCGAGCGGCGAATACCTCGGCGTCAACGTCGACAGCAAGCGGCTGGTCGTCTACCTCTCCGACCCCACAGAGCAAGACCGCGCGGAAACTGAAGGGCACGGCCTCGGCCGTCCGTCCCGGACCGGCCACATCGCCCACACCGGTGACGAGGCCCGCGCCGCGGCCCGGCTCGCCTCCGTGCTGGGCGTGGAGGTCCTGGGAACACAGGGCAACCAGGGCACCATCCTGCTCGTCGAGGCACCCGACGGCCGGGCGCCGGCGGACGTCGTCCACGAGGTCAAGTACGCGGTTGGGCGGTACCTGCAGCCGCGGAACGACGACGGAAGGCCGGGCGCCGCCGTCGGGGTCTCCTCGGTGACCGACCGCATGGGCCTGCGCCGCGCGTACCGGGAGGCCCGGGAGGTCGCCCGATGCGTAGACCGGTTCTCCCCACGGGGACAGCGCATCCTGGCCGTGGATGACCTTGGTCCGGCCCGGCTCTTCGTGGCCAATGCGGACACCGAAGCCATCCGCGCCTATGTCTCCGAGGTGCTGGGTCCGTTGCTGGGCGGCGATGAGACCCAGCGGTCGTTGCTGGTGACCCTGCAGTCCTACTTCGGCCACGACCGCAGCATCCGGGCCTCGGCGCGCGCCCTCGCCGTCCACGAGAACACTGTCCGGCTCCGGCTCGGCCGGGTGCATGAGATCACCGGCCTGGACGTGGCCGGTAACGCCAACGACCAGCTGTCCGTCCAGACGGCGCTGCTGGTCCTCCAACTCACCGGCGCCCTGCCGGAGAACAACGCCCCAGCGAACAAGACCCGCCACTGGAGGATCGCATGAGCAGACGTGCATTGGTGACAGGTGCCGGACGATCCGGCGGCATCGGCGAGGCGATTGTCGCCCGGCTTGAGTCCGATGGATTCGAGGTGGTGACGTTGGACCGTGAACCCGGCTGCACCTGGCAGGTAGACCTGTCCCGGGACGAGCTGCCTGATTTCGGCCCCATCGACGTCTACGTGGGCAACGCGGCGATCACCACCCTGTTCGGGGCCGCCCACTCCTTCGACCTGGACAAATGGCGTTTGGATCTGGAGGTCAACCTCACCGGAACCTTCCGGGTCCTGCAGCAGTGCCTGGCTGGGATGCGCGAGCGCGGCTACGGCCGCATCGTTCTGACCTCGTCCACCTCGGCCGTGCAGGGCATGCCGGCGCAGGTCTCCTATTCCACGTCCAAGGCCGGGCTCATCGGCATGGCCCGCACGGTTGCCGCGGAAAACTCCGGCCGCGGCATCACGGCGAACTTGGTGCTGCCCGGGATGACCGCCAGCAGCGGGATCCTCTCCATGCCGCAGGAGATCCAGGACGCCTGGCTGCGGACCCTGCCGGAGGGGTTCGTGGAACCGGCGGACATCGCCAACGGCGTCGCGTTCTTCGCGTCAGAGGCCTCCGGCATGGTCACCGGCCAGCTGCTGACCATCGACGGCGGTGACTTCCTGAACCACCGCACCGTCACCTCCAGCATGGTGTCCCACGTCGAGTCCACGGCCGGGTCCGGTTCCGCACGGCCTGCCTCCGGCGACACCACATGAGGGCCCTGCAGGTACCCGCGACCACCGGCCCGGAGGCCGCGGTGCTCGCCGAGGTGCCGGAGCCGGACGGAGCACACCCCTGGGCCGACGGCGAACGCCTCCTGGTCGAGGTCCATTCGGCCGCCGTCGCCTTTCCAGATGTGCTCCAATCCCGTGGCGCCTACCAACATGCGGCACCGGTGCCGTACGTGGCCGGTGGTGAGTTCGCAGGCATCGTCCTGGAGGCCCCGGCGGGCTCACGGTTTGCGGTGGGCGATCGGGTGGCCGGGCTGACGGTCTTCGGCTCCGTGGCCGACCAGGTGACGGCCATCCCCGGATATACGGTGCGGATCCCGTCGACCATGTCCTTCAACGACGGGGCCGCGTTCTTCCTGAACTACCTCACCGCCTGGTTCACGCTGTACCGGGCGGGGTTCACGGACGGGGAGTCCGTGCTGGTTCACGGAGCGGCCGGCGGGGTGGGCAGTGCCGCCCTGGATCTGCTCAAGGTCCGTTCCGATCGCCTGTTGGCGGTGGTCTCCTCGGATTCGAAGGCACACGTGGCCACCCGCTGCGGGGCGACCGAGGTGCTGCGTTCCGGGGACGACTGGCCCGGCCGGGCCCGTGCGGCCACCGGAGGTCACGGTGTGGACATCGTCATCGACCCGGTGGGCGGGGACCGGTTCACCGATTCCCTGCGGTCCCTGGACGTGGGCGGGCGCCTGATGGTGGTCGGTTTCGCCGGCGGAGGCATCCCGGAGGTGAAGGCCAACCGGCTCCTGTTGCGGGATCTCAGCGTCATGGGGGTGGCCGTCAATCCCTGGCTGGAACGGCACCCGGGGTTCGGGGAGCGCATGCTCAACGAACTGGAGGCCATGGCCTCGTCCGGTACGGTGTCCCCGCTGGTCGGTCATGTCCTGCCGTGGGACCGCGCCCCGGAGGCGATGGGCATCATCGACCGCCGCGAGGCCCACGGAAAAGTTGTCATCGAAGTACGGCCGGAGCAAACGGCATCACCTGAAGGAGAACACCCATGAGCGGATACCAGTCAGCGTTCCGGAGCGACCTGTTCGCCGGCCAGACCGTGGTGGTCACGGGCGGCGGCAGCGGCATCGGCCGGTGCACGGCACATGAGTTGTCCTCCCTCGGCGCCCATGTGGTGCTCGTGGGGCGGACACCGGAGAAGCTGGACTCCGTCAAAGCCGAGATCCTCGAGGACGGCGGCTCGGCCTCCACCTACTCCGGGGACATCCGAGACGAGGCCCGCGTCATCGAGATCGTCGAGTCGGTCCTGGCCGACCGCGGCCACATCCACGGACTGGTCAACAACGCCGGAGGCCAGTACCGGGGCGCCCTGAAGACCATCAAGACCAAGGGGCTCGAGGCCGTGCTGCGGTCGAACGTGGTCGGCGGGTTCATCATGATGCGCGAGGTCTACAACCGCACCATGGAGGAGCACGGCGGGGGCATCGTCAACATCGTCGCCGATATGTGGATGGGCTGGCCCATGTACGGCCATTCCGGTGCCGCCCGCTCTGCCATGTGGAACCTCACCCAGACGGCCGCCGCCGAATGGGGCGAGTCGGGGGTCCGGGTCAACGCCGTGGCACCGGGTTCTATCGCCTCCTCCGGGCTGGACACCTATGATCCCGAGGACGACGGCTATATGCAGCGTGAACTGCGCGGCGAGATCCCCCTGCAGCGCTGGGGCACCGAGGCGGAGGTTTCCTCGGCCATCACCTACCTGCTCTCCCCGGCCTCCGGATTCACCTCCGGAACGGTGATCCGCGTCGACGGGGCAGCCCCCAACGGTTCGCGGGCCTGGGTCACGCCCGAGCCGGCGCGCAACATCGCCCCCTTCCAGCCGTTCCACCGCTCCGTCGCCCCGAAGATCCTCGGCGATTCCTGAGCCCATCGTCCCCCAGCCCCGATCGTGGGCGAGAACGATGACGGCGTCAGGCCCTCTCGGTCGTCACGCCCCGATGTCCGGCCGGCGCGCCTGCGTCACGGGATATCCCTGGTCGGCGCGAGCCTCGCGCGGATCTCCCCCTTCATGATCTTCCCGCTCCCGGTCATCGGCAGGCTCTTGACGAACAGGATCTCCTTGGGCACCTTGTAGCCGGCGACGAGTTCGCGGCATTTCGCGATGATCTCCTGTTCGGACAGGGAGTCAGATTCACCGACCACCACCGCCACCACACGCTCGCCCCACTTGTCATCCGGCACACCGATCACCGCGCACATCTGCACGCCGTCGATCTGCTGGAGTGCCTGCTCGACCTCAGTGGAGTACACGTTCTCCCCGCCCGTGATGATCATGTCCTTGACCCGGTCCACTAGGAAGAGGAACCCATCCTCATCCTTGTATCCGGCGTCCCCTGATCGGTACCAGCCATTCGGAAACGCTGCTGCCGTGGTCTCGGGCTGGTTGAAGTATCCCGTGGTCAGGGACGGGGAACGGATCAGGAATTCCCCGACCTCGCCGTCAGGAAGCTCCTCACCCAGCGGATCGACGATCTTGATGTCAATGAGCGGTAGAGGACTGCCGATCGAATTGAGCTTGACCCCCTGACGGTGCTGATCCGGACGCAGGAAGGTCACACCCCTGCCGGTCTCCGTGCCGCCGTAGAACTGGATGAAGTCGCACTCCAACGTCGACAGGGCGCGCTTCAGCAGGTGAGGGGGCATGGGTGCTCCCGCATACACCACGACCCGGAGTGTCGAGAAGGCCTCGGGCGTGGCCCGGGGATGGTCCAGCATCGACTGGATCACCGTGGGAATGAGCGGCAGGATCGTCGGCTGGTCCCTTTCGATAATGTCGATGAGTCCGCCGGGGTCCGGCATGGAATACACGGCGACGGCCGCCCCGTTGTAGAGGGCCTGAAGCGAGAGACCAAGGCCCATGGCGTGGAACAGCGGCATGACGGTGAGCATCGAGTCTTCGGACGTGTAGCTGAAGGAGGGCTCGAGATGTTCGCAGAGATTCAGATAGAGATAGCCCTGATGGGAGAGCTTCACGCCCTTCGGCTTGCCGGTGGTACCGGAGGTGTACATGAGGATTGCCGTGCTCCACGGGTTGACGTCGACGCCCGGATCACTCTGCGGGGCGCCACTCGCGAGGACGTCCAGCTCTCCGGCGCCAGAGGTGGAGTCGAAGCCGATGATCCTTGGTGAGAGGCCGGTCTTCTGAACGACCGCCCTGGCCACGTCGAGGTATTCGGCGTCAGCGACGATGATGTTCGGCGCCGCGTCCTCCACGATGCCCGCCAGTTCGGGAACCGCCAGCCGCCAGTTGAGTGGCAGGAGAACGGCTCCCGCTTTGCTGGTGCCGAAGAGGACCTCGAAGAACGTCGATGAGTTCTTCCCCAGGAAGGCGACCCGGTCGTCCGCGTCGACGCCAAGGTCCACGAGGGTGTTCCCCATGGCGTTGCTCCGCCCGTCGAGGCCTGCCCAGGACAGTGGCCCTCCGGCATCGATGATGGCCGGCCGGTCGGGCAGCGCCTGCGCATAGTGCCGGGGGAAGTCGCCCAGCGTCTTGATTTCACGATAGAGCCACATGATGGATTCACTTTCTGGGAAGGGGAAAAAGAACCGGGTACAGAGTGGGTTGAGGGATGTCTCCGTCGAGCAGGACGGGAAGTCCCGTGGATGGCGGCTGCGGTGTTCAGCGGCCTTGGAACGACGGGGGGCGTCTCTCGGTGAAGGCGGTGATGCCTTCCCTGGCGTCTGCGGTGCCGGCGGACCGTGCGAGGGACTGCGCCTCGTTCTCCAGCTGTGCCTCCGGGGGCGTGGCGAGCGAATGGGCCATGAGGCGGCGGACGCCGCCGAACGCCTGGGTCGGCCCACTCCGCAATGTCTCTGCGGTCGCGGTCGCCTTCTCCAGCACCACGTCGTCCTCGACGACGTAGTCGACGAGCCCGGTGCGCAGAGCCTCCTCGGCGTCGAGCGACTCATTCAGCAGCAGGAAGCGTTTGGCCCGCGCAGGGCCCATGCGGGAGGCCAGGCCGAACGTCGCGCCGAGGTCTGCCGTGAAGCCCAGTTGCGCGTAGGCGGCGGTGAACCGGGCGGACTGGGAAGCGTAGACGATGTCACAGTGTGAGATCAGTGAGACGGCACCGCCAGCCGCTGCTGCATGGACGCAACCGATCAGTGGTGCATCCATGCGCAGCAGTCTCGTCAGCCCCATATGGAGGTTGTAGGTTCCGTTGAGCACCTCCGGGGGTGCCGCCTCGAGATCCCGTGAGAACAGGCCGACGTCGCCGCCGACGCTGAAGAATCGCCCTTTCGCATGGAGCAGGACGGCGCGGACATCGCCACGGCCCGCCAGTTCGTTGGCGGCCTGGCCGAATTCACGGCAGAAGGTCTCTCCCATGGGGTTGCCCTTGTCCGGGTTGTCCAGCATGAAGGATGCCAGGCCGTTCTCGACCGTCACGTCGAGGGTTTCGAAATTCATCAGGTGTCTCCCGTGATGCGTTGGGTTCGTCAGGCGACGGAGATTCCACCGTTGACGCTGATGGCCTGGCCAGTGATGCGGGCCGCCGCCGGGCTGGAGAGGTAGACGGCCATCGCCGCGAGATCCTCAGGCTCGACGACGCCGAGATGGGCCATGGCGGCCGCCTTCTCGAACATCCGGGCACTGAACGGCTCCCCGCCGATGAGCGCCGCACCAGGCGTGTTGGCAATCAGTGAGGGGGTGAGCAGGTTGATGCGAACGCCCTCGCGTTTGACTTCCAGGGCGGCGGCTTTGGAGAACATCACGATGGCGGCCATCGCGGCACCGATGGCCGTCTCGCCGGGGGTCGCGACCTTTGCGGCGTCGGAGGCGACGTTGACGATCGATCCGCCGCCCTGGGCCCGCATTCCGGGCAGCACGGCATGCATCATGTGCAGCGGGGGAAGGATGATCTCCTCGATGCGGGGACGCAGGTTCTCGATGGCGATGGTGTGGAGGAGCCGCGGTGGCTCGCTGGGGCCGGTGGTGGACACCAGTACGTCGATGACTCCCAAATGGTCGCGGCATTCCTGCTCGGCCCGGACGGCGTCCTCCGGATCGGTGGCATCAACCCGGACGAATTTTGCCTCGGTGCCCGTCCTCTCTCCGATCGAGGCGATGGCCGTCTGGCCCCGCTCAGAGTTTCGACCCAGCACGACGACCCGTGCCCCCTGCTCGGCGAATTGGGTGGCGGTCTCGAGCCCGACGCCAGCCGAGCCCCCCAGGACCACCACTCCGCACTCGTTTAAAGCCTTGACGTTCATCGCTGCTCCCCCTGGTGCGCGGCGGCGAGGATCGCCGGTTCGCTGGCCCGGTGGAAGCCGTTGAAGGGCGTGTTGTTCTCCGCCGGCTGCAGCTCCCACCAGCCCCGCCGAGCGTTGGGTGCGCCGCCGTCGACCCGGACACAGGAACCGGTGATGAAGCTGGCTCCCGGGGACAGCAGGAAGACGATGGCCGAGGAGACCTCTGACTCAGTGCCGAAGCGCTGGAGCGGGATGTGCGGGGAGACCCCCTTCTGGATGAACTCGGTGTCCTTGGCGTCATAGGTGTCCAGTCCGCTGGAGGCGATGGAGCCCGGTGCCACGGAGTTGACCCGGACCCCGGAGGCTGCGAATTCGGTGGCTGCCGACTCGGTCAGGGTGAACATCCCACCTCGGGCCGCCGCCGAGTGGGAGAAGTGGGGCCAGCCATGCCAGATGTCAGCGATCATGTTGACGATCGACCCACCGTGCTCAGCCATCCACTGGTTGTAGACCTCACGCATCACGATGAAACCACCGGTGAGGTTGCTACGGACGACGGCCTCGAATCCCTTGGTCGTGATGTCCTTGATGGCCGCCCGATACTGGCCACCGGCGTTGTTGACCAGCCCGTCGATCCTGCCGTGATCCTTGATGATGGTGGCAATGGTCGCGGCGACCGTCTCCTCATCGCGGATATCGGACACGTGGGTGGACACCGAGCCGCCGTCCTCTTCGATCTCGATGCGCACTGTCTCAAGCTTCTCCGGATTCCTGCCGACAATGGCCACGTGGGCGCCCAGGGATGCCAGCTCGTGGGCGGCGCACCGCCCGATGCCACTGCCACCGCCAGTGACGATCATGACCTTGCCGTCGAAGAGTCCCGGCCCATAGATGGATTGGTACGTCATAGGTATTCCTTCAGTCGAGATGCGAGTTGGGTCAGTGGGCCGGTGTCTGCGCGGTGGCGCGGTCCTCGTCGGTCCGGTCGAGGAACTGCTTCTTCTTGTCGTGGATCTCGGGGTTGCCCATCGTCGAGTAGCCATAGAGGCATTCCAGACGCAGCTGGTCGTCCAGTGGTCGGCCGACCACTTCGAGGATCGTCTCCTTGGCGGATTCGACAGCGACCTGCGGGTTTCGAAGGATCTTCGAGGCGATGTGTTCGGCCGTGGACATCAGCTCGTTCTGGGGCACGACCCGGTTGACCAGGTGGACCTCCCTGGCCCGCTCGGCGTCGATGGGTTCACCCATCAATTCCAGCTCCATGGCGATGCCGACCCCGCAGGTGTTGACGAGGCGGACGATTCCTCCGTCGGCGAAGTGCATGCCGCGGCGCATATGGAAGAACCCGAAGTTGGCGTTGTCAGAGGCGATGCGGATGTCACAGGCCAGTGCAAGTTCGATGCCGCCACCGATCACCCAACCGTTGAGGGCTGCGATGATCGGCTTGCGGGTATGGTGCAGGCCCCGGGTGATGCCTCCGGCGAAGCCTCGGTCCAGCAGGCTCCTGCCCAGCTCGGGTCCGGCCTCCAGCCAAGGATCCACGTGGGATTTCAAGTCAGCGCCGGCGCAGAAGGACTTCTCGCCGGAACCGGTGAGGATGGCGACCCGTACCTCAGGATCACGCGCGAACTCCGACCACGCTTCGAAAAGCAGGTCGTCCGTCTCCGTGTCGATCGCGTTGTGGACCTCCGGTCGGTTCAGAGTGATGTAGGCGATTTCGCCACGTTTCTCATAGATGATCTTGCTCATGCGCTTCTCCTTTGTGGTGGTTCCAGGCCCTGACAGATTCGGCTAGACAAATTTCCGGCCGACCTTCTGCCGAGCGATGACGAGCTTCATGATCTGTGCGGTTCCATCACCGATCTGCAGTCCGAGAACGTCACGAAGACGTTGTTCGTACGGCATCTCCTCCGTATAGGCGCCGTGGCCGTTGATCAGCAGGCAGGTCTGGACGGTTTCGAAAGCCAGTTTGGGGGCCCACCACTTGCACATCGCCGCCTCCGAGGTGTGGGGAAGCCCCTGGTCATTCAGCCAGAGAGTCTTCAGGCACAGCAGCCGGGCCGCCTCCACATGGGTCTCGGCCTCGGCCAGCGGAAAGGAGACGCCCTGATGCGCCGTCAGAGGCTTGCCCATGCTTTGGCGCTCCGCGGCCGAGACCCACGTCTCGTCAAGGGACTGCCGGGCCACCGCCAGGCACTGCAGGCCGATGAGGGCCCTGCTGTAGTCAAAGCCCTGCATGACCTGGACGAAGCCTTGGTTCTCCGCACCGATGAGGTGCGAGGTGGGGACAGCGACCTGATCGAAATGCATGGCGCCCCGGCCGGCAGCACGACCCCCGAGATCGTCAAAGGCGCTGGTGGAGACACCGGGGCTGTCGACGGGGACGAGGAAGGCGCTGATGCCCTTGGGGCCGGGGCCACCGGTCCGGGCCCACACCACCGCGAAGTCGGCCTGGGTCGCGAAACTGGTGGACGTCTTCTCACCATCGAGGATGTAGTGGTCCCCCTCCCGGTGGGCCTTCAGGGAGAGGTTTGCGGCGTCAGAGCCACCACCGGGCTCGGTGAGGGCGATCGCAGGAAGGGAACGGCCTGCGGCCATGCCCCGCAGCCAGGGGGCGACAACCTCAGGATCACCATGCCTGGAGAGAATGACCCCGGCCAAGGACATCGTCACCATCAGTTGGCCGATGTTGTAGTCGGAGCGACACAGCGTCTCCAACACCAGTCCGGAGGTGACACAGTCCAAACCCAGTCCGCCGAAGTCCTCATCCAGCTCGATACCGAAGAGGCCCAGCTCCCCCATCTCCAGGAGGGTGTCGCTGTCGAATCGTCCTTCTCGCTCGCGCTGCTTGTAGAACGGGGCCAGACGGCGTTCCCCGAACTGCTGAGCCACGTCGACCAGTGCCTGTTGCTCGTCGTCGATCGCAAAGTTCAGGGATGGCGACATGACCGGGGCTCCTTGGATTTGATATGAGGTACGTCACTCAACCTAGGCGGGGATCGATGCCAATTCTTCATACCAAAGGGGGAGAAGACTCCCCCATCAGTGTTGCTCTAGGTAGCCTGTGAGGATGATGACGGTCCATGGCAGCATCGCCGCGGTACGCCGGGCGCGGCTGGATGCGCTCCGGGATTCGGCCTTTCTCGGCCCGGACGAACGCCGTTGCCTTGAGGAACTCCATGCGGACTTGCGCGCCGCCATCGGCTCCGGGAGCGGATCCGGAGATCAGCTGCCCCTCCTAGCAGCTGTGGCCGGGGAACAACGGGCCATAGCCACGGCAGACCTGACGATCCGGCGCACCCTTGATCAGCGGATCTCAACGGCGCTCGATCAGCTGAAGACCCTGCCGTCCAGCGGCGAGGTCTCCCGTCGCGCCCCCGCCGAGTTGCGGGAGGCCTGCGGGTTCACTCGGGTGATGATCTCGTCGGCACAGGGCTCACGGTGGCTGCCTGACACGATTCGGGCAGGATCGCAGTCCGTGATCGGTTCCGATGAGTTCGAACGCTTCGCCCAGGACGGCAATGAGATCCCGTTGGCACGGATGATGCTGGAGACGGAGATGGTTCGCCGGCGGGTTCCAGTCATGGTGGAGAATGCCGAGACGGATCCACGAACCTACAAGCCGCTCATCCGCGTGACCGGGAGTGATTCCTATATTGCCGCTCCCATCGCCACCAACCGCCGGGTGATCGGTTTCCTCCACGCCGACCGGCAGGGGCAGGCCACCCCGGTCACGTCAGGCGATCTGGACAGCCTGACCCGATTCGCCTCCGGTTTCGGGATCCTGTTCGAATGCGCCGTGCTCAGGGAACGTCTGGAGGGCCAGAGTGCACGGGCAGCCGACCTGTTTGCCGAGACCGACGACGCGTTGCGTGCACTCGCCGGGTCACCCCTGGACACGTTCCCCGAACCGGAGGAATCTGCCTCTCCTGCGGATTCGCCCGGACGTCACGGCGCAGCGGCACGTCCGGCTCGCCTCACCGAGCGCGAACAAGAAGTGCTCACCTTGCTGTCCACCGGTGCATCGAACCGGGCCATCGCGCAGGAATTGGTGCTCTCCCCCGACACCGTCAAGAGCCACGTCACCAATGTGATGCGGAAGCTCAAGGTTTCCTCCCGATCGGCCGCGGTGGCCACGTATCTCCAACTGAGAGCCACCGCCGAGGAACGGGAGTCATAGTGGCTGCGGCACGGCACCCGGGATACCGCTCCGTCCGTGAACTACGCGCAGATCTCCTGAACCTGGCCGACCGGCTAGCCGACCTGGGGGACGTCGAACCGAACAGCGTCCACGGTCTGCGGAAGGGTCCAGGCGAGGTCACCGAGTCCCTGGGGCTCGTCCTCGACCAGTTGTCGCGGCCGCCCGCTGACGGCCAGCACGACCATGAGCAGGCCCTCCTGGAGGTCATCGATGTTCTGGAGCACTGGGCTCATCACCGGGTCCGGGCGCTGGCCATCCTGGACGGCGCAGTGGCCGCCGCCCTCGAGACCTTGAACGGGTGCAGGGACCGGTCGGAGCTGGTCGAGCTGGTCTGCCCCGAGGCGGCCCGCGCCTTCGGATGTGACATGGCTCTGCTTGCGCACCTGTCGGCGGGGACCTGGTCCCCTGGGCCCGGGCATCCGCGGGGATCTCGGTCCAGTCAGCCGGACACGGCCCCCTCGGGCGGAACTCCGCTGGCTGGCCTGCCCGTGGAGTCCGAGGTCATCCGCGAGGGCGGGGCCGTGGCGTTGGAGGCCCGCTCCGGGGACTTTGAGGAACTGCCCGAGGCCTTCCGCCAGCTGACGACGTCAGCGCCGTACATCATGGCCCCGATCCTCATCGGTCCGGATACGGTGGCACTCCTCTACCTCACCTGGCCCTCGAGGAGCATGGTCCCACCGGACGAACACCGTGAACGTGTGCAACGTTTCGCCTCGGGGTTCGGTCTCATCCTCGAGCGTGAGCTCCTGTACGACCGTTTCCGGTCGCAGCGGAAGACTATGCGCGCCACCATGGGCGCCATGGAGCGGATCATGAGCTCGCTCGACACCGGTGTGGACCTCGTTCGCCTGGCCGGGCGATCCCATGCGGACACGGTGTCGGCCATCGATCTTCCCCTGAACGAATTGTCGTCGAGCTGGGACAAGTCGCTCACGAAGAGGGAGCGGGACGTGATGAGACTGCTGGTGCTCGGTCACGACAACCCGGCGATCGCGGCCCAACTGGCCGTCACACCGAGCACCGTCAAGACCCACGTGCGCCATGCCATGCGGAAACTCGGTGCTGTCAACCGCACAGAACTCATTGCCCGCTACCAGGGAGTGGCCGATACCTCAGGCTCAAGCGGCAGAAGGGTGCAGCGCTGAAAGCCGCGGTGAAGGCATCGCCAGGGCAGGCTGGCCAGGCCCTGGTGGGGGTGGTATCCAATCACGTCGGTACCCTGGGCCGGCTTGTCTGGCCAGGTGTACTTCAACGTCGGGGTGTGGGTCCGCCTCACGTCGTGGCGGGCCGAGTGGAGCGGAAGTCGAACATGGTGCTGGCGATGCGCCGCTTCTGCAGTTCGTCGGCCCCCTCGGTGATCCGGTACCGCCGGTGGTGCCGATAGATGTGCTCGAACGGCAGGTGCCGCGTGTACCCGGTGCCCCCGTGGATCTGGATCGCCCGGTCCGCGGCGTTGCAGGCCAGCTGATTGGACCGCAGGTTCACCATGGACACCAGCGGGCTGGCACTGGTCTTGCCGCCCTCGTCCATGAGGGCGGCCGTCCGGTAGAGCAGGCTGCGGACCATCTCCGCCTCGGTGTTGAGGTCCACCAGCTGCCACTGGATGCCCTGGTGTTCGTGGAGCTGCTTGCGGAACACGGTGCGTTCCTGGGCGTAGGCCACGGAGGCATCGATGCAGAACTGGGCCGCACCCAGAGAGGATGCCGCCTGCCGGGTGCGGTTCTCGTGGACGAACAGCTGGGCCAGATCCAGACCCCGGCCCTCTTCGCCGAGGATCGCCGAGTTCGGCACCCGAACGGAGTTCAGGTGGACCTCCGGGTGGTCGCTCGGCATGTTGAAAGTCCACCAGTTGAAGGGGATCTCGAACCCCTCCGATGCCGTGGGGACGAGGAATGCGGTGATCCCCTGGGCTTTCCCGTCCTCCCCCGAGGTCCGGGCGAAGACCACGTCCACCTCCGCGGCGTGCGACAGGCTGTTGAAACGCTTGGCCCCCTGGATGATCCAGTCGTCGCCGTCCCGGCGGGCCGTGGTCTCCAGGAACGTGGCATCACTGCCGTGGCCCGGTTCGGTGAGACCGAAGGCAATCTCGATCTCCCCGTTGACATAGCGGTGCAGGTACGTCTCCTTCTGCTCGGGAGTTCCGTACTCGTGCAGCACCAGGGCCAGGGGAAGGTTGCCCACCACCGAGGCCTCGTCATTGTGGGGGAAGTGCAGGCCCGGTCCACGCGCCAGCAAGTGCTCCCGGATGCGGGCCATGTCCGCGTTCGAACCGTCCTGCCCACCGAGTGCCGCCGGGAGTCCGTAACGGTAGAACCCCGCGGCGTCGGCCCGGCGGCGCATCTCCCCCAGCAGTTCCGTCCATTCCCGGGCCGGGACCCCGTCGCGGTCCCAGTCGGTCCGTGCGTATTCCCGGCGGTGATCGAAGAACTGCGGGTGTTCCTGCTCCAACGGGGCGATCTCAGCGTCGATGAAGGCATCCAGGCGGTCCAGCAGGTCCTGCAGGGGTGCGGGTGTTGACCAATCCATGGGGTCCTCTCGTGGGGATGGTGCCGGTGTACCCGTGGGGCAGGTGGGCCCGGCGTGCCCGTCCGGTGTGACGGGGATGATCTGCTGCGACCCTAGGGCCCGCGGTCGGCTTCAGGCCCCTGCCTCGATCCTCCCAGGTGTGGGCTTCTCCAGTGGCGGGAGGCGACGCCGGCCGGTCACCTCCCGCTCAGCGCCTCCAGACCGTGGGTCACCACGTCCGGCAGGCTGTCAGCTGCCGCCAGCAGGTGCTCGGGCATTTCCGCGTCCTTCCGGCTCCGCTTGACGATGACTCCCAGGGTGGAGGCGACCTTGTAATACGAATAGGCGAGGAACCATGGCAGGTCGTCCGGCCGAGCGGGCCCGCCGGATTCCAAGTACGCCGAGACCAGCTCCTTCCGTGACGGCATCCCGGCGCCCGCCTCCTGGTCCGCCGCCGGCCGCGTCCGCGCGTAGCGGTGGGCGGGGGCCGTGTGCATCAGCAGCCACGCCAGATCGAGTCGTGGATCGCCCACCGACCAGATCTCCCAGTCGATCACGGCGTTCAGCACGGGACCCTCGAAGAGCATGTTGGCCTGCCGGTAGTCCCCGTGGACCAGCACCGGTGCCGCGTCAGTCGGGACGGCTGCGGCCAGCCTGCGGTACAGCTCCGCGTGGCCGGGGACGATCTCATCGGGCACCGTCTGCAGCAGCCTCTCCCAGCGGTCCAGTTCCGTTCGCAGGCCGAGAACCGGCTCCCCCGCCCCGGCGAGGACGGGGTCCAGGCCTTGGAGACCGGCAAGGGATGCCGCCGCCACCAGGGCCCGCTCACGGACCACCGAGGCCGGGGGAGGGTTCTCGGCCACGTCCAGCAACGGCTCATAGGATTGCCCGGGGGCGAGGTCCATGACGAACAGGGGCGGGTCGCCGTCGTCGTCCATCAGGATGCGCGGGACCGGCAGCGCGCCGGTGGCCCCGATCGCGGCCATCAGCCGGGATTGCCGCAGCACGTCCCGGTTGCGCACGGGGTCCAGCCCCGGCGGGGCGATCTTGATGACCACGGGGTACCCGTCTGCACCCCCGGCGCGGATCTCGGCCGCGTAGGTCAGGCTCGAGACCCCACCCGGCAGCCGCCGCATCCCGGCCACCTCCGGGGCTGGCCCAACTCCGGCCCACGGGGCAGCATTCCGCGCAGTGGCGGCCACCCGTTCAACCACGGCGGATTCTGCGAACACCTGAGCACGTCCAGTCACCCTGCCACTGTCCGGCACCGGACCGCGCCGGGCAAGGCCCGCCCCGGCCCGGTCATGGAGAACTCCACAGTGGGGGACCGGCCATCCCCTGGCCGCCGACCTGCGGGCCGCGGACACTGGAGCCATGGACTACTCTCCCGAACGGTTCCGCAACCGCTTCTCCCTGGCCGGCAAGACGGCCATCGTCACCGGCGCTTCGTCCGGCCTGGGCGAGGCCGTCGCCTTGGGGCTCGCCGCTGCGGGTGCCGATCTGGCCATCGGCGCCCGCCGGGCCGACCGGCTGGACGAGACCCGCAGGGCCGTGGAGGCCCTCGGGGTCCGCTGCGTGGCCGTGCCGACGGACGTCACCGACCGCGACGCCTGCTTCGCCCTGGCGGATGCCGCACAGGAGGCCTTCGGCCGCGTGGACATCCTGATCAACAACGCCGGAGTCGGTGGCGAGTACCACGAGGCGACCGAGGATCCGCCGGAGCAGTGGCTCTCGGTGATGGACATCAACCTCAACGGTTCCTATTGGATGGCCCAGGCCGCGGGACGGCATCTGGCGGATGGCGGATCGGTCATCAACTTCTCCTCGGTGATGGCGGTGACCACCGCGAGGATGCCGGCGGCCGCCTACAGCGCCTCGAAGGCCGGAGTCCTCGGCCTGACCCGGGATCTGGCGGCCCAATGGGGAGCCCGTGGGATCCGGGTCAATGCGCTGATGCCCGGAGTCTTCCCCACGGAGGCCACGGCCCACTACAGCGAGAACTATCAGCGCAAGATCATCGACGCCCGCATCCCCCTGGGACGCATCGGGGATCCCGAGGACATCGCCACCACGGTGGTGTTCCTGGCCAGCGATGCCTCCTCCTATATCACCGGAACCAGCATCCCCGTGGATGGAGGCGTCTTGCTGTTGTGAACGGTCGTTATCACGGATAGTCTCCCTCTATGGGCAGGGAACAGACGATCCTCAGTGCCGCCACCGGCGCCTTCGCTGAGAAGGGTTTCCATGGCGTCAGCATGGACGAACTGGGGCGTCGCGCCGGACTGAGCGGCCCGGCGTTGTACCGATCGTTCTCCGGCAAGGACGAGATCCTCGCCACCCTGTTGAACGAGGCGCTGGACGAGCTGATGACGGCCACCATCTCGATCCATGAGGATCCGGCCCTGGACCTCGACCGCGCCCTGCGGCACCACATCCACTTCTCGGCCACCAAGGGACACCTCGTCGGCCTGTACCAGCGGGAGGTCCGTTCGCTCTCGGACCCCTGGAAGCGCCCCTTCGACCGCCGCCAGCGCCAGTACATCGAGAAGTGGGAGTTCCTGTTCCAACGGCGCTACCCCGGACTGGGCCAGGACCGCACGGCCCAGTCCGTCCAGTCCGTTCTCGGCGCCATCTTCTCCATGACGTCCTGGCCGGGCCGCACCCTCCGCGGCGCGGTCGTGGAGGACCACCTCTTCACCCTCCTTCAAGGGGCCCTCGCCACCCTGGAGCGACCCATCCCCTCCGTCACCACGGGCTAGGCCCGCACCGATGCATCCCGCCTCCGGGCGGGAGGAAAGCAGAGACCCGCATGAAGGCAGTCGTCATCCCCGAGCTCACCGGACCCACCGCCGCCCGCGTGGAGGAGGTCCCGGAGCCCGAAGGCGCCCACCACCGGGCTGAGGGGCGGAGGGTCCTGGTGGACGTCCACGCCGTGGGCCTATCCTTCATCGATCCGCTGCAGACCCGGGGTAAGTACCAGTCGGGGTTGGAAGCCCCCTATATCGCGGGAAGCGAGCTGGCCGGCGTCGTGCTCGAGGCTCCTCAGGACTCGCAGCTGCGGACCGGCGACCGGGTCGCGGGAATCGTGTGGCAGGGCGCCCTGGCCGAACGGGCCCTGGCCATCGAGGACTACCTGGTCCGGATCCCCGAATCCATGGACTACGTCCAGGCGGCGGGCGTCTACATGAACTACTCCACCGGCTGGTATGCCCTCGAGAGCTCCAGGGTGCAGCCGGGTGGGATGGTGCTGGTGACCGGTGCCGCCGGCGGCGTCGGCACCGCGGTGCTGGACATCGCCCGCGCCCAGGGGATCTCCACTATCGCCCTGGTATCCACCGACGAGAAGGAGCGGGTGGCCCGTGACTCCGGAGCCACGCACGTGGTGCGCTCCACCGGCGCATGGCTGGAGGAGGTCAAATCCCTCACAGACGGCCGCGGCGTAGCGGGATTCATCGACATGGTGGGTGGGGACGGCTTCCTGGACACCGTCCGCGCCCTGGCCATCGGCGGCACCGGAGTGGTCGTTGGCTTCGCCGGTGGCACCATCCCGGAGATCAAGGTGAACCGCCTGCTGCTGCGGAACCTGACCCTGACGGGGATCGCCATGGACGTCATGGAGAAGGAGCACCCCGGAACCCTGGAGCGGGTGCGCCACGGGGTCCAGGATCTGCTCGACGCCGGCCGGCTGAGTCCCGCGGTGGAGAACACCTACCCGATGGCGGACACGGCGAGGGCCTTCGAATCGCTCGAGAACCGCACCGCGGTCGGCAAAGTCGTCGTCACCGTCAAGGAGTCCTGATGTCCATTCCGTACGAGGCCTCCAGGACGCCACCGTACCCGGAGTACAAGGCCCCTGCTGCCGATCCGGCTCCGGTGCGCGATGCGGCCACCGTCGTCCTGTTGCGGGATGCGGGCGGGGGTCCGGAGGCCTTCACGCTGACCCGGGCCACCTCCATGGCCTTCTCCGCCGGTGCCACGGTCTTCCCGGGCGGACGGGTCGACCCCGGCGACGACCTCCCGGAGCAGTTCTGGGCCGGAACCGACCTGGATCCATGGGTGCCGATGCTGGGTCCGGATCCGGCTCTGGCCCGGCAGTTGCTGGCGGCGGCCATCCGAGAGACCTTCGAGGAGTGCGGGGTGCTGCTGGCCCGGCCCAGCTGCGGCCGCACCCTGGCCGATCCACGTGATTTTGAGGAGGAACGGGCACGCCTGGAATCACGCGAGCTCTCCTTCGCCGAGTTCCTCGCCTCCCACCGACTCGTTCCGGATGTGTCCCTGCTGCGGCCGCTCTCCCGCTGGATCACCCCGGTCGGCGAGCCGCGCCGCTATGACACCCGGTTCTTCCTCGCCGCCCTGCCACAGGGCCAGGAACCCCGTCAGGCCAGCGGCGAGGCCAGTGCGGTCCAGTGGATGGACGCGGCGACGGCCCTGCAGAAGTTCCGCGACGGCGACACCATGCTCATGCCGCCGACCTGGGCACAGTTCCATCACTTGCGGCAGTTCGGCACGGTGACAGAGGCCCTTGAAGCCATCGCCGACGGCGCACCCGTCCTGCCCGAGCTCGTGCCCGATTCCAGCCCCTTACGGGTGCGGTTCTGGCTTGAGGACGGCTACTACGCGGACTCGCCACACCACCGCTGAACCGGGCGCGGCCCTTCCGAGCGTTCAGCCCAGAGGCGTCCACGCGGGTCCGTCCGGGAACGAGTCCCCGGACGGACCTGTGTGCTCAGACTCCGGCTTTCACCTTCTCGGCGATCTGCGCGCGCAGGATGTGCTTCTGGATCTTGCCGGTCGCCGTCGTGGGGAGTTCCTCGACGATCTCCAGACGTTCGGGGAGTTTCTGGTTGGCGATCCCGCGATCCTTCAGGAAGGCGACGATCGTCTCCAAATCAGGCGCGCTGCCGTCGTCGGCCGGGACCACGAAGGCACAGCACTTCTCCCCCAGCCTTTCGTCCGGCATGGCCACCACGGCCACGTTCGCGATCTGAGGGTTCTGCAGCAGTTCGTCCTCGACTTCGCGGGCGGAGATGTTCATGCCGCCGCGGATGATGATGTCCTTGGACCGGCCCGTGATGCGCACGAAGCCGTCCTCGTCCATGAAGCCCAGATCCCCGGACCGCGAGTAGCCGTCTGGGGTGAACAGCTCCTCGGTGGCTTCCCGGTTGTTCCAGTAGCCGAGCATGTGGGACGGCCCCTTGTAGGCCACGTCTCCCACCTCGCCGCGGGGCAGCTCCGACCCGTCGGAACCCACGACGCGGACGACGGACGGATCGGCAACCCGACCGTCACTGGTGGTGGACCGTTCCGGGGCGTCATTGATGGAGCACAAGGTGGTCAGCAGGTTCTCCGAGCGCCCGTACAGGCTGAGGATCTTGCAGTCCGGGAACATCTTGGTGGCCGCGGTGACCACCGAGCCGGGGATGGGCGCTCCGGCACACACCCAGATGCGCAGGGAACTCGCGTCGTCCTTCGCGGGATCGAAGGCCTTCATGAGCATCTGCAGGAACGGGGTGGCCGTCACGGCGGCCGTCAGCCGGTGCTCCCGGACGCGGCGGACACCGTCCGTCGGCTCCCACTTCTCCATGAAATGCGACGAGGCCCCCAGGTACAGCGGGATCAGCACGCTGGTCACCAGTCCTGTGCTGTGGGTGATCGGCGACGGGCCGAATTGCACGTCCTCGGCGGAGTAGTCCAGGGAGCGGACGATCTGCACCGCGCTGGAACGGACCGTGTTCAAGGTGTGGAAGCATCCCTTGGGCCGGGACGTGGTGCCCGAGGTGTACACGATCTCGAACGGTTCGTCGGGAGAGCTGTCCGGGCCGGCCTCGGCCTCAAGTGCCTCGAGGTCACCCTCGGCGAGAAGCGATTCGTAGGTCACCGCGCTACCGATCGGCTGCCCCTCGGACCGCAAGGCGACCAGCTGGCGCAGGCCCGGGGCATCCTTCTGCAGCTCCGAGAACATGTCCAGGTAACTGAAGCCGTTGAACTCTCGGGCAAAGAGCGCGACGGCGGCCCCCGAGTTCTCGAGGACGTGCTCCAAGTCGTGGGCCCGGTACATCGGCATGACCGGAACGATGATGGCGCCGATTCGATTGACGGCCCCGGCGATCACCGGGAACTCCGTGATGTTGGGGACCTGGGCCAGGACCCGATCGCCGCGCTGGACACCCAGCCGCTTCAGGCCCACGGCAAACCGGAGAATCTGTTCACTGAACTGTGCATAGGTCAGCGAGGTCGTGGAGTCGAAGAAAGCGACCTTGTCCGGCACCTTCTCGGCCTGGGTCCGGGCCTGCCCGTAGAAGCTGTCCCCGAACCACACGCCTGACTCATAGAAGGCGCGGATCCGGTCAGGCGTGTAGCGCTCTTCGAGAGTTGGAACATAAGCGACTGCGGACATCTGGACCTCCGGGAGACGAGACAGGCAAGGGGGTGTGATGCACCTCATAGTAAGGCGTCACGCCAGCTTTCGAAACCATTTATGTGCGTATTTGGTCTGACTTTTCGAGGTGATCGCACTACAGTGGAGGACACGGCGCGCACCGCCAACACCGTGTTCCCCTGACGAAGGACTCCCATGGAAGCCACCCGAGACAAGGCCGTCATCCTCGACGGTGCTCGAACGCCGACCGGCAGCTTCGGGGGCGTCTTCAAGACCGTCCCCGGTTACGAGCTCGGCGCGGCGGCCAGCCGGGAGGCGTTGGTCCGGGCCGGGGTGGGCTCAGACGAGATCGATGAAGTGGTCATGGGGTGCATCGGCCAGGTCGGTCCGGACGCCTACAACGCCCGGCGCGTGGCCTTGGCGGCAGGGCTGGACGAGAGCACTCCGGCCTTCACCGTCAACCGCTTGTGCGGATCCGGACTCCAGGCTGTGTGGTCCGCTGCGCAGCAGATGCACTGGGGCGGCGTGGACATCGCCCTGGCCGGCGGCAACGAGTCGATGACCCGGATGCCCTTCTACGACTTCGGCGCGCGGGAGGGATACCGCCTCGGTGACCGGAGCCTCGTGGACGGGACCGTGGCCATCCTGACCGATCCCTTCAGCGGCATCCACATGGGCATCACGGCAGAGAACGTGGCCCGCAAGTACGGCGTCAGCCGGCAGGAACAGGACGAGTTCGCCGCCGAATCGCAGCGTCGTGCAGCCACCCCGGAGGCCCGCACGGCCTTTGCCGAAGAGATCGTGGCCTACGAGGTCCCCGGGCGGAAGCCCTTCACCGTCACCGAGGACGAACATCCCAAGCCCGAGACGACCGTCGAGATCCTCCAGGGGCTCCGGCCGGCCTTCGAGAAGGACGGCACCGTCACCGCAGGGAATTCTTCCGGCATCAACGACGGGGCGGCTTCCCTCGTCCTGGCTCGCGAGTCCGTGGCCCGGGACCGCGGGGTGCAGGGCTTGGCCACGCTGGAGGCCGTGGCCACCTCCGCCATGGATCCGCAGCTGATGGGCTACGCCCCCGTCCAGGCACTGCAGAAGCTGTTCGCCATGACCGGCACGTCCCCGGCGTCGGTGGACGTCATTGAGCTGAACGAGGCATTCGCCGCCCAGGCCGTCGCGGTCATCCGTGACGCCGGCCTGGACCCGACGAAGACGAACCCCTATGGCGGGGCGATCGCGCTCGGCCATCCCGTCGGAGCCACTGGGGCCATCCTCACCCTGCGGGCCGCCAAGACCCTGGTCCGGGAGGACAAGGAGTTGGCCATCGTCACCATGTGCATCGGCGGCGGACAGGCCTTGGCCGCCCTCCTGCGGAGGGCTTGAGCCCATGGCGGGGACCACGGCGGCAAACCTTCGAAGCCTCGGCGGGCTGCCGGTGGACGGCGGCCGCATTGCCGAGAACCGGCTGTGGCGCAGTGACAACATCACCGTCAGCCCCGATGAGCAACTGCGGGATCTCCACGGCCAAGGGCTGCGCACCGTCATCGACCTGCGGGCCCCGGACGAGGTGCAGTTGACCGGCACCGCCGTCCTGGAACGCAATGGAATCCGGCACGTGCACCAACCGATGACCCGCAAGTCAGCCGACCCGGCCACCCTGGCCGCCACGTTCGACTCCATCACGGACTACGACGGAGTGGGCGACTGGTACCTGCGGCTGGCCAGGGCACGCTCGGCCGTCCTAGTGGACAGCATCCGGGAGATCGCCGCCTCCGACGGCGGCGTGTTGTTCTACTGCACCGCCGGCAAGGACCGCACCGGCGTCCTGGCCGCCGTCATCCTCCTGCTCCTCGGAGCGGCCGACGACGTGGTGGTCCAGGACTACGCGCGCACCGCAGATTTCGTGGACGGGGTCCACCGGCGCCACGCCGAGGCCACCGGTCGGCCGATGCCCAGCACCGAGTACCCCGACCATCCGATCCTGCATGCGCATCCCGACAGCATGGTGGCCTTCCTGCGAGGGATTCACGCCGCCGGTGGGGTCGTCCCGTTCCTGTCCTCCGCTGCGGCCACGGGGGAAGACGACGGCACCCGAGCCCAGGTCGAGGCTCTGGCCGGCCACCTCCACGATCGATTGGTCGCCGGCGGCTGAACTGCTTCGACGCCTCCGGAACCGGCGGCCGGTGGTCGGCGCCGTGATCAGGCACCCGCCACCGGCCGCTCGGGGCCCGGCCGTCAGGCGTTCGGACGGTCCAGGTAGATCGTCTTGATCTCCTGGAACGCAGCCAGGCCCTCAGGACCCAACTCGCGGCCGAGGCCGCTGGCCTTCACGCCGCCGAACGGGGCGACAGGATCGTTGGCATAGCCGTTGACGCCGAAGGTACCGCTGCGGACCGTGCGGGCGAACGCCTCTCCGCGGTCCGAATCGGACGTCCAGACCGAGCCGCCCAACCCGTAGTCGGAGTCGTTGGCGATCCGGGTGGCCTGCTGCTCATCCTCGTACCGGATGATCGAGAGCACCGGGCCGAAGATCTCCTCTTGGGCGATCCTCGCCTTCGGATCGACGTCGGCGAACACCGTGGGCTCCACGAACCAGCCCTGGTCGATGCCGTGCGGCCGGCCGCCGCCCACCAGCAGACGGGCCTCCTGCTTGCCCACGGCAATGTAGCCCTCCACACGTTCACGCTGTCGCTCGGAGACCAAGGGGCCGACCTTCGTGGCAGGGTCCAGGGGGTCCCCCACCGTCAGCCCCGAGTAGAGGTCCGCCAGGGTCCCGGTGATCTCGTCGTACCGTGACGAGGGCACGAGGATGCGGGTGGACGTCCAGCAGACCTGCCCGTTGTTGATCATGGTGTTGCCGAAGAAGTCCTCCAACTGGGAGTCCAGGTCCGCATCGTCCAGAATCACGGCTGCGGACTTGCCACCCAGTTCCAGGGTGACGGGGCGCAACAGCTCGCCGCAGGCCGCGGCCACCTTACGCCCCGCAGCCGTAGAGCCGGTGAAGGACACCTTGTCCACCCCGGGATGAGACACCAGGTAGGCGCCCACCTCACGGCCACCGGGGATGACGTTCACGACGCCGGCCGGCAGTCCCGCGTCCTCGGCGGCCTCGGCCAGCAGGAACGCGTCCAGGACGGTTTCCGGGGACGGCTTGAGCACGACGGTGCAGCCGGCTGCCAGGGCCGGCGCCAGGCCGAGGAAGGTGATGGCCTGCGGGACGTTCCACGGCACGATCTGACCCACCACGCCGATGGGCTTGCGGATGACCATGGTCTGCTTGCCCAGGAGGCCCGGGCGGATCTCTTCCTGGGTCTGCTTCACCAGGTCGACGAAGAACCGCACCAGCATGGGCGGGAAGCCCTGTTCCCATTGCTGGGACAGCCAGGTGGGCATGCCGTTCTGGACGGTCACCCGCCGGGCGGTCTCCGCGCCACGGGCTTCCAGGGCCTTCGCGAAGCGCTCGAGCGCCTCTCCGCGTTGCGTCGGGGTGAAGTGCGCCCAGCCGCTCGGGTCGTCGAAGGCGGTGCGGGCGGCTGCGACAGCGGCGTCGATGTCTTCTTCACGGCCTTCCGGGACGCTGCCCACCAGCTCGTGGGTGGTGGCGGAGTGGACCTGGATGCGGTCTCCGGTCGTGGGCGCGGTCCATTCACCGCCCAGGAAGATTCGGTCGTAGTCGATGGTCTGTCGGGTGTCGACGGTGGTCATGGTGTTCTCCTTGGTGGGTGCTCAGTGGGTGACTCAGCTGTGGACGAGGACGACTTTGACGGCGTCACCTCTGGCCTGGGCGGCGACAGCCTCGTTGATCTGCTCGAACGGCAAGGTGGTGATCATTCGGTCGAACGGGAACCGACCCTGTTCGTACAGGCCGATCAGTTCGGGGATGAAGGAGGCCGGGTCGCTGTCGCCCTCAACGATGCCGGTGAAGCTCAGTCCGCGAGCCTGCATCTCCAGCAGATTGACGTTCAGCGCGGCCGCGGGGTCTGAGGGGACCCCGACCATGCCCAGATGTCCTCGCTGCCCCATGGACGCGATGATCTCGGTGACCACGGGCACGATAGCCGTGGTGTCCAGCACATAACGCACTCCCTCCGGCAGGATCTCCCGGACCTGCTCGGACAGGGGCCGGGCCAGCGGGTCGACGGCGTGGGTCGCCCCGAGCGAGAGCGCCAACTCCCGCCGGGAGGCCATCGGCTCGGAGACGATGATGGTCTTCACCCCACGCGCCACCGCCCCGAGGACACCGGAGAGGCCGACGGGCCCGCCGCCGGTCACCAACAGGGACGACCCCGGTTCGCAGTCCAAGGACCGAAGGACGGCTCCGGCCCCGGTCTGCACACCACAGCCCAGCGGCCCGGCCAGCTCCAGGGGGACGGACTCGGGAACCGGCACCACATTTCGCTCGTGTGCGATCGCGTGCCGGGCGAAGGAGGACTGGCCGAAGAAGTTCGACCCGACCTGCTGATCACCGGCGCGCAGCGCGCTGGTGCCGTCCGCACGGGTACCGCCGAAGTTCCGCTCCATGAACTCCACGCAGTAGGCGGGCTGATTGGCGGCACACTGCGAGCACTGGCCGCAGCTGTTGAAGCTCGCGGCGATCCGGTCTCCGACGGCAACCTTGGTGACGCCCTCGCCCACGGCGACCACAGTGCCGCTGCCCTCGTGCCCGACGACGCCCGGGAAGGGGAACGGCAGGTGCCCCTCCCGCACAGCCAGGTCGGTATGGCAGAGGCCGACCCCGGCCACCTCGAAGAGGACCTCACCGGGCCCGGGATCCGAGATGGTGATCTCCTGCAGGGTGAAGTAGCTGCCCTGGGCTTCGAGGACGGCTGCGGTGGTTTTCATGGTTGCTCCTTGACGGTGAGATGAGGGGATGGGGCGGGAGAGGTCAGCCGTTGGCTGTGGACACGCGCACGCGGGCGCCGTCTGCGTTCTCGGAGACGATGAGCTGGCACGAGAGCCGGGAGTTCGGTGCGGCGTCCTCGAGGAACTCCACGAGGTCGGTCTCCTCCGTCATGGGTTCGTCGAATGCGCCGTCCGGGGCGTGCTCAAGGAAGACGTGACATGTAGCGCAGGAGCAGCTGCCGCCGCACTCGGCCACGATGCCGGGGAGGTTGTTGCGCACCGAACCGTCCATCACGGACTGCCCGCAGGGGACGTCCATCTGCTGTTCGGTACCGTCTGGGAGGACATAGGTGATGGTGGGCATGGAATTCACTTTCTGGGTATCTCGATGACTCGAGGATTGACTTCTGTAGGACGGGCGACCGCCGGTTTCAGGATCAGGCGGCGGCGAGGAGGAGCTTCAGATCCGCCTCGGGGTCACGCAGAGCCTCGGCTTCGACAGGGCACCCGGTGGACAGCATCCGCTTGGCGACCATGAAGTCCTTCGGTGCGTTGACGGTCTCCGCGGCCACCAGTCGACCCTGGCGCAGGTGGTAGAGGGCGAATCCCCCACGCGCCGGATCCCCGCGCTGGACCGTCTCGTAGTCACCATGGACGATCCCGGCGATCTTGATCTTCAGGTCGAACTGGTCGGACCAGAACCACGGGACCTCATGGTTCTGCGCCGGGCGGTCGAGGACCACGTCGACGGCGTGCCTGGCCTGGTCGACCGCGCTGGGGATACTCTCCACCCGCATGCGACCGTCCATCATCTCCAAGCCGTCCACCGGTCGGTTAGTGACGTCACCGATCGCCAGGATCGACTCGTCGGAGGTGCGGCACCGCGCGTCGACCATGATGCCGTTGCCGCACTCCAGCCCGGCCTGCTCCGCGAGGGCCTGTCGGGGCACGGCCCCGGCTCCGACGAGGACGGTGCCGCAGGGGATGACCGTACCATCGGCCAGGCGCACCCCGCCGACCCGGCCGGCGTCGCACACGTACCCGACGGTCTGTGCCCCGGTGAGGATCGTAGTGCCACTGGTGAGGTGATGTTCGGAGAGCATCTCGGAGAGCGCCGGGCTCGCGACCCTGGCGAGGAGGCGGTCCTCGCGTTCGATCACGGTCACGTCCACGCCGTGCACCCTGGCCGCCGCGGCGACCTCCAGGCCGATATAGCCGCCGCCGACGATCGCCAGCGGCCGGCCCGAGGTGATGGCTTCGTCCAGCCGTACGGCGTCGCCGACGTCCCGGAGGGTGTGGATCCCCTCCAGGTCCTCACCCAGGAGGCCAAGGCGGCGGGGTTCGGCACCGGTGGCCAACACGAGCACGTCGTAGTCGAGGACGGCTCCATCGCTCAGGGTGACCGAGCGGCTGCCGCGATCCATGGAGGTGACGGTCTCGCTCAGGTGGAGATCGATCCCCTGCTCCTGGTAGAAGGCCGGGTCATAGAGCCACTTCGCGGGCCCGCCCCAGTCCTCCCCATCGCCGGCCACGCCGAAGGACTTGGACAGCGGCGGCCGGTGGTACGGGGCGTGGACCTCCGTGCCCACCATGACGATCTCCCCGTCGAAGCCCTCCCGGCGCAGCAGCGCCACGAAGGTGCCGCCGGCGTGGCCGGCACCCACCACCACGACCTTGCGGGGGCTCATGACAGCTCCAGGACCAGTGGGCGGTTCTTGAGCCCGCCCACGAAGTTGGTCTGGACGACCTTGCGCTCCCCCGTCAGCTGCAGGGACGTGATGCGAGGCAGCAGTTCCTCGAGCATGACCCGCAGCTCCATCTTGGCCAGGTGCTGGCCGATGCACATGTGGGGGCCGTAGCCGAAGGCGATGTGCTTGTTCGGCTTGCGGTCGTAGCGGAAGGCGTAGGGATCCTCGAAGATGTCCTCATCCCGGTTCGCCGACTGGTAGAGGGTCACCAGGCGGTCCCCGGCCTCGATCTTCTGCCCCCGCAGCTCGTAGGGTTCCAGCGCCATCCGGGTGAACTGCTTGACGGGCGAGGCCCAGCGCAGCGACTCGTTGACCAGGTCCGGGATCCGCGATGGGTCTGCCTGCACGGCGGCCAGCTGGTCGGGGTTCTCGGCGAGCGCCTCGAGGCAGGTGGCCAGGGTGCTCGACGTCGTGTCGTGGCCCGCGGTGGCGATGGCGATGAACCAGCCGTAGGCGTAGCTGCGGGCGAAGTACTCGCCGTCCTCCGCGCGGGCGTTGGCGATGATGGACGCGAGGTCGTCCCGGGGCTCGGCCCGGCGGTCCTCGATCAACCGGTCGAAGTAGGCGTAGAAGTCCTGGATCGCTGCCGAGAACTGCTCTGCCGCGGCCCCCGGGGACAGCGGCTCCACGTCCTCGCGCTGGGCGTCCGGGTCGGCGGTGCCGAAGAAGTCCTGGGTCAGCGCCATCATGCGGGGCTCATCCTCGGGTGGCACGCCGAACAGGGTCATGATGACGTGCAGGGGGTAGTAGACCGTGAACTCCTTGACGAAGTCCAGTTCATTGACCCCGGTGCGCAGCCGCTTCTCGATGGCCTCTCGGGCCAGGACGCGGATCTCGTCCTCCCACTTCTTCAACATGACGGGGCGGAACCAGTCGGCGGCGATGTCACGGACCATGGTGTGCTCGGGCGGGTCGAGGTAGGTGAGCGAGTCGATCACCCGCAGGCTGCCCCCGGTGAGCTGCCGGTGGAAGGCGTCGTCGGCCTGGCTGCCGAGGTTGGGGTTGTGGGAGCCGATCTCCGGCCCGCCGTTGGAGAAGATCTGCGGCTGGCGCTCGACCTCCATGATGTCCGCGTGCTTGGTGAGCAGCCAGAGAGGGTCGTAGCCCTCGACGTGGACCTTGGCGAGCGGGGCGTTGTCACGCAACCACCGGTAGGCCTCGAAGAGGGCCTCGTCGTCGCGGTGGCCCTTCGGTGTGACGACCTGGCGTGCGATGTGCTCGGGAACCAGCGTGTCCGGGGAATCCTGGGTGACGCTCATCGTTTCCTCCTAGGTTGGGTGTCCCCCAATCTAGGTTTACTGTGATGCGGCTCACATCTCCCGAAAGGGGTATCTCTCCCCAGGAAGACTTGATGCCTCCGTGGCGGAGTCAGCCCCGCCGCAGGAATGCGGCCGCCTGGGTGCGGTTCGAGGCACCCAGCTTCCGCAGGATGTTCTTCACATGCGTCTTGGCGGTCCCCTCGCTGATGACGAGCCGCTGGGCGATGGCCGCATTGGACAGGCCCTCAGCCACCAACCCGAGAATCTCCAGCTCGCGCCGCGTCAGATCCGGAGGCATGCCACCTCCCCCGCCCGATCCGGCCCCGATAGCCCGCTCAGCACCGACCACCGAGCTGAGGTGACGTGGGGCCCCGAGCCGGTCCAGCGCGATCGCAGCGCCGGTGGTGAACAGCCCCATCAGCTCCATGTCGAACGCGTCGACAGTACCGCTGTCGGCATTGACGTCCACGCTGACGAAGGCCTTGACCAGTCCGTCCAGGACGAGAGGTGATGCTACATAGGAATCAGATTCGGTGACCTTGATGATCTCCGGGTGGACCCGCCGACTCTTCCGGATCCCATGGCGAAGGATGGGCTGACACTCCCGGACCATCTCTGCCTCAAACAGGTCGTGGATATCACGCAGAGGATCCTGCTGCCCCGCCTCCAGCAGGAGAAGGCTCTCCTCTGGGCCTTGGGTCGAGTGCGCGGACCGGGCGATCCATTGCATGCTCTCCGCCGAGGAATAGAGGGAACGGACATACCCCAGATTCACGACCTCCACGGGCACCTGGTCGACGAACTCCTGCACCGTCTCCGCCGATCGCAGCCTGCCCAGCGCCGCGTTCATCCGGTGAATCACCTCATGCCGACCAGACAGCTGGTGCATGAGCAGGCGATTCCTGAGGTCGCCGAGATCGGCCAGCAGGGCGAAGAGATCCATCACCCCAATGGGCGGCACCGGGCTCGACGCCCTTTTGGCCCGGTTGGCCAGGCCGCGCACCACCGCCTCCGCCCGAGCAAGCGCTGCATCCAGGGCGGGCAGGCGGTCCCCCACATCGACCCGTTGGTAGGAACGACGGCTGAGATGACCCACCAGCTCCAGGATGCGATGGGCATGCTCAGTGAGTTCCTGGGCAGATTCAGGCACTACCGCCTCCCGGCATCACCGTCTCCGGACGAAGAGACGCACGTCAATGCACTCACATCCACATCGAGAGCACACCAGAATGGACTGACCATAGATGTCACCTCGACGACCGTCAAGGATCACCCGACCCGGTCAGGATCTAGATCGACTGAGCCGGGAGGGGCCTACCCCACGATCCGCCGCGCCTGCCGCAGGATCGGTTCGTCCACCATGCGGCCCTGGAACCGGAAGACTCCCGGTTGCACCGTGGCCTCGGCCAGCACGGACGCCGCCCACTCCTTCTCCTCGGCGCTCGGGGCATAGGCCTGCCGGATTACCCCCGACTGGGAGGGGTGGATGCACGCGCTCGCGGCGAAACCCGAGGCCACCGCGTCCTCGGCCTCGAAGCGCAGCCCCTCCAGGTCGCCGATGTCCATGAACACCGTGTCCACTGCGACCTTCCCGGCGGCGTTGGCGGCTACCAGCACCCGCGAGCGCGCGTACCGGGCCACCTCGCGGTACTGCCCGACGCGCGGCCCCTCGGCAAAGCGGCTGGACTTGCCCGCCATGGAGGCGACCAGGTCCTCGGCACCCCACATCAGCGCGACGACGGCCGGGTGCCGGCCGATCTCGAAGGCACGCTCCACCCCGGCCGCGGTCTCGCACAGGGCGATGACCCGGTATCCGGCCTCGTGGAGGTGGTCCAGTTGGGCCGGGTCCTCCACCTTGGCGACCATCAGCGTCCGGTACCGGCCGCCGTCGAGGGCCGCCAGGTCCAATCGGTGTTCCTCCGCCGTCTCATCGCCCACCGGGTTGACCCGCACGATGGTGGTCGCCGGGTCGAGCGTGGAGGCGGCCACGTGCCCCCGCGCCGCCGCCTTGCCTGCCGGGGCGACGGCGTCCTCGAGGTCGAGGATGACGCCGTCCGCCGCGGCGGCCGCCTTGGAATAGCGGTCCGGACGGTCAGCGGGACAGAACAGGATGGACGGGCCCGGGATCAGGTCGGCAGCGGTCATGCCGCACCGCCCGACGTCGGCCGTTCGGCGGCCGCTCCCCAGGCGCATTCCGCGGCGCCTTCCCCGGCGCCCTCCGTTGCGAGCGCCTCCGGCGAGACCTGCATCAGCGTGGAGCGCTTCGCCACGGCAACCACCACCCCGTCCTGGTTGCGTGCTGTGTGGTGGAACTCCACGATCCCCTGGTGTGGGCGGGACTGCGAGCGCCGCTTGCCCGCGATCAGAGTCTCCGCGTACATCGTGTCCCCGTGCCGCATCGGGGCCGGGAACCTCACCTCACTGAAGCCGAGGTTGGCCACGATGGTCCCCTGGGTCAGCTGCGCCACGGACAGCCCGACCAGCGTGGAGAGGGTGAACATGCTGTTGACCAGCGGTTCGCCGAACTCGGTGTCCGCGGACCACGCCGCATCCAGGTGCAGGGACTGGGTGTTCATGGTCTGGGTGGTGAACAGGACGTTGTCCGCCTCGGTCACCGTCCGGCCGGGGCTGTGCGCGTAGACAGCGCCCTCTTCCATCTCGTCGAAGTACAACCCTCGCTGGATGATGCGCTTCTCGCTCATGCGGCCCCCTCGCCCTCGCGGTCGTTCGCGTTGTCGTTCCGGGCCGCGCCCTCGTCGTCGGGCTCGGTCCCAGCGGGCGTGATCACCGCGAGCACCTGGCCCCGGGAAACGGCGTCCCCCACCGCGGCATGCAGCGCGACCGTGCCGGCCACCGTGGCGCGGATGACGTGTTCCATCTTCATGGCCTCGACCACGAGCACCGCATCCCCCTCGGACACCACGTCGCCGTCCGCCACCGGCGTCAGCAGCACGGTGCCGGGCATCGGCGAGGTCAGGGTCGGGTTGGACTCGGCCTCCCCCTGGATGCTGTGATCGGCGCGCACCCGGCGGATGTCGAAGAGGGCTCCCAGCCTGGTGAGCTGGACCCCCTCGGGCCCGACGACGGCCGTGAAGCTGCGCCCGACGCCGCCGATCGTGACGGTCACGTCCTGCCCCCGGCGCTTGACGAACGCGGGCAGGGACCCGGACCGGCCGACGTCGGGCCCCGTGTTGGCATCCGCGGTGACGCCGGCGTCACCCTCGGCGACGACGGCGGGGGCGTCCACGGTGCCGGAGAGCAAGACCATCCGGGTGGTGCCGTCCGCCGCCACCAAGGGGAAGCGCCGGGGTGCCGGGGCGCCCAGTCGCCAGCCGTCGCGGCGGCGCCACGGGTCGGTGGAGGAGCCGCGGGCGGCGTCCATCAGCAGTGCGGCCTCCCGGAACTCCCGCTTCCCTGGCTCGGCGAACCTGATCGAGTCGAACTCGCGAGCGATCAGGCCGGTGTCCAGGTCACCGGCGATGACGGCCGGCAGCTCCAGCAGTGCACGCAGGAACTCGACGTTGGTCGTGAAGCCGACCACCGCCGTGTTCTCCAGCGCCGCGACCATGCGGGCCCGGGCCTCCTCACGGTCCCGGCCCCAGGTGATGACCTTGGCGAGCATCGGGTCGTAGTCGATGGAGACGCTCAACCCGTCCTCCAGCGCCGTGTCCACGCGGACGCCCTCCCCCTCGGGGTGGCGCACGTGCTCCACGAGCCCGCCGGTCGGCAGGAAGCCGGCGGAGGGATCCTCGGCGTAGATGCGGGTCTCGATCGAGTGACCGTCCAGGACGATGTCCTCCTGGTCCAGCTCGAGCACCTGGCCGGCGGCGATCCGCAGCTGCTGCTCCACGAGGTCCACGCCTGTGATCTCCTCGGTCACCGGGTGCTCGACCTGCAGGCGGGTGTTCATCTCCATGAAGAAGAACTCGTCCGGGGAGTCAGCGGGGACGATGAACTCCACGGTGCCGGCCCCGCGGTAGCCCACGGAGCGTGCCGTCTCGCAGGCGGCCTCACCGATGCGGGCCCGGGTGGCCTCATCCAGCAGGGGCGAGGGGGCCTCCTCGATCACCTTTTGGTGGCGGCGCTGCAGCGAGCATTCGCGTTCACCGAGGTGGATCACGTGGCCGTGGGCATCGGCCAGGACCTGCACCTCGATGTGCCGCGGCGTGGTGACATACCGCTCCAGGAACAGCGTGTCGTCCCCGAAGCTCGCGGCGGCCTCGCGCCGGGCGGCGTCCAGGGAGGTGGCGAGCTGGTCCTCGGCCTCCACCACGTGCATGCCCTTGCCGCCGCCGCCGGCGGAGGGCTTGATGAGCAGCGGGTAGCCGATTCCGGGCGCCGCGGCGGTTAGGGCGTCGTTGTCCATCCCCGGCTTCGCGATGCCCGGGACGGTCGGCACACCGCGCGCCTCGACGGCGTTCTTGGCGGTGATCTTGTCCCCCATCACCCGGATGGACTCCGCCTCGGGCCCGATGAACACGATCCCGGCCTCCGCGCAGGCCTGGGCGAAGGCGGCGTTCTCGGCCAGGAAGCCGTAGCCGGGATGGATCGCTTCGGCCCCGGTCGAGCGGGCGGCGGCCAGGACGGCGTCGATGTCCAGGTAGGACTGGGCCGCGGGGGCCGGGCCCAGCCGCACGGCCGCGTCCGCCAACCGCACGTGTCGGGCGCCGGCGTCGGCATCGGAATACACCGCCACGGAGCGGATGCCCATCGAGCGCAGGGTGCGGATCACCCGGCAGGCGATCTCGCCTCGGTTGGCGATGAGGACGGTCTTGAACATGGTCTGGGGCCCTGTCTGGGTCGCTGTCGGAGTGGCTGTCTGGGGCACGGCGCTCACATCCTGAAGACGCCGAAGGAGGACGTCTGGGCCGCCTGGCCGGCGGGTCTGTGTGCGGTGCGGTCCGAGGGCTCGCGCATGACGACGTCCAGGGCCAGCCCCAGCACGTCGCGGGTCTGGGCCGGCTCGATGATGCCGTCGTCCCAGAGTCGGGCGGTTGAGTAGTACGGGCTGCCCTGGCGTTCGTACTGCTCCCGGGTCGGCGCCTCGAACGCGACCTGGTCCTCGGCGCTCCACGTGCCGCCGTCGGCCTCGATCTGGTCCCGGCGCACGGTGGACAGCACGGAGGCGGCCTGCGGGCCGCCCATCACGGAGACCCGGGCGTTGGGCCACAGCCACAGGAAGCGCGGTGAGTAGGCCCGCCCGCACATCGAGTAGGTGCCGGCCCCGAAGGAGCCACCGACGACGACGGTCAGCTTGGGCACAGAAGCGGTGGCGACCGCGTTGACCATCTTGGCTCCGTGCTTGGCGATGCCGCCGGACTCGTACTCGCGGCCCACCATGAAGCCGGCGATGTTCTGCAGGAACAGCAGCGGGATCTGACGCTGCTCGCACAGCTCGATGAAGTGAGCGCCCTTCAGGGCGGACTCGGCGAAGAGCACGCCGTTGTTGGCCAGGATGCCCACGCGGTGTCCGTGGACCCGGGCGAAGCCGGTCACCAGGGTGGTGCCGTACTCGGCCTTGAACTCGTGGAAGCTGCCGGAGTCGATGGTGCGGGCGATGATCTCCCGGGCGTCATAGGGGGTGGTCAGGGACACCGGCACCACGTCCGTGAGCGACTCCGGGGAGTGCTCTGGCTCCGCCACGGCCGCCGGAACGTAAGGAAGCGCCGGGGTGTCCGGGAGCGTGGCCACGATGTCCCGAATGATCTGCAGGGCGTGCTCGTCATTCTCCGCGAGGTGGTCCGTGACGCCAGAGACCCTGGAGTGCACCTCGCCGCCACCGAGGTCCTCGGCCGTGACGATCTCGCCGGTGGCGGCCTTCACCAGCGGCGGGCCGCCGAGGAAGATGGTGCCCTGGTTCCGCACGATCACCGTCTCATCGCTCATGGCGGGCACGTAGGCGCCGCCGGCGGTGGAGGAGCCCATGACGGCGGCGATCTGGGGTATTCCGTCCCGGGACATCCGCGCCTGGTTGTAGAAGATGCGGCCGAAGTGGTCCCGGTCCGGGAAGACCTCGTCCTGCATCGGCAGGAAGGCCCCGCCGGAGTCCACGAGGTAGAGACAGGGCAACCGGTTCTCGGCGGCGATCTCCTGGGCACGCAGATGCTTCTTCACCGTGATGGGGTAGTAGGTGCCGCCCTTCACCGTGGCGTCGTTGGCCACGATCATCACCTGGCGGCCCTCCACCAGGCCGATGCCGGCCACCACGCCCGCCGCGGGGGCGGCCCCGTCGTAGAGGTCGTAGCCGGCCAACGGCGCCACCTCGAGGAAGGGGCTGCCCTCGTCCAGCAGAGTGTCCACACGGTCCCGGGCCAGCATCTTGCCGCGTTCCGTGTGCTTGAGGCGGGATCGCTCCGGCCCGCCGAGAGCCGCGGCGGCGCGCCGCTCGCGGAGCTCGGCGATCAGGTCTTCGTACGTCGCTGACATCGGCAGTGCCGTCCTTTGGGTTAGCAATCAGTAACTAGAACTAGGTTATCGGTCAGTAACCGAAGTTGTCTATGCTGGATTCGACAGGCATCAGAGACAACGGGATGGGGCACGATGACGGCAACCTGGCGGACCACGCAGAAGGCCCATCGCCGTGCCGCGTTGATGGAGTCCGCCGCCCGGCTGTTCGCCGAGCGCGGCTTCGCCGCCGTGTCCACCTCGGAGCTCGGCGAGGCCGTGGGGATGAGCGGCCCCGCCCTCTACAAGCACTTCCCCAGCAAGGATGCTCTACTGTCCGAAATCCTCGTGGACGCCTCGGAGCGGCTGCTCGCGGGCTGCCGGACCATCCTGACCGAGGAAGGCGGCGCCGGCCAGGCGGCAACTCCGGCCGACGTCCCGACCCAGACCCTGCAGCGGCTGGTCCATTTCCACCTGGAGTTCGCCACAACCGATCCGGAGGTCATCCGCATCCAAGACCGGGAGCTGCCCTCCCTCTCCCCCGAGAGCAACCAGGAGGTGCGCCGGCTTCAGCGAGAGTATGTCCAGCTCTGGGACGGCGTGCTGTCCGCAATCCATCCGGGGCTCGACGACGGCGAGCGCCAGATCCGCCTGCTCGGCACCTTCGGCCTGTTGAACTCCACTCCCCACAGCGCCCATCCAGCCTCTGCGCACACCGGGGATGCCGTGGAGCGCGAACGCGCCGTTGACGTCCTGGCCGGGATGGCACTCCGCGCATTGACCGGGAGCACCCTCCGGACGGGCTGAATTCATCAAAGGGTTCGACCAATCAGCCAGCCCACCGTAGACTGTGACGGAACACCACAACTGATGATGACCTGCAATAACGGGACAGGGAACACATGACCACCGCCAACAGCTTCTCAACGGAGAACAACCCATTCCAGACGGCAGCCAACACGGGGAATAACCTGTTCACCAAGGTCCGCACCCGCCGCGGCTTTGAATACATCACAGAGCAGGTCCGGGACGCCGTTGCTTCCGGGCATCTGACCCCCGGATCCAAGTTGCCGGCGGAACGGGACATGGCAGAGATGTTCGGCATCAGCCGTCAGAGCGTGCGAGAGGCCCTCCGCGGCCTCGAGATGAGCGGACTGGTGGAGTCCCGACCTGGCGTGACCGGAGGGGTCTTCATCCGGGAGGGCGATCCGTCTGTGGTGACACGGGCCGTGAATGACCTCGTGTCCTTGGGTGCACTGTCTTCGGAGAGCCTGTTCGAGGCCAGGGTGATGCTGACCACCGACGTGATCAGACTTGCGGCCATCCGCGCCACCGAGGAGGATCTCCAGAAGATGGAGGATGACATCGTCGCCTTCG
The DNA here is from genome assembly GCF_042433045.1 of Citricoccus parietis. NCBI lineage: Bacteria > Bacillati > Actinomycetota > Actinomycetes > Micrococcales > Micrococcaceae > Citricoccus > Citricoccus parietis. Next base: position 119,467 of record NZ_JBHLWH010000042.1, on the reverse strand, counting down.
ATCAGCAGGCCACACCCATTCCCGGCGAGCAGCGCACCGTCCGCGTCACCAATTTCTACTCGCTTCTCGCGGCGGCCAGCCACAACGAGGTCCTCGTCATGCTCATGAACTCGCTGACGGAGATCGTCCAGGCCAGGCTCAACAAATTTGGTCCCGATCCGCTGACGGACGTCACGCGGATGCGTCGCCGGTTCGTCAAGCACCTGCGTGCGGGGGACGTCGACAAGGCCTCTTCGGACATGGAGGCCCATCTCAAGCGGGTGGAGAACCGGCTGGCCGAGAAGGAGAAGAAGGCGCTGGCCAACTAGCCACAGGTTCGACCCATCGGGCAATGAGCAACAGGTTCGGCCGCCGACAAGGTCATCAGCGGCCGAACCCTGCCAAGGGAGAAGTGTCAGGCCATTAAGCCACGGCCAACGTGGCCTGCTCCGTGACCCCCGTGATGCGGCTCAGGATGCCGGCCGCGTCAACCACGGGCTCATTGCTCCGCCAGGCCACCTGGCCGTCCGGCCGCACGAGCACGAGGCGAGTCCCATACAATTCAGCGGCCTCCCGGTGCTCCACATCGACAACACGGAACGGGATACCCTCGACGGCGGCGGCCATCTCCAGGCCGGCGACGTCCAGGTTCGGGTCGAAGCGCAGGCAGACGTAGTCCCGCCCGAACTCATCCAGGATCGACCTCTGCGGATCGAGCCACACGTGGGGCGCACGGTGCCCCGGACGCGCCGACTGCTCGTGGCTCTGGACGGTCAGCGGGGGCAGGACCGTCCCGTCCGGGATAACGACGGGGGATCCCTCGTAGACGTATCCCAGGTGGATCCCGATGCTGAACCACTCACGCTTCATGGCATCGGTGTACGCATCGCCGTATTCACGGCGCGCGGCGTCCGTCTCCGGGCCGTCACCGTCGAACACCTCAGGCCTGGGCTGGGCCACGCGGGGTCCGAGCATGCGTTTGAGGTTGTCCCCGGCCTCGGTGACGTTCCGGATCGCTACCGGACGCTGTTCATACTCGTAGCTGTCCAGCAGGGCCTCCCCGCCCCACCCCTCGAGCGAGGCCGCCAGTTTCCAGGAGAGGTTGACGGCATCCAACAGGCCGGTGTTCATGCCGAACCCGCCAGTCGGGGACGTCAGGTGCGCGGCGTCTCCTGCGATGAAGATCCGGCCCTTGCGGTATTGGTCGGCGACGAGCTGGCGACGGACCCAGGGCAGGATGGACAGGATCTCGAACTCGAACTCCCGCCCCATGGCCCGGTTGATGGCAGTCCGCATCTCCTCTTCGGACACCTCCCGCTGGGATTCGTCCCCGATGAGGGAGAACCGCCACTGGTCGCGGCCATTGATCGCCACTAGCGTGGCCCAGGTGCCCTCCGGCCCGATGAAGATGTAGCGGTAGGCAGGGTCCATCGTGTGCAGGGACTCCAGGTTCTCGCAGCGGATGATGGCGTTGGAGGTATACGTCAGTGCGCCCTCCCCGCTCATCTCGATCCCGAGGTCCTCGCGGACCCGACTGTCGCCGCCGTCGCATCCCACCATGAAGTCCGCCTCCACGGTGTATTCCGCCCCGTCCTCGCGAGAGCGCAGGGTTGCGGTGACGAAATCCCCATGGTCCACGAAGGACACCAGTTCGGTCCGATAGCGGATCTCCGACTTCCCGGTGGAACGGGCGAACTTCCTCAGCACCGGGTCGAAGAAGTTCTGCGGGCACCGCTCGCGATGCTGCGGGCTCTGCGGCGGAGTCTTCTCCTCACGCGGAGTCGGGAAGAACTCCCTGCCGAATTCATAGCCGTTGAGGTCGGTGACCCACGCACAGTCCTGGATGTAGTCCCTGTTGTAGCCGGCCGAGTAGACGTCTTCGACGATTCCCCACCTCCGGCAGAACTCCATGCTACGGATACCGACCATGTCCATCTTCGGCTGGAAGATCGTCTCCCCCCGGGCCTCGACCAGGACACTCTCGATGCCCCGCCAGCCGAGGTCGCCCGCCAGCGCGAGACCCACCGGGCCTCCGCCGACAATCAGAACAGGAATCCTGTCAGTCATCGCTTCATTCCTCTCCCTGACGCGCGCCCGCAATTTCAAGCCTTGACGCAACGCGAATCTGTGCGCCGGACGACGCTCCGATGGGCATCCACAGCGGAGGCCCTGACGAGAATCATATGGTAGAACCATTTGGCTCTGTCAAGGCCCAAGTTCCGCGCATGCCGCGACGCATCACCATGACCGGGTCGCGCGAACACCTCAGGCACTTTCCTTCGACAACCCTTGACGAACAGATATGCCGCACCTAACATCAAAATGGTTCTACCTTTCAGGTAGGCACTATAGACAATCCGATCTGGAGGATGATTCCCATGTCCGAAACCGTTGTCGACGCTGACGCGGAAGTCCGTGCACGGCTTCGCGAACGGCTCTCGCTCCACGGCCTGAAGATTTCCCAGCCAGATGAGCCGCCGCTGTTCACCCGGACGCCCGAGTCCCCGATGCAGCCGATGCACTGGCGCTGGGCCGACCTCCAGGCCTACCTCGAGGAACTCGGCGAGGTGCTCGACCTTAAGCCCGGCGGCGACCGGCGCACCCTGCGCCTGGCCAATCCCGGCCTAGAGTACGGCACCACCCCGACGTTTTGGGCGTCCATCCAGTACATCAACCCGGGCGAGGTGGCCACGGCACACCGCCACACCCCCGACGCCTTCCGCTTCGTCATGCAGGGCAACGGCTGCACCACCACCGTGGAGGGCGAGAACTATGAGATGAACGAGGGCGACCTCGTCCTCACTCCCAACTGGATGTGGCACGACCACGTGCATGAGGGAACCGAGCCCATGATCTGGCTCGATGTCCTCGATGTCTCCGTCATGCGCAAGCTGGAGAACATTTTCTTCGACCCCTACGAGCAGGGCCAGCAGCCCGTCAACAGCGTCCCGGAGAAGTCTTGGCGTGAGTTCGGGTCCGGGCTGATGCGCCCGGTGGGTCCGGCACCGCGCCCCGAGCGCAATCCCCTGCTGGTGTACACCAAGGCCCAGGCGGACGACGCCATGGACAAGGCCAAGGGCCTCGCCCCCGACCCTGTGGACGACGTGATCCTCGAATACCAGAACCCGGCCGGCGGCGGCTCAGCCCTGCCGTCGATGTCGATGAAGTCGCAGATCGTGCGCCCGGGATTCACAGGCCTACAGCACCGCCACAGCGGCAGCAAGGTCTACTACGCGCTCAGCGGCAGCGCCTCGATGGTCGTCAAAGGGGAGCGCTTCGACTGGGGCAAGGGGGACTTCATCTCGGTCCCGCCCTATGCCGCTGTCACCCACCTCAATGAGGGCACCGAGGAGGGACGGCTGTTCCGAGTGGACGACAGCCCCATCTTCCGAATGCTGAATGCCTACCACGAGGAGATACTCACCGAGGGGGAAACCGCCAAATGAGGCTAGCGGTCTTTGACGACTGGCGCCTCGGCCTGGTCCAGGAAGCATCCGTCCATGACATCACCGAGCTGGTCCCGGCCACGTTCGACGAATGGCCGGAACAGCGGATGACGTGGCTCATCCGCAATTGGGACACCATTGCGGGACAGATCCCCGCATCGGTGACCGGACCGGGCCGGCCCCTGTCCGAGGTCACTCTCCGAGCCGCGACCCCGGCCCCGCCGCAGGTGTTTGCCATCCCGGCCAACTACCATGCCCACCTCGGGGAGATCGGCAAGCGATCGATCACCACAGGGGGCCGCACGGCACGCCAGGTGGGGTTCTTCCTCAAGGCCGCCGGTTCCGTCAGCGGTGCCGGTGACCCCATCGAGCTGCCCGCCGGATCCAATCGCCGTTTCGACCATGAGTGCGAGTTGGCCGTGGTCATCGGGACGGGCGGGCGGAACATTCCCCGGGACCAGGCTCTGGAGCACGTCTTCGGCTACTCCTGCCTGATCGACCTGACCATGCGGATCGAACCGGGAGAATTCGAGGAGGACCGCTCCCTGCGCAAGTCCTTCTCCACCTTCACGCCGGTCGGGCCCTGGTTGGTGACGGCCGACGAGGTCGGGGACACCACCGAGATGACATCCCGCCTCCTCGTCAACGGCGAGGAGCGGCAGAGCGCCCGCATCGGGGACATGATCCTGGGGATCCCCGAGGCCATCGAACTGATCTCCTCGGTCGTCGAGCTCAAGCCCGGCGATGTCATCGCCTCCGGCACGCCCAAGGGCGTCGGCCCGCTGAAGGCTGGCGATACCGTGGAGATCGGTATCGACCGAATCGGCAGCATGGCCTTGGACGTCCGCGAGGCAGCGGTCTCGCCACGTCCGTTCTGATCCCAGCACCGGCATCACACCCAACACCACACCAAGGAGAAGCGATGGAGAAGCTGCCGGCCGCCTTCATTCGAGGCGGCACCAGCAAGGCCGTGGTCTTCCACCTCTCGGACCTTCCCGGTGAACGGGCCGATTGGGACCCGATCTTCCTGAGAGCCATGGGGAGCCCTGACGCGAACGGGCGTCAGCTCGATGGCATGGGCGGCGGCATCTCCTCACTCTCCAAGGTGTGCGTGGTGGGACCGGCGTCGACAGAGCAAGCCGACGTCGACTACACCTTTGCCCAGGTCCAGGTGGACACCGCGGTGGTCGACTTTGCCGGCAACTGCGGAAATATGTCTTCCGCCATCGGGCCGTTCGCCGTGGATGAGGGGCTGGTCCACGCAGCAGACGGTCCAACCACTGTGCGCATCCACAACACCAACACCGGCAAGATCATCGCCTCGACCTTCGACGTCTCCGGTGGCCGAGCCGTGACGGACGGTGACTACGCGATCGACGGGGTGTCCGGCACGGGCGCCCCCGTCCGTCTCGACTTCCTCGACCCGGGCGGGTCCGCCACCGGGCGCCTCCTGCCCTCGGGCCAGGGACTCGACCGGCTCGACACGGAGCACGGCGCCTTCCAGGTATCCATGGTGGACGCTGCCAATCCCTGCGTCTTCGTGCCGGCGTCTTCGCTCGGCTGGTCGGGCACCGAGCTTCCCGAGGTCCTGGAATCGAACTTGGACCTGCTCCACACACTGGAGTCCATCCGGCAGACGGCGTCCGTGGCGATGGGAATCTCCACGGACCGGGAGGCAGCGGCCGGAAACCGCCTTACCCCATTCGTGGCGCTCGTCGCCGAGCCACAGGACTACCGGACCCTCTCCGGCCGGGACATCTCCGCCGATGAGGTGGACGTCGTGGTTCGTTTCCTCTCCTCGGGCCGCCCACACCGGGCCGTGCCGGTGACCGGGGCCATGTGCACGGCCATTGCCGCCCGTGTTCCGGGTTCCACGGTCCAGGATGCGGCCCGCCAGAGTCTCGGTGATAGCGCTCCCCTGCGGCTCGGTACACCGTCCGGCATCCTCGACGTGAACTCCTCGGTCAGCGTCGAGGAGGGTAAGGCTCCCCACGCCGAGTTCGCGTCGACATACCGCACCACCCGGCGGCTGTTCGACGGGAACGTCTACTTCTGACGACCCTCTGCCAGAGGGATGTCGAGTTCCGCCCCCTGGGACCGCAGCAGGGCCACGTGGCTCGCGGTCTCCGCCAGTGCGAGGCGTAGAGGCGGCCCGACCAACGAATCCCAGCCCCGCGACCAGGTCAGATTCCGAGCGATGTCCCACACGGACTGCGCGTCACGAGCGTCGATGATCTCCAGGACCTCGTCCGACCGCGACCGGGCATCCGAGAGCAGCTCGTCGACCCGGCCTCCGATTCCCTGGAACCGGTACTCATGGGCTGGGCAGACCTCCATGTCCTCATGGCAGCGCATGCGCTCCAGGGACCTGCAGTAGTCGCGGAGTGGATTCTCGGGGCCCCCTCGTTGGAGGGAGACGTTGGGGGTGATCCGCGGGAGGACGTGGTCCCCGCTGAGCAGGAGCCCGTGTACGTGGTCGATCAAGCAGATGTGGCCTTCGGTGTGTCCGGGGGTCGCCACCATCTCGAGGTCCATTCCCTCGCCCTGAAGGTGCTCCCCATCGGCGAACCTCACATCCGGACGGGCCAAGACGCGCTCGGCACTCAACCATTGTTCGCCGTAGACGATCTCCCCGACCCGAGAGGCGGGCACGCCCCAGCTGTGGAGCAGGGCACGGTCCGCCCCGATCCACGCGTCATCCCCGCCGCTCTCCGGCAGGCCCAAGGTCTCGTTGCGTCCCAGACCCACCCAGGCACCGGAGGCTTGCCGTGCCCTCTCGGCCAGGCCGAGATGGTCCCCATGACGATGCGTCACCACGATGCCCGTGACACCCCGGATGCCGACGCCGGTCCGCTTGAGGCCTTCCAGCAGGTGCTGCCAGCCCTCCTCGCTGGACCATCCAGGGTCGACGAGGATGGCGTCGCGGGGCCCTGTGGCGAGGTAGCTCAGGGTGTAGCGCATGGGGTGCCGGGGGAAGGGCACGGGGATGGACCAAAAGCCCGCCCGCACCTCCTCGACCGGGGGAAGCACCTTGTTCGCCCAGGCGTCCTTCTGCACCCGGCCGGTGATCGTGATGGACTGGTCCAGCCTCATGCCAGGGACGGATCCCGGTTGTCCGCCTCTGTCCGTGGCGGCAGTTGCGGATCCGGGAACCGGGGCGACCTCTTCTCCTGGAGAGCCTTGACCCCCTCCTGGAAGTCTGGGCTCTTCATGAAACCACCGATGAGGCCTTTCGAGTCGTCGATCGACCGTCCCGGATGGTGGTGGAGCAGGTCCGCGTACATCTGCCGCTTGGCGCTGGTCACCGAGGCCGGCGACACCTGCCGGGCGATCATCCGGGCCGTTGTGTAGACGTTCTCCAGGAACTCGTCGCCGGCCGGGTAGACACCGTTCAGGTAGCCCATGGCCAGGAGTTCCTCCGGCAGGATGACGCGCCCCGTGAACAAGATGTCCGCGGCATGCGTGGTCCCCACGATGCGCGGCAAGACCCAGGACAGCCCGTATTCGGCCGGGAGTCCGAGTCGAGGTGTCGAGATGGTGTACTTGGCGCCCTCGGCCGCAAACCGCAGGTCACAGAAGCTCACCAACGCGGCGGCGATCCCGGCACAGGCACCGTTGATCGCGGCGATGACCGGGACCCTTAACCCCCAATGCCAGATCAGATCCGTCTCGAACTCCGGGTTCACCCCCGAACCGGGGCTAGCCTCACGTCCCACCGCGACACTCTCCGAGTAGTCGTCCTCACTGGTCGTGTAGAAGCTCAGTGCCTTGGCATCCGCACCCACGCAGAACTGATTCCCGGTCCCGGTGACCACGACCACGCGGACCGCCGGATCGCGGTCCAGCGTCTCCATGATCCATCGGTACTCAGCGTGCATCCTGTTGGTCCAGGAATTACCCCGTCCTGGACGGTGGAACCAGACGGTGGCGATACCGTCCTCGTCCACGGTGTACTTTGTAGTCTTGAGGTCCATGGGACTCCCCTTGCTCGTGTGTGCGGTTCAGTACGAAAATTCAGTCGGCCGTTTCAGACAGCCACGGTGGTGGCGCGGATCAGCGCCAGAGCCTGGGGCCAGGACAGGTTGAACGCCTCGGCGTTGGGCGCCTCGCCGTGACGGCGGGCGTCGCTGAACCCGTGCTTGGCGTCTGGATACACGTGCACCATGCTCGGGGCTCCGTCGCGATGGAGGAGCGCCTCCTGCATCCGGTCGAAACTCTCCCGGGAGACGATGGAGTCCTTGCCCGGGTAGGCCATCATCACCGGCGCGGTGGTGCACCGGATCTGCTCGATGGCGTCGATGGAATGGTTCTCGGCCGGCGGGATGGTCACCGTGGGGTGGTAGGCGATCACGTTGGCCAGTTCCGGGTCCCGCCCGCCGAGGATGAAGGCGAACCGGCCCCCCAGGCACCATCCGATGACCCCGACGTGCTGCACGCCCAGGGCCGATCGCATGTGGGCCAGGAGCCGTTCCTGCTCTTCCACGACCGCGCGGTCATCGAGTTCCGCGAGGAGGCGGCTGAGCTCAGCGTGCTCGGTGTCGTCTGAGCTGGGGCCATGCCAGGGGTCCCACGTCACGGCCACTACCCCCGTCTCCCGGGCGATCTGGTCGGCGAAGAGACGAACCTGCTCCCCGATGCCCGTGATCATAGGCAACAGGAGCATCCCCCCGGTCGGGGGCCGGCCGTCGTTGTCCGGGACAGCCTGATAGGTGCGCAGACCGTCAACGTCTACATATCCGGAGCGGATTTCACTAGCCAAAATTCGGCCTCCTTGAGTTCCTGGATGACGCCAAGATGATTTGCATCACACCCCCAAACCAACCACTCAATTCGCTTCAGGTCAAACCATTTATCCAAACGAACCGTAGCGGGTGGGCCAGTCGGCCGGCATTGACAACACCGCGCGGCGTGGGTCAAATGGTAGAACCTATAGAATCGGTGACTTTGGCAGTTCGCCGGACCGAGGACAACTCAGAGAAGGACGGCTCATTGTGAACCACCGCCTCCACCCCGAACCTGCCGGGAGCACCCCGGCGGGACGCGACATCCTGCCCCTGAGTGGCGTCCGGATCGTCGATCTCTCACAGATCGGCGCTGGGCCGTACGGCACTTCCCTCCTGGGGGATCTGGGCGCCGACGTCATCAAGGTCGAGCCCATCCACGGCGACAGTTTCCGCTATGTGGACAACGCCTACGCCCCCGGCGAGAGCGCCTACTTCTACGGAGTGAACCGGAGCAAGCGGTCCGTGGCGCTCAACCTCAAGGACCCGGAGGGGTACCGCACGCTGATGCGCCTGGTGAAGGAGGCGGACGTGTTCGTCATCGCCTTCCGACCGGACGCTGTCCAGCGGATGGGCCTGGACTTCGAGACGCTCAGCGCGGTCAACGACCGGCTCATCTATGCCTCCATCACGGCCTTCGGTGAGACGGGGCCACGCGCCACGCAGCCGGGCATGGACATCCTGGCCCAGGCACTGAGCGGCATGATGGGCGTCACCGGGGAGGTCGGCGGGGGACCGGTCAAGGTCGGGGTCCCCATCGCGGACTTCGTGGGTTCCTTCTTCCTGGGCTTCGGCGTCACGGCGGCCCTACGGCAGCGTGACCAGACCGGCCGGGGGGACAAGCTCACCATCAACCTCCTCGATGGACAGATCGCCGCCTTCGCCAACTACGTCACGGCCTACGACAAGACAAAGGTGCCCTTCCGCCCCCAAGGCGGTGGCCACCCGCAGCTCGTTCCCTACCAGCCCTTCCTCGGGTCCGATGGCAGGTACTTCATCCTTGCGTGCCTGAACGACCGGTTCTGGAACGCGCTGCTTCCATTCCTGCAGGAGTTCGGGGACTTCGAGGACCCCCGCTTCGAATCGAACTCCGGCCGCGTGGAGCACCGCGTCGAACTGTGTTCCCGGCTGGAGGAGATCTTCGCGACCCAGCCGGCGGAGTACTGGATCTCGCGATTGGAGGAGGCCGGAGTGCCGTGCAGTTCCATCCACCGCTTCGAAGAGGCCCTGGAGGACCCCCAGGTGGTCGCGAATGAATCGATCACCGAGTTGGAACACCCACGCTTCGGAACCTACAAGGTCCCGAACAACCCCCTCCGCTTCGAGCGGGCCGCCACCGGGCCGCGCGGCTATGCGCCGGGGCTCGGCGAGCACACCAACGAGGTCCTGCTGGAGACGGGACTCAGCCAGACCGAGATCGACGACCTGGTGCAGCGCGGCATCATCAATCCCGCGCTCGTCTCGGCCGTCGGCTAACCCGGTCCGCATCCCTCGAAGCATCCACCACCCACTGTCAAGGAGTACTCACGTTGGTCGCCACCACCACAGAATCCACCGCAATCGTCTGGGGCCGGGAGGTCGTTGAAGGCACGGTCCACGGCCGCCCCTCACGCATGTACAAGGAACGCCCCACCGCCGTGAACCAGTTCCTCCTCGAGGCCCGCCGCTGGGGCAGCCAGGAACTGCTGGTCCAGGGCGACCGACGTCTCACCTACGCGGACCATGAGGCCGCGGTCGCCAGGGTGGCCAACCGGCTGTCCGCCTATGGGATCACCCTGGGGGATCGGGTCATGCTCCTCGGCTTCAACTCCATCGAGTGGTATGTCTCCTTCTGGGCCGTCCACAGCCTCGGGGCCGTCGCCGTCCTGGGCAATCCCTGGTGGAGCGACCACGAGGTCGAGCAGCTGGTGGCCAAGGTTCAGCCCAAGCTCGCCCTCACCGACCGCGAGGTGCACCAGGTCTCGCGCGTCTCCTTGCAGGAGCTCCGCACCCTTGTCGACAGCGGGGACCCGGCGGAGCTGCGGCTGGCCGATGTCTCCGAGGACGCCGACGCCGTCGTCATGTTCAGCTCCGGCACCACCGGCCTGCCCAAGGGCATCCTGGTCTCGCAGCGCTCCGTGGTGGGAAACATGCACAATGTGCTCGGGATGACCAATCGGTTGCCGAACGAGCTCCCGGACGACTACCGCGGCACCACCAGCCTCCAGTCCGTCCCCATGTTCCATCTGGCCGGCGTCCAGGTCAGCTGTGCCACCCTGCTGCAGGGCGGCAAGCTGGTGATGCTCGATGGGAAGTTCGATCCGGCCGAGGTCCTCCGGTTGATCGAGGAGGAGAAGGTCCGGTCCTGGGGTGCCATCCCGACCATGGTCTCGCGCGTCCTGGAGCACCCGGACATCAGGACCCGTGACATCTCCAGCCTGGCCTCCGTGCCCCTGGGCGGGGCGGCAGTACCCGACGAGCTGCGACAGCGGATCGCCGAGGTCTTCCCCAGCGTCAAGAAGCGCATCGGGAGCCTCTACGGCTTGACCGAGACCGGCGGTCCGCTGGCCGCGGGGTCCGGTGGGGAGATCACCGGGCATCCCAGTCGCGTGGGCAAGCCGCTACCCGTCACCGAGGTCAGGATCGCGAATCCGGACGAGACCGGCGAGGGAGAGATCATGGGCCGCACGCCGAATGCCCCGGAGGAGGTCATCGGCGAAGGCCCCGTCGAGGACCAGGACGGCTGGATCGCCACCGGCGATCTCGGCCGCATCGACGAGGAGGGCTACCTCTACGTCACCGGTCGCGCCAAGGAGATCATCATCCGCGCCGGAGAGAACATCGCCTCGGCGAACATCGAGAACGCGCTGCTGCGCCACCAGGACGTCGCCGATGCCGGTGTGGTGGCCCTCCCGGACCCGGACCTGGGCGAGAAGGTGGGCGCCGCCGTCGTGATCAAGCCGGGGGCCCCCGTCCCCACCCTCGACGAGCTGGCCGCCCTGTGCCGAGAATACCTGGCACGGTACGAGATGCCGGACAGCTGGTGGATCCGCCGTGACAGCTTGCCGATGACGGACATCGGCAAGCTGAACAAGAAGCAGCTGATCGCCGACTGGACCGGCCGCGGCGGCGAAACCTTCCACGAGGCCTGAGACCGATCATGCCAGGACCGCTCAACGGAACCACCGTCGTGGAGATCGAGGGCATGGGCCCCGTCCCCTTCGCCGCCATGCTGCTGGCGGACATGGGGGCGGAGGTCATCCGCGTGGAACGGCCCCGCACCAGTTCAGGTACTCCCGAAGAGCTCCGCTTGAGGGACACCTTCGGGCGGGGGCGAAAATCCGTGCGCCTCGACCTCAAGGAGCCTTTGGGACGGGAGGCCGTCCTGGATCTCGCCGCGCGGGCCGACGTCCTGATCGAGGGGTTCCGCCCCGGCGTCATGGAACGGCTCGGCCTCGGGCCGGAGATACTCCACGCAACCCATCCCGCCTTGGTCTACGCCCGGTTGTCCGGCTGGGGACAGTCGGGCGACCTCGCCCAGTCGGCCGGACACGACATCAATTACATCGCCCTGGCCGGGGCCCTGGATCCGCTGGGCGGTCCGGGAGCCGACCCCGTCCAGCCGTTGGCCATGGTCGGGGACTTCGGTGGTGGCGCGATGACCCTGACCATGGGCATCCTCGCCGCCCTCCTAGAGTCCCGCGGCACCGGTCAGGGACAGGTCGTGGATGCCTCCTGCGTGGACGGGGCCTCCCTGCTGATGTCCGTGGTCCACCACATGCGCTCGGCGGGCCAGTGGCGGGATGAACGGGGCAGCAATCTCTTCGACGGAGGGGCGCCCTACTACGGCGTATATCGGACTTCAGATGACCGGCACGTGGCCATCGGCGCTATCGAACCGAAGTTCTATTCTGCACTGCTGCCCGTCCTGGGGCTCGACCACGAGACCATGCGCCCCCAGAATGACCGCGACGCCTGGCCGGAACGGCGCCGCCGGATCGCCGACGTCTTTGCCACGCGGACGCGAGACGAGTGGGTACGTGCCTTCGACGGAGTGGAGGCCTGCTTCTCCCCCGTCCTGTCCCCTGCCGAGGCGGTCGATCACCCCGTCCACGGCCGACCGGAGGCCTTCATCAACGTCGACGGCTTCCCGGAGCCCGCGCCGACTCCGCAGTTCAGCAGGACACCGTCCGCTCCGCGGCCCCGGCCGCTCCCGGGGCACGACACCGAGGAAGTGCTCCGGGGCCTGGACTGGCCTCAGGACCGCATCGACGAAGCCATGCGGGACGGGGCCGATGTCGGCCTTCTCCCCGGGCCTTGACCACAGACAGACCACACCGACACCCCCGACCAGAAAGTATGAGGTCCACCCATGCTCAGCGCATCGCTAGAGAAGCAGTCCGATTCCGGCCACGTCGACGAGGACCTGGAGTCGTTCACCGACCGCGCCCGGGCCTTCCTGGACGAGAACCTGCCGCCCAAGCCAGGCAGGACCGCCTTCGTATGGGGCGAGGGCGAGGACATCGGCGTCAAATTGTGGGAGGAGCCGGACTCCGAGGAGGAGCGCAACCGCCTGTCCGAGGCCCGCGCCTGGCGGCGCAAGCGCTTCGACGCCGGGTTCGGCTGGCTGGACGGTCCGCGCGAGCTGGGTGGGGCAGGGATGTCCAAGGAGTTCCAGCGGGCCTACCGCCGGCTGGAGCGGAACTATCAGACGCCAAGTGACTCGTACTTCAAGCTCGACCGTGTCCTATCCCCGGTACTCATCGACCGGGCCGGCGAGAGCATCAGGTCCACCCTGCCCCGCGACCTCCACCGCGGTGACGTGATGGGTTGCGAGTTGTTCAGCGAACCGGACGCGGGGTCCGATCTGTTCTCCGCCCGCACCAAGGCGACGAGGACCGAAAGCGGCTGGCTCCTCAACGGTCAGAAGGTGTGGACCTCCGACGCCCACCTGGCGGACCTCGGTGTCGTCTTCGCCCGCACCGGCACCGGAACCGGGAAGCATGACTTCACCAGCTTCCTGCTCGACATGGATCAGACCGGCGTCACCGTAGTGCCCCTGCGCCAGATGACCGGCGGGGCGGCATTCAACGAGGTGTACCTCGACAATGCCTTCGTGCCCGACGACCACGTCGTCGGGCAGGTGGGTGAGGGGTGGGACGTCACCCGGGAGATCCTCGCCCGTGAACGAGCCGGAATCGGCGCCGGCTTGGTGCAGGGAGGCTCCGGCCTCGCCAACGGGACCCGGCTCACGGCTCTGGTGCGCGCCATGGGCGCCGAGGACGATCCGCTGATCCGGCAGGAACTGGTCAAGACGATCAGCGGCTTCTGGTCCGCCAAGCAGTTGACCTCCCACGGTTCGGACCGCCCGGGTGCCCCCGGTTACCGGTCCGATCCCACTCCCCTGGTGAGCAAGCTGGCCCTCGGCAGCAATCTCCGCAGCGCATCACACCTCGTCGGCGAGGTCGTCGGTCCCCGTCTGGCCGCCGACAACGGCGAGTGGGGCACCTTCAGCTGGAATTCCCTCGTGCTGGGCGAGCCGGGCGTGCACATCTTCGCGGGCACCAATGAGATCGTGCGCAACTCACTCGCCGAAAAGGTGCTCGGGCTCCCCCGAGAATCATGACCGACGCAGGGGTGCCGCGACACCGGACACGGAAAGGGTGCTGACGGTGGAGGGCAACGAGGATCAGCTCGACGTCTCCGGACTCACCGTCGTGAGGCACCGACCCTCGGAGGAGGGCGCCCCGCGGGTGGTGATCGTCCACGGTTCCATGGACACCTCACGGAGCTTCGCAGGCCTGGCTCGGAACCTGGGAGAGTTCGAAGTACTCCGCTACGACCGGCGCGGCTATGGGGACAACCTGCTCCCCAGTGCTCCGGCACCGCGGTTCCGCGATCACGTGAACGACCTGCTCGCCGTCCTCGGAGACCGGCCTGCCTACGTGCTCGGCCACAGCCTCGGTGGCGCCGTGACCTTGACCGCCGCGGCCCACGCGGCCCGGTCGTTTCTCGGCGTCATGGTCTATGAGGCTCCCCTGCCCTGGACCGATTGGTGGCCGGCGCCCGCGCTGCCCTCACGCTCCTCAGCGTCCGAGGCGGAGGTCCGCCAGACCGCTGAGGCGTTTCTCCACCGGTTGATGGGTACGGAACGATGGGAGTCCTGGAACGTAGAACGCCGGGAGCTGTTCCTGGGCTGGGCTCCGGCCTGGGCGTCCGAGTTGCAGGATGCGAGTCTCGACGGCGCCCCGTTCCAGGCCGAGGACCTCACTGTTCCCCTCCTGGTCAGCTATGGAACGGCAACGGATGAGCGCCACCGCCGCGGTGCCCTCGAGATCGCGCAGCGCACCGGTGCTCCGCTGGTCCCGCTCGAGGGCGGCACACACGCGGCGCCCCACCTGATGCCGCAGGAGCTGGCGGCCGTCGTCCGCGGATTCGTCTCATCTCACGAGCACGCAGGTCAGACAGTCGACCGATAGGCCATACGGACTCACACGCATAGACGGGATGACTCACCGCTCCGGGGCTCCGTTGGTGCACGCCCAGGTCCGGATCTCGCGAACATTCGCCCAAATCTCAATGGTCCTACCTGTTGACCAACCTGTCGATTCGACCAATACTGAGTGAGATGGCTCACACACCAGCTGCTTCGCACGGCCGCATCTCACGGAAGAGGGACCACATGCCAGGGACCGCAACAGGCACCACGGCCGCCAGGCCGAAAACCACCGGGATCACCGTCACGGATCTGGTGAAGACCTTTGACACCGGCGGCGCAGGCATGACAGCGATCGACCATGTAAACCTGCACGTGCCGGAGGGATCCTTCTTCACGATCGTCGGCCCCAGCGGCTGCGGCAAGACCACCATTGTGAGGATCCTCGCCGGCCTCGAGAAGCCGACGTCGGGTCGGATCGACGTGGCCGCCGACCATGCCGGCGAGGTCACGAACTCGATGGTCTTTCAGGGCGATTCGCTCTTCCCCTGGCTGAACGTGTGGGACAACGCGGCCTACGGACTGGCGATGCGGCACGCGCCGAAGCCGGAGATCAGGGACCGCGTCGGGCACTTCCTCAACAAGACGGGGCTGACACCTTTCGCCAAGGCCTACCCGCACCAACTCTCCGGCGGTATGCGCCAGCGAGTCTCCATCGCCAGGGCCTTCGCCAATGACCCGGACGTGTTCTACATGGACGAGCCGTTCTCCGCCCTGGACGAGCAGAACAAGACGATCCTCCAGGAGGAGCTCCTGCGCATCTGGGAGGAGAGCCGCAAGACCGTCGTCTTCATCACCCACTCCGTGGACGAGGCGGTCACCCTGGGTGACCAGGTGCTGGTCATGACCGCTCGCCCGGGAAAGGTGAAGGCACTCATCGACGTCCCGTTCGAGCGTCCGCGCAGCGTCCTCGAACTCCGGCGGGAACCAAAGTACGGGGAACTCGTCTACGACATCTGGGATTCGCTCAAGGAAGAAGTCCAGGGAGCACAGTTATGACCGCGACAGCGAACCGGCCCGTGAGCCAGTCTCAGTCCCCGCCCGAACGGTCCATGGCCCGCCGGCGCAGGTCGGTGTGGAAGAACGTCGGCGGTGAGCGGATCGCCGCCATCGTCACGCCCCTCGGTCTCCTGGTCCTCTGGGAGATCGCCTCACGATTTGGCCTCATCAATCCACAGTTCTTCCCGGCACCCACCACGATCGCCCTCAAGGCCGCCGAGATGATCTCGACCGGTGAACTCTTCGAGGCCACCTGGATCAGCGTCCGTCGGCTCTCCATCGGCTTTGTCATCGGCGCCGTGCCGGGCGTCGTGATCGGCATCATCATGGGCCTGAACCGTTGGGTTCGGACCATCGCCGAACCCATCATCGCCGCGACATACCCGATCCCCAAGACGGCCATCTTCCCCCTGCTCCTGATCATCTTCGGATTGGGCGAGTCGTCGAAGATCGCCGTCGTGGCCATCGGCGTGTTCTTTCCCGTGGTCGTCAACACCGCGGCCGGGGTGATGGGCATCGGCAGGATCCACCACGAGGTCGGGAAGAACTTCGGCGCCAGCCGGCTGCAGGTCTTCCGCACCATCGCCCTGCCCGGAGCCACTCCCCTGATCATCGCCGGCATGAAGCTCGGCGTCGGGATGTCCCTGATGCTCATCGTGGTCGCCGAGATGCTGGGTGGCACCGACGGCCTCGGCTTCCTGATCTGGAACTCCTGGTCGACCTTCCAGGTCGAAACCATGTACGTCGCGCTGGTGGTCATCTCCGTGCTCGGCGTTGTGATGACCTTCGTCCTGGCCGAGGTCGGGCGCCTCCTGACCCCGTGGAGCCAACACGACCGATAGCCCCGCCACCGGACCGTGCACAGACACCGCCCTGAATGACACCCTGAAAGGCTCCAGCAGCATGAGCAAGACTCCCTCCTCATCCAAGAACCGTCGCCGGCGCATCACCGCAGCCCTCACCGGCCTGACAGCCATGATCTCCCTGAGCGCCTGTAGCGGAGCGGCGGATTCCGGACTCACGACGGTCTCCGTCGGGCATGCCTCCGGACTGACGAACGTCCCGCTGTACATCGCCATCGAGCGCGGGTACTTCGAGGACGAGGGGCTCGAGGTCGATCTCCAGGCCTTCAAGTCCGGCGGCGACATGGTCGCCCCCCTGTCCTCGGGGGACCTTGATGCCGGCACGGGTGCGCCGGGTGCCGGCATCTTCAACGCGGTCGGCCGGGACCTCGGCGTACGTCTCGTCGGAGACACCGGCCACCTGGACGACGACAACAAGTACTCGTCGCTCATCGTGCGCAAGGAGCTGGTCGACAGCGGCCAGTTCTCCGAACTCGAGGATCTGAAGGGGCTGCGTATGGGGCTCTACGCGGATGGGACCTCCACCACCCTGTGGTTCGACCGCGCCCTGGACGAAGCCGGACTGGACCGCTCCGACGTCACCGCCAACTACCTGTCCGGTCCCGATCAGGCGATCAGCCTCGAGAGCGGTGCCATCGATGCCGCCACCCTGGCCGAGCCGTATGCGTCAAAGGTCATCGAGAGCGGCGACGCCGTCCGCTTCGCCGTGGGAGCGGACTTCTATCCCGAGCTCCAGCTGGGAACCATGATGTACGGCACCGAGTTCTCGCAGAACTCCCCCGACGAGGCCGTCGCCTTCATGAAGGGTTGGCTGCGCGGGGTCGAGGACTTCAACGAGAACATCGTCGGCGGACAGTTGAAAGGCGAGGACGCCGACGAGATCGTCGGGATCCTGTCCGAGTACACCGAGATGGACGAGGACCTTCTCCGAGGCGTCTATTTCCCGGCCATCAGCGCGGACGGAGGCATGAACACGGAAGGCCTGGCGGATGACCTGCAGACCTTCCGTGAGGACGGCCTCGTCGAGGAACCAGACCTCGTCATCGACGACATCATCGACACCTCGTTCGTGGAGCAGGCCGGCGCCTGATCCGACGTCCAGTTCTCACGCCAATCTCGATGCCGGCTACGACACCGACCGCACACGCCAGAGGCTCGGAACCCTCGGCCGCAATGACGGGCCGCGGCCGGAACCCACGAACAACAATCAACAAACAACTACTGCAGCAGAAATCGAGAGGAACCAACCGTGAGCCAGCAGTTGATCGACCGAACGGCCCCCATAAGCCATCCTGACCGCCTGTACATCAACGGACAGTGGGTCGAGGCAACGTCCGGAACGACGATCAACGTCGTCAACCCGGCCACCGAGGAGGTATTCGTCAGCGTGGCAGAGGCCAACGAGGCCGACATCGACCGCGCCGTAGCGGCGGCGCGCGAAGCCTTCGACAATGGCCCCTGGGCCCACCTCTCCCATGCCGAGCGCGCGGACTATCTGCGCCGAATGGGCCAGCACCTCGATGCCCGCATCGACGACGTGGCCCGCATCTGGCCCAGCGAGATGGGCAGCACCCACGCCGTCGCACATGCCTTCGCCGGAACGATCGGCGGCGTCTACGAGTACTACGCCGGACTTGCCGATTCCTTCCCCTTCGAGGAGCGATTCGATCAGCCGCCGGGCGGCGGCGAGCTCGCACTCATCGTTCGTGAACCGGTCGGGGTCGTAGGCGCCATCGTCCCCTGGAACGCATCGATCAACATCATGGCCTACAAGATTGCCCCGGCACTGCTCGCTGGCTGCACTGTGGTCTTGAAGAACTCCCCCGAGGCTCCCGGCGCAGGGTACGTCATGGCGGAGATCGCGGATGCAATCGGACTTCCGCCGGGTGTCCTCAACGTCGTCACCGCGGACAGGGAAGCTTCCGAGCGTCTTGTCCGCCATGCAGGAGTCGACAAGATCACGTTCACCGGATCGCTCGCGGCCGGTCAGCGCATCGCTGGCATAGCTGCGGAACGGATCGCGCGTGTGACGCTGGAGCTGGGAGGCAAATCCGCCGCCGTCGTACTTGATGACTACGATCTCGAAACCGCCGCCCAGTCGATCGCCGGCTACGCGTGCTTCCTCACGGGCCAGGTCTGCTCGGCCCTGTCCCGGGTGATTGTCACCAGGGATCGCCACGACGCCCTTGTGGAGGCACTGAGCGCCACCTTCGCTGAAGTCAAGATCGGAGACCCCTTCGACCCATCAATCGGAATGGGGCCCATCGCCACGCGCCGCCAGCTCGAGAAGGTGGAACACTACACGAAGCTCGGCGTGGCCGAGGGAGCCACCCTGGCCTTCGGGGGCCGACGTCCGGCAGGACTCGATCGAGGGTGGTTCATCGAGCCGACCGTGCTTGCCGGGGTCGACAATCAGGCGACCGTTGCCCAGGAGGAGATCTTCGGACCCGTCCTCACCGTCATCCCGGCCGACGACGAGGCGCATGCCATCGAACTGGCCAACGACACCGTCTTCGGGCTCAACAACTCGGTTTTCACGAACGACGCCGACCGTGCCTACCAGATCGCGCGCCAGCTTCGTTCGGGAACCGTGGGTCACAACGTCTTCCGCAGCGATATGCGCATTGGATTCGGCGGCTTCAAACGGTCTGGAATCGGCCGTGAGGGCGGCGTGGACGGTCTGCGGCCGTTCCTTGAGAACAAGACCGTCATCCTCGAGGGCATCCCCTCACACGTTCAGCAGTAATCCGCTCATACGTTGAGTAGAAGGAGTACCGACATGGAAACCATCATCAATGGCGTCACCCTGCTCTCCCCTATCACGGCCAACAACGAGACCGCTCGGCGGAACATCGACGCCGTGGTCGAATTCTTCTCCCTGTACCTCAAGGACAAGGAACGCTTCTATTCCTTATGGGTCGAAGAGAACCCCGCAGTGATTACTCCTTATGTGACCGGCGACATCGGCAATATTCAAGTCACGGCACACGAGGGCTGGGACGCTGTCAAGGCGTTCTGGGATCCGATCCATGACGACATGCACGGGAAGTTCGACTGGTACATTGACGAGGTCATCGCGGGCGAGGATCCCAACGTCATCATCACGCGGACGCACTCGGACGTCGATGTCCAGGCCGACGGTGTATTCGGCGGAGTCCACCCCACCTATCAGGGGCGGTACGTGCAGATCTTCCGCTTCACGGACGGCAAGGTCAAG
Source organism: Citricoccus parietis (assembly GCF_042433045.1). Taxonomy (NCBI): domain Bacteria; kingdom Bacillati; phylum Actinomycetota; class Actinomycetes; order Micrococcales; family Micrococcaceae; genus Citricoccus; species Citricoccus parietis. Next base: position 99,707 of record NZ_JBHLWH010000042.1, on the reverse strand, counting down.
GCATTTGAGGAGTACTTCGACACCGCGCAGCTTGCTTCCGCCTACGGCGGGTGATCACGGCCGATCGCGGCAGACAGCATCCACCGCCCCGCGGGGCCCGACGACAGAAATATGGCCGTTCGGCCCTCATTCCAGAGTTTCTGACCCAGGCCCCGTCCCAGACGGCGAACAGTACGGCCGGGGCCCCGCGCGCGAGCATCAGCGCCCTTCCTCCCCTGCAGGACAGCACGTCTCCTCGCGAATCGTCTGGTCGACGGCAGAGCCGAAATCCTCGCACCTGTCGCAGCTGGTGCCGCCCTGGTGCGCGCAAGAGTTCATGCTCCGGGTGGAGCAGTAGAGGGCTGAATGCGCAGGCCGCACCGCCCTTTTATTGTGCTTGACATCACACCGTCGAGCGGCGAACCTAATGGTAATACCTATAGACCCGGGCTTCAGGGTCGACCTTCCCGGCACTGTCCGATTGAGTCAACCGGCCCTGCGGTGTCAGCAGTTTCACCTGTCATCGGCACTGGCAGGTCACCTACATTGGAGGTACTTTTTGAGCACCACGGTCTCATTGGACGAGAGGCAGCTGCGCCGCAGCCGCGTGGAAGTGACCCGGGCCGGAGCCATCGGCAACTTTATTGAATTCTTTGACTTCAGCCTCTACGGGTTTTTCGCAGTCATGATCTCCCAGCAGTTCTTCCCGACTATCAGCCCAGTGGCAGCCCTCCTGGCTACGTTTGCCGTGTATGGCGGGGCTTTCGTGATGCGCCCCGTCGGTGCCATCGTGTTTGGCCACGTCGCCGACCGAGTTGGCCGCCGCCGCGCACTCATCCTCGCCATCATCCTGATGAGTCTGTCGACGACCCTGATCGGTGTCCTGCCGACCTACGCCCAGATAGGTGTAGTTGCCCCAGCCCTGTTGTCACTGTGTCGCTTGACCCAGGCATTCTCGGCCGGTGGCGAGCAGAGCAACTCCTACGTGTTGGTCCTGGAGCAGTCCCCTGTCAAGCAACGCGGCCGCCATGGATCATGGCTAGTCGTCGCGGTCATGGGCGGCGTGGTCAGCGGCATCTTGCTCTCTTTGCTCATGGAAGCCTTGACCACCGCGGATCAGATGACCGCCTGGGGTTGGCGTGTGCCGTTCCTGGTGGCGGCACCGTTGGGTCTCCTGGGACTCTATCTACGGCTCAAACTGCAGGAATCCGATGTCTTCAAAGCAGCAGTCGCTGAAGTCTCAAAATCCGAAGAACGGCACGTTCCCCTCGTACAGGCTTTCCGCACCGTCAAGAAGGAAATGCTTGTCCTCTTTGGCTGGGTCGCGCTCGTGTCGCTCTGTGGATACATCCTCATTGGCTTCATGGTGACCCTGCTTGTCCAGTTCGAGGGCTACGAGATGTCATCTGCTCTAGGCATCATGGCCCTCGGATTCCTCCTTGGCATCCCCGCCGTCATGGGTATTTGCCGCTGGTCCGACCGAGTCTCTCGCAAGACCTTCGCGGGCCTCAACGCGGCGGCTCTCGTCATATGGGCGGTTCCTGCCTTCCTCCTGATCGGCCAGGGACCAGTCGGGGCAACCGTGGCCATCACCGGTTGGATCATCATCATGTACCCGATGAACCTGGTGGCAGGTTTCGCCGTCGTAGAGCTGTTCCGCGTTGATGTCCGGGCCACCGCCAGCGCCCTGCCCTACCAACTAGCGTTCGCGGTCTTCGGTGGCAGCGCCCCCTATGTCGCGACATGGCTCACCGCCTCCTTCTCCTCCATGGCGGTGGCCTACTACGTCACGATCATCGCGATCATCGGCATCGGGGTGGCACTGTTCGGCCTGCCGAACGCCCGCGAAATGGCAGTGGTCTCCACGGATACGAATAAGAACCTGGAGGACGAACCTGCCGACCCCAAAGGAGCTTCAGTGAGTTGACCACGCCTCCCGTGCAGCCGAGTCAGCGGCACGGATTCCGGAGAAAAATCTCGATGAAGGGACCCAAGCATGCACGATACTCAGGTAGACCTGACCCAGCAATTAGCCGAGTTTGTTGCCGCAACACGCTATGAAGACCTGCCGGTAGAGGTGGAGGAAGAAAGCAGACGACTGCTTCTGGACACAGTCGGTTGTGCGTTGGGTGCCATCAACACACCCAGCGGGAGGATCGCCCTCCAGCATGTTGAGTCGCTCGGCGGCAGCCCCAACGCAACTGTCCTGGGGCTGGACAGCAAGACATCTGCCACGAATGCCGCCTACGCCAATGCACGCCTGGCCAATGTGCTGGACGCAGACGATACGTTTCCGACGTCGACGCACTTCGGCAACGCCACCGTCTTTTCGGCCCTCGCACTCAACGAACAATTCGACGGCAGCGATCACGACCTTCTGACAGCAATCGCCGTTGGTTTCGATGTTGGCGCCAGAATCGGAAGCTGGATGGGCGCCCCATTCCAAGTCAGGGACGGTGAAGTTGTGGGGTGGAACGAACTGGGAGGGCCGCCGGCAACCGTGACATGGGCTGCCGTCGGCGCAGCTGCCAGCTCTGCTCGGCTCGATTCCGTGCAGGCAAATCATGCGTTCGGACTGGCGGGGGCAAACTCTCCCCAGCCCACCATTCGCAAATGGGCGGAAGCCCCGATCCAACCGATGTACAAGTATGCCGACGCCGGCTGGTGCGCCGACACCGGTGTCTCGGCAGCTTTGCTCGCAAGACTGGGCAGCACAGGATTCCTGGACATCCTGGACGGAGACAATGCCTTCTGGCGATTCTATGGATCGCCCACCCACGAGGATGATCTCCTGATCAACGGGTTGGGCTCTGACTGGCAGATACTCAATACCACCTACAAACCATGGCCCTGCTGCCGGTGGATACACCATCCGCTAACGGCCTTCTCCCGGCTGATCGACGAGCATGGGCTGAAGGCGGAGGAGATCGAGAGCATCGTCGTCAGGGCAAACCCGCTTGCCTTGTCGGAAATATTCCGGTCACAGCAACCGGCGGACCCATTGACCGCCGAATTTAGCCATGCCCACGCCATGGCTTCCATGGCGTATGGAATTCCGTCAGGTCCTCGCTGGTATGAGCAGGAAGCAATGACAGCTCCCCACATGGTCTCCTTCCGTGAGAGAGTAACCGTCGAGCCTGAGCCGAGCTCCGCGAACATCGCCAAGTGGATGGGGGGCGGCCAATGGCGCGGCATCCCAGGCGGTGTGGAAGTCGTCGCCCGTGGAACCCGATTTGTGGCAACAGCCGACAACGCACTCGGCGATCCCTGGTCAGAGTCGACCTTGCTCTCGAACGAGGCCCTGGTTCAAAAGTTTCTGGGAATGTGTGGACTGGACGAGAGCCAAGAGGAGGTCTCTCCCAGACTCGCAGCCCACGCCACGGAATGCGCGGAGGCGATCCTCGCCGCCGACAGCGCCGTCGGGCTGTCGTCATGGGTGGCTGATGTCGCGAATCTATCCCGGTCGCTGCGGCGCACTCTGATCGACGCTCACGCGTAGCTTCCCGAGTTTCGCGATCTATGGGCCCGCGGGCCGGGAGGACCGGCCTCGACGTGTCTGCCAGGTCCTGGGTTGAGGCCGGGGAGCCATTTAACCTGTGCACGAGTTGCCACCAGAGAGGACCACTGTGAAAGCCCTTAAATATCTTGGCCCCGGGGACATCGGTTTCCGCGATGTGCCGATCCCCGATCCGGTCCGGGGCGAGGTCTTGATCAAGGTGGCGGCCTGCGGCGTCTGCCATACCGACACCTCGTTCCGGAACAATCCCGAGTTGGCCCTAACGCCCGGACTGACCCTGGGCCATGAGATCTCCGGCACGGTGTCCCGCCTCGGCGACTGCGTCCAGGGCTTCTCGCCAGGCACACCCGTCACGGTACACACCGTGTGGTCCTGCGGCAGCTGCCGGCAGTGTTCGGCAGGCCGGCAGAACGCCTGCCTGAGCACGGGTGGCCGGCTGAAGCCGGCCCATGGGCCGGGAACCAGGTACGACGGCGGCATGGCGGAGTTCGTCGTGGCGCCGGCCCGTGCCCTGGTGGCGACATCGGGAATCGACCCGGTGGCCGCGGCGGTCTTGCCAGACGCCGCCCTGGTCCCCTACCACTCCATCCACGACGCCGCTTCACTTCTGACCGAGGGTGCATCAGCCCTGGTGATCGGCATCGGAGGGCTGGGCCAGTACGCCGTCTCGATCCTCTCCGCCGTCTCCCCCGTGCGCATCATCGCCGTGGACAACCGCGACAGTGCCTTGGACGCCGTCCGGGACAGTGCCGACGTCGTGTTCAACTCAGCCGTTCCAGACATTGAGCAGAGGATCCTTGAGGCGGCCGGGGGATACGGTCCCGATGTCGTCCTGGACCTGGTCGGCAGCACGCAGACTCTGGACCTGGCCACCGCCGTGGTCGCCCCCTACGGAACCGTCCGGGTTCCCGGACAGAGCAACGGCACGTTCACCTTCGAGACGGATCGGACCACCACGTCGATCCCCCGGGGCACCACGATCAACCGTCCGTACAGCGGGACCTATCAGGACCTCGTCGACGTGGTCGAGCTGGCCCGCGCCGGGCGCATCGGCATCGACCTCCAGCGGTATCCATTCCAGGAGGCAGTCTCGGCCTTCGACGCTCTGGACGCCGGGCGCGTGTCCGGGCGGGCCGTGCTCGTGATGGACTGACATGACACGAACATCCGGATGGCCCTACCTCATTCTGTCCTTCCTGGCCGGAACGCTGCTGTCCCTGCAGGCGAGGATCAACTCCTTCGTGTCAACCGACCTCGGAGACAGCTTTGCGGCCGCGGCCTTCGTCTTCATCACGGGCGGAGTCACCGTGGCTGTCGTCGTGGTCGCCAACAAGAACTCCCGCCGCAGCGTCGGTCTCGCCTGGACACAATTCCGCACCGGGGCTCTGCCCTGGCATCTCCTGTTGGGCGGTGTCGGCGGTGTCATGGGGATCCTGGCCCAGACCACCGCTGTCCAGGTGATCGGTGTGGCCCTGTTCTCCCTGTCTTTCGTGGTCGGCCAGATGGTCTCCAGTTCCGCCATCGACCATTTCGGCTGGTCCCTGGGACTGCGCCGGAAGCTGACGTGTGTGGGTGTCGGAGCCCTGATCGTCGCCCTCGCCGGCGTGGTCATGGCCTCGGGCTCCGGACTCGACGTCACCAGACCAGAGGCGCTGGGTGCCCTGGCCCTGGTCTTCGTGGCCGGGCTCGGCGTCTCAGCCCACATGGCCTTCAACGGACGCGTCACCACCGTGGTGGGCCGGCCCGAGGCTTCCGTTCTGGCGACCTACATCGCCGGAACCGCGGTGTTGGTCCTGGTGTCCGTGGTTCTTCTGCTGACAGGGACCGGCAATCTGCGGGCCTTGGCCAATGTCAGGCCCTGGTACGTGGCCTTGGGGATCATCGGACCGGCCATCGTGATGGTCTCCGCGATCATCGTCAGGCACATCGGTCCGCTGCTGTTCACCCTGGGCATGGTCACCGGACAGCTCCTGGGATCGATCGTGCTCGACGTCGCCTGGCCCGTGGACGAGCCCATCCTCCCGGCGTGGTCGACGATCATGGGGGCGCTCTTGGCCTTGTGCGGCCTCGTGGTTCTGCAACGTTGGGGACAGCGTCCGGTGGTTGCTGTGGCGGCCCGCAAAACCAGCCACGCAAATGTGCATCGCATCACACCTTCGGGCTAGAATGGTTCGACCAACCGAGAAGGCGTCACACCTATGGGCGACCGATGAACGACGTCGGCCCACCCGCAGCCTGACCGGGACAGTTCGATACACCACCGTTCACCACACCATCCTGTTGAGACAGCGAGACGCACCCCCCACCGGACGGCGCGACGCCGATCGCCACTGGGCGCGCGGCCGCAAGGAGAGGTCATGCCATCGACCCAAGAATCACATCGCCGCTCCGTGATCGGACGCGTTTCCCAGATCCTTTCCGCGTTCGACAGGCACCAACGGTCCATGCCCCTGACGACGTTGGCACAGCGCGCCGGGCTCCCGGTACCGACCACCTATCGCCTGGTCACGGAGTTGATCCACTACGGACTCCTTGAACGGGACGAGGAGAAGGACATCCGGATTGGGATGCGCCTGTGGGAGCTGTCCACCCGGGGTAACGACACCCTCTCCCTGAGGGACACGGCCCTGCCGTACCTGGAGGACCTCCACGAGCACCTGCACCTGATGGTCAGCCTCTCCGTGCTCAACCACGGAACCGTCCTCTACCTGGAGCGCCTGGCACCGGAGGACTTCACCGTCGACCGGGCGCACGTCGCCCAACGGCACCCCTTGCACGGCGCATCTTCCGGCATGGTGCTGCTGGCCTATGCTGATCCGGAATTCCAGGAGGAGTTCCTGTCCCGTCCGCTGCCCCGATACACGGAACGCACCGTCACGGATCCGGCAATTCTCCGGCGGATGCTCAGCGAGGTCCGCAAGAAACGCCACTCGATCGTCGCCGGGATCGGAACGCCGGGGTGGACCGGCATGGCCGTCCCGGTGTTCGGCGCCAACAACTCCATGGTGGCAGCCCTGAGCACCGTCGCCCCAATGGGCTCAGAAGACCCGGCGACCGCCATTCCGGCGCTGCAGACTGCAGCCTTCGGCATTTCGATGGCGCTCGGCGCGACTCCGAGAGGCAGGTCCCATCCCAGCAGACGCTGGACCGAATAGGCCGGGCCACCCTCCCGGACCCGCACGGAGTCGTGGGTCTGGAGCACCTGCATCACCACGCGCCACGAGGACCGGCCCCAGCGGGGCCGGCCCTCTCTTGACTCTCACAGTCACTGCGTCTCGGGAGATGTTGGAAAATTTCAGGAATGCAGCACCACAGCGGTGCGCAGCGTCTCCACGCCGTTCGTCAAACTATTCCCCTTCAGGAACACCACCTCCGTGTCCACGTCGAACGACACGGAGTCAACGCGATCAGCCAGGAGCCGGAACATGGTCTTGGCCTCGAGTCGCGCCAGCGGGGCCCCCAGGCAGGAATGTACGCCATGCCCGAACCCGAAGTGCCCCTCGGCCTCACGATCGATGTTGAATCTGTCGGCATCCTCGCCCCAGTGCTCCTTGTCCCTGTTCGCGGAGGCCAGTAGCAGTCGGACAATCGACCCCTCCGGGATGGTCACGCCGGCCACCTCGACCTCCTTCGCCAACCGACGCGGCGCCTTGTGCACCGGTCCGCGGAACCGGACGAGCTCTTCCACGAAGTTGTCCACGGACTCCGGACGCTCGCGGAGTTGCCCGAGCGTCTCGGGAAAGTCCTGGAAGACCAGGAAGGCGTTCCCCATGAGGCGCGTGGTGGTGTCGAAACCGGCGATGAACACGAACACGCAGAGCTCAATGGCCTCCTGACGCGTCAGGATTCCCTCGTCCTTCCAGGCCCGGGCGATGTGGCCCGCCACCGCCTCGCTCTCCTCCTCGTACAGGCGTTCCAGAATGCCGCCGAGATAGGTGAACAGTTTCTGCGCCTGCTCCTCGTCGCCCGGCATCCCCGGAGCCATCCGGGAGACACGGGCAAACCACGCCCACACGGACTCGGTCCAGGTGTCGAATTGCTCGACTTCCTTGTAGGGGACGCCGAGGATTCCGCTGATGGTCGCCATGGTCAGCGGACGGGTCAGTTCACTGGTGACCTCGCCGCCACCCTTGGCCACGAAATCATCGGCCAGGCCGGTAGCGACCTCGAGAACCCGGTCTGCCACCTGGTCGATCGCTTTGGGGATGAAGGCCGACGCCACGACCTTGCGGATCTTCATATGAGCAGCGCCGTCGAGCAGCGTCGGAAAGGCAAAGGGCGATTCGTCGTTGACCTGATTGCGGTACACCTTCGCGTTGCGCATGCCTTTGCGGACGTCGGCATGGCGGGAGACGAAGTAGACATCGGCCTCGGGGTGCTGCACGCGGAGTACCGGGTGGTGCTCCCGCATCCATTCGAAGTGCGCATAGGGCTCGACCTGGTGCCCCGTGTCATCGATGACAGTCCACGGTGCGAGCCCCTCCGGCCATTCCAATTCGTGCGAGTACGGGAGCTGTTCGCCGGGCACCGTGGCCTCTGCAGCCTCTGAAGTGGTTGTCATGGTGGGTCCTTTCGATGGTTCTGGGCGACGCGCCGGCCTCGGCCACGTCACCGCCCTCGCGTTCGAGTTCTGGTCAACGGCAGTGCCGCGGTGACGTCGTCTGGACTGCCTTCGGCCAGCTTGGCAGGTGTGACCCAAGGCACGATTGCTCTTTTCATTGTTCGAAATCAGGCGCCAGGAGCACGCCTTAATAGCAGTCTCGGGCGAACATGAGAACCCCCCTTTCAACCAGTAAAAACTGTGATGGGGCTCACGTTGACCGCGACTATTCTCACAATGGTTCGACCATCATTTTCTGGATACGTCCTCCGCCTTCCGGGAGGATCCCGTCCCCTATCCACCCCGACTGGTGCCGCATGCCGGCAGTCGTTGGGCCGCACCGAGGAGTGATCTTGAAAACCACGCAGAAGGTCTCACCGCGCCGCGCCGCGGCCGCCGGATTTTTCGGCGGAGCCATCGAGTTCTACGACTTCTTCATCTACGGCACCGCCTCTGCCGTGGTCCTCAATGTCCTGTTCTTCTCTGGGCTGTCGCCCGCCATCGGCACGCTGGCCGCGTTCGCGACCCTCGCCGTCGGCTATGTTGTCCGCCCCCTGGGCGCCATCGTCTTCGGTCACATCGGCGACCGCTACGGTCGCCGCACCGCGCTCATGGGCACCCTCATGACGATGGGCGCCGCCACGGTCCTCATCGGCGTCCTGCCGACCACGGCCATCCTCGGAGACTGGGCGGCAGTCCTGCTGGTGCTGCTCCGCCTCATCCAGGGGCTCGGTCTCGGCGGCGAGATGGGCAATGCCGCCACCCTGACCATGGAGAGCTCGCCCCGAAAGCGTCGCGGGTTCTACAGCTCCTTCACCTACGCTGGCGGATTCGTCGGAATGGTCCTGGCCACCGGGGCCTTCGCCCTCGTGTCCATGTTGCCCGAGGAGGCGTTCATGAGCTGGGGCTGGCGCATGCCGTTCCTGGCCAGCGGCGTCCTCCTCGTCATCACCTACCTCGTTCGCCGCCATATCCCGGAGCCCCCGGTCGCCGAGCGGGCCCGGGCCGAGGGCAACACGGAACGCTTCCCCGTCCTGCAGGTTGCGCGCCAGCACAAGAAGGACGTCCTCCTGGCCACCATCATCGCCGCGGCCCCGAACACCGTCTACTACATCGTGAGCGTCTTCGGCATCACCTATGCGGTGACCACGTATGGCGTCGCCCAGACCACCATGCTGATCCTCGTGTCCATCTCCTCGGCGGTGCTGGCCATCTCGGTTCCGCTGTGGGGCGGCCTCTCGGACCGCGTGGACCGCCGCAAGCTAATCGTCATCGGCCTCATTGCGGAAGCCATGTTCACCTTCGTCTACTTCATGCTGATGGGCACCGCGGACCCGGTCATGATCCTTCTGGGCATGCTGCTCGTCCTGGTCTTCGGCCACGGCATCGTCAACGGCATCCAGGCGGCCCTGTTCACCGAACTGTTCCCCGTTGAGGTGCGTTCAACCGCGGTGTCCCTGGGCCAGCAGCTGGGCGGCGCGCTCAGCGGGTTCGGCCCGCTGATCGCCTCGGCCATCATCGTGGCCAATCCCGACGGTTGGTACCTCGTTGCCCTGTACGCCGGCGGCCTGTGTCTCCTGGCCGCCGTCGCCGCCATCTTCACCGTGACCAAGTGGGGGCACCAGGGCCTCCAAGACGACGAGGTCGCCGAACCGTCCACCCCGCTCACCACACGTCTCGAGGGAAACGACATGGCCACCACCCGATAACACCGGACCATGCCCGGGGGAAGGCCGTTAACGGCCCTCCCCGGCACCCTTCCCCGGCCCCGGTACCCACGGGCCGGGGAAGGGGCGTACTCCGGCCTCTACTGACCAACGGATCCATCTACCCAAGGAGCCACCCATGACCACCCTCGCCGCCGGCCTGCAACTGCAGTTTCTGGATCAGATCCCCAAGCAGCTCCTCATCGGAGGCGCTTGGGTTGACAGCGCCTCCGGCAAGACGTTCGACGTCTTCGATCCGGCCACCGAAGAGTCCCTGTGCTCCGTGAGCGACGCCTCCAGTGAGGAGGCCTTGGCGGCCCTGGACGCTGCGGCCGAGGCGCAACGCACCTGGGGAAAGTCCACCGGTCGGCAGCGGTACGGGATCCTCATGTCACTCATGGGCATCATCCAGGAGCGGCGCGCGGATCTGGCCGCGATGATGACCATGGAGGCCGGCAAACCGGTCGCCGAGTCCGGGGCGGAGATCGACCTCGCATGCTCCTTCATCCAGTACTTCGCCGAAGAGGCGCTCCGCATCGAGGGCTCCTACCAGGTGAATCCCAACGGCGGCGGCCGGATGATCGTCACCAAACGGCCCGTCGGAACCGCAGTACTCATCACCCCGTGGAATTTCCCGATGTCGATGGCGGCCCGCAAGATCGCCCCGGCCCTCGCGGCCGGATGCACGCTCGTCGTCAAACCAGCCAAGGAGACCCCGTTGACCATGCTGGCCTTCGCCCAGATGCTTCAGGAGGCGGGCCTGCCGGACGGGGTGCTGAACGTCGTCACCACCAGCACGTCCAGCCAGACCATGGAACCGGTGATCCGGTCCGGCAAGGCCCGCAAGCTGTCCTTCACCGGGTCCACGCCGGTGGGCATCAAGCTCGTGGAGCAGGCCGCGGCCAACATCATGAAGATGTCCATGGAGTTGGGCGGCAACGCGCCGTTCATCGTCTTCGCCGATGCGGATATGGACCAGGCCGTGGAAGGCCTCATGGCCACGAAGATGCGGGGAAACGGTGAGACCTGCACGGCGGCCAACCGCGTCTACGTCCACCGGAGCATCATCGACGAGTTCACCTCCCGGGTGGTGGACCGGATGAGGGGCTTCACCCTGGGACACGGCCTCGACCCCGAGGTGACCCTCGGCCCACTCATCAACTCCAAGCAGTTGGCCACCGTGCAGGACCTCATCGACGACGCCGTCGCGAAGGGCGCCAGGGTGTCGCTGGGCGGTGAGCGCCACGGCACGACGGGACACTTCCTTCAGCCCACGGTCCTCACCGACCTCCCCGAGGATGCCCGGATCCTGCGGGAGGAGATCTTCGGCCCCGTTGCCCCGATCATCCCCTTCGACACCGAGGCGGAGGTCGTCGACAAGGCCAACGACACGGAGTTCGGGCTGTCTTCTTACGTCTTCACCGAGAACCTTGAGACCGCGCTCAGGGTCTCCGAGTCGATCGACTCCGGTCTCGTCGGCCTCAACCAGGGCTCTGTCTCCAATGCCGCCGCACCCTTCGGGGGGACCAAGATGTCCGGACTGGGCCGCGAGGGAGGCAAAGAAGGCCTTGAGGAGTACCTCGAGACCAAGTTCATCGCCCTCCGGCTGGACACCACCCCTCGAAAAGGTACCGCCTGATCCCAGGGCCTCCTATCCCCCTACCCCTGGGAGAAGTCAACGGAAAGGAACAGGTATGCGACTGCAGGACAAGAGGATCGTGGTCACCGGAGGCGCGCAGGGCATGGGTGAGTCGACCGTGCGCGCCTATCTCGAGGCCGGCGCCGTGGTGGTGTCCATGGACCTCAAACAGGACCAGGGCCAAGCCATGGTCGACTCCCTCCCGGAGGAGCTGGCCGCACGGGCGAAGTTCATCGCCGTTGACGTCACCCGGCGCGCCTCAGTCACGGCGGCCATGTCCGCCGCCGTGGAGTTCCTCGGCGGACTGGACGTGCTCGCCCATGTGGCCGGCGTCCAGCGCTCGAAGCCGACTCTGGAGTTCACCGACGAGGACATCGACTTCCTCGTCCGGACCAACCTGGTGGGGACCATGATCACCAACCAAGCAGCGTTGGCTCACATGGAACCCGCCGGGCAGGGGGTGATCCTCAACTTCGGCTCAGACAGCGGGCTGGTCCCGATGAAGAACATCAGCGTCTACTCGGCCACCAAGGGCGGCATCATGGCATGGACCCGGAGCTTGGCCGGGGAGTTCGGGCCGTCGGGCATCAGGGTCAACACGGTGGTCCCGGCCATCAAGACCCCCATGACCACCCAGGGCCGCGGAGAGCGCGGCGCCGTGTACTCCAGCGTCCCGCTCGGCGGAGACCTCGGGGAACCGGACGCGGACCTGGCTCCGGTGATGGTGTTCCTGGCCAGCGACGACTCCCGGTTCATCACCGGCCAGATGATCTCCGTCAACGGCGGCCTGTGCATGGTCCGCTAGCCGCCCAGACTCCGATCGACCGGGAACGGGCGAGGGGTTCGAGTCCACACCCCTTGACAATGAGATCTGCGTCACACACCATACTTAATGGTCCTACCATGCATATTCTCTAACCATTGATGAAGGTGTTCCTCAGGGATCTTGACGAACAGGCGGTCCGCGCCGACTTCCCTCTGCATGACCATGGCACCGTCCACCCCAACCCAGGAGACTCCGTGGAAACCATCGACCCAGCCGCCGCACAGAAAATGGCCCGCATTCGCAGGGCCGGCGCCATCGGCAACTTCATCGAGTATTTCGACAATGCCCTCTATGCCTACTTTGCGGTCACCATCGCGGCACTCTTCTTCCCCCCTGGAGACCCAGTGGCCAACCTACTGGCCACGTTCGCGATCTTCGGCGTCGCCTTCTTCATCCGTCCCGTGGGCGGCATCGTCTTCGGCTACGTCGGCGACCGTTTCGGCCGCAAGCGCCAACTCATCTACGCCATTCTTCTGATGAGTGTCTCAACGGCAGCCATCGGCATTCTCCCCACCTACGAATCGGTGGGAATCCTCGCTCCGCTCCTGTTGCTGGTCTGCCGGCTGGCTCAGGGATTCTCCGTGGGTGGCGAGTCTACGGGTGCCTTCGTGATGGTCGTCGAGCAGTCGCCCGTCGGCCGACGGGGCCGCAACGCCGCCCCACTGGTGATCACGACGATCCTCGGCGCTGCGGTGGCCGCGTCACTCTCGGCCGGCATCTCCCTCGTCTTCTCAGACGAGGCCATGATCGAATACGCGTGGCGCCTGCCCTTCTTCGTCGCTCTTCCCCTGGGAATCGTGGGCCTCATCCTCCGCGCGCGGATCGGAGAATCGGACGCCTTCAAGGAGGCCACCAAGGCTCCCGCACGCTCCGCGTCGGCCAGGCCGGCAGCCAAGGAATCACCTCTCAGGCGGGCCTTCCGCACGTCCGGAAAGCAGATGCTCACTCTGTTCCTATGGGTCTCCCTGGTCGCCGTCTGCGGCTACATGGTGGTGGGCTACATGGTCTCCCATCTGGTGTCCTTCGAGGGATACGATCAGCTCTCCGCGCTGATGATCCTGGTCTGCGCCCAGTTGATGGCCGCGGTCGGTCAGGTCTTCATGGGGCGGTTGGCGGACAAGTTCAGCCGCAAGCAGTTCGGGATGCTCCTGTCCGGGTGCTTGGCCGTCCTCCTCATCCCGACCTTCTTCTCGCTCTCGATCGGGCCGGTGGTGGCAGCCGTCGCATTGGGCATCTTCTCAACGTTCCAGTACGCGACCATGATCTCGGCAGGCTGCGCACTGGTGGAGCTCTTCCCAGTGGATGTCCGCTCCAGCGCCAGCGGCCTCGCCTATTCGCTGGCGTTCTCCGTCTTCGGCGGGACGATGCCCTTCGTCGCCACGTCGCTGTCCTCGAACTTCGGTCACATCGCGCCCGCCTACTATGCCGTCGCATTCGCCATCGTCGGATTCCTGGTCGCATGGAAGGGGCTGCCCAATGCCAGGGCCATGGACGTAACGTCTTCCGGTGAAAGCCTCCACGTCGATCGCGAGGCCACCAACCATCCAGTCCCGACGATCATCCAGGCCGCCGACGCACCGGTCGCTCAGAAGGCAGAGCATCTCTGAGCTCATGTCGGACTGACCACTGACAGCACTCCTGTCACGTGACAGGGTGTGCGGCGCCCGTCCCAGATCTTGGGGCGGGCGCCCCTCACCAACCAGCCAGGCCCGGGTCAGCCCCGCCACCGCTGTCGGTCAGGGCCGGCAGGGGGCGTCCGAGCGTCACTCAGCGCCGGAGACGCTGGGGAGCCAGGTGGCGATGTCGGGAACAAAGATGAGGGTCACCAGAAGGACCAACATCACCGCGATGAAGGGGACGGCTCCCTTGAAGACGTCCACGATGGTGATGGTGTGCCCGAGGTTCACCTCGGGGTCCTGCACGACCTTGTGGACGACGAAGCTCAGGATCCCGACGGGCGGCGTCACGAGCGCGACCTCAACGAGGATGACCAGGAAGACTCCGAACCACAGGAGATCGATGTCCAGTGTGGTGAGAATCGGCATGAGGACGGGAACAGAGATCAGAATCATGGCCATTCCGTCCATGAACATGCCCACCACGATGAACACCACCGCCAACAGAAGCAGGAAGGTCACACTCGAGAGCCCCGACTCCGTCGCGAAGGTGGTCAGTGACTCCGCGAGGCCGGAGAGCACCACGACGCGGGTGAGGAAATGGACGCCGATCAAGAGCAGGAAGATGGCCGCCGTCGCGCCAGCAGCCTCCAACAGGCACGTCATCAGGGTCTTCAGGAACCGCGTCGGCCGCTTGTCGGGCAAGGCAACCCATCCCAGGAGGATGGCGACCAAGGCACCGACGGCCCCCGCCTCGGTAGGAGTGAAGAGGCCGGCGAAGATGCCGCCGATAACCACGATCGAGATGATCAGGACGGGGAGTATCCCCGGCAGGACAGCGAGGCGTTCCCGCATCGACCACGTGGGTACGCCGCCCTCCGCCGGGGCCGGTGGCTTGACGATCGACATGACGACGATGACGGCCGCGAAGGCCAGGGCCGTGATGAGCCCCGGCATGAGTCCAGCGAGTAGCTGCGGACCGACAGGGGTCTCAGCCACTCCCGCATAGACGACCATCATCACGCTGGGCGGAATCAGTTGACCCAGGGTTCCGGCGACGGCCACTACGCCAACGGCCATGGCGGGACGATAGTTGGCCCGCAGCATTCCGGGAACCGCGGCCCGGGCCAGCGTGTACGAGATCCCGATGGAACTGCCGCTCGTGGCGGCCAAACCGGCTCCCGCAAAGTTCGTTGCCACGCCGAGGCCTCCAGGCAACCAGGCAAGCCAGGCTTGGGCCACCTTGAAGAGCCTGTCCATGAGGCCGAAACGGGACAAGGCCGTTCCCATCAGCACGAACAGGGGTATGACCGTCAAGGACCATGAGGCCGACGTGTTGAAGGGCGTTTCGGCCAACGACACCATTCCGGCGTTGAGGCCGGCCAACGCCACGATGCCGCCCAGACCCGCCAGCAACAGCGCCAGTCCGACATGCAATCCCAGGAGAATCAGGACGACCGACAGCGCAATGGTCAGGGCACCCTTGATCTCCGGCGTAGGCACGGCGAAGAGGAGCACTACCGCTGCGATCACCACGGCCCAGAGGGCCATGGCGGCAATATCGCCGCCGCGCCGCGTCGGTCCGCCGGGCGTGGAGGGGCTGGGCAACTCCGTAGCGGCCGAACGAGGATCGGGCAGTGTTGCCATCTCAGACATGTGTTGTTCCTTCGAGTGAGAACGGCTCATCGTTCTCAGCATCGTGCTGGCCTGCCCAGGAGGTCCGGAGGTCCCGGGTCAGCGTGGTGAAGATCGCCCAGGCGAAAGCTAGCGTGCTGAGTAGGACGATCACTTTGATGGGCCACAACGGCAACGTGATACCGCCGAAGAGTGCCAGGTTGAGCGCGATCGCCCGGACCGTCGCGTCGCCGGCTCCGATGGCCAGCAGGCATGCCGCCAGCAGGGCGAAGCCCGAATTGGCGAGGTTCGCGATCTTCGCTCCCTGAGGCGACATGAACCGCGCCAACAACGTGGTCTTGATGTGCTCGTCGCGGGCCTCCGCATGGGACAGGCCGAGGAATATCAGCAACGGCATCCACCAGTGCCCGGAGAGCTCGGTGGTCCCCGGAGCCGTGAGGCCGATGATGTTCCGGGCGACCACGTCAAAGACGATATGCAACATCAGCACGCAGACGATGACCGCTGACAACCTGCCAGACCATTCAAAGACCGGACTACTACGTGACGGGCTCATGAGAGGCACCCTTCATGACTTCACGATCAGTTGGACAGGCGTTCGGCCAAGGCGTCATCGAACGCAGTGAGATCACTGCTCTCACCTTCCTCGTAGCCGAGTTCATGGAGACGTCCCTGCCATTCGGTCATGGACTTCCGGTAGCCACTGATATAGGCATCGGGATCCTCGACACGGTCTGGAGCCGTCGCCGGCAGGTCATCGATGACCTGTCGCTGGAATTGCGAGAGCCTGCCGGCCATCTCCGGGGAGGGTTCGTGGAATTCCAAGCCGTGGTCCCGCGGTCCCTCCTCCCGGAGCTTCACCGCGAGATCGATGCTCTCGCCCTGCATCTGGCTGGACATCCACGCCACTCGCGCGTCCAGGATCGCCCGCTGCTGCTCCTCGGACAGGTTGTTCCAGGTCTTGAGGTTCATCACGACGAACTCCGTGTTCTGGCCAGAGAGCTGGAGTGAGGTGTAGTGCTTGGCGACTTCCCAGAGACCGAAGGCGGTCACGATCTTGGGGGAGGCGGCTGCACAGTCGATGACGCCCCGCTGGAGGGCCTCGTACACCTCAGACACCGGCATGGAGACCGGAACCATGCCCAGTTCCCTCACCTCGGAGTCCCAGCTGGGCCCCGTCGTCCGGATCCTCTTGCCAGCGGCCTCGCCGAGGTCGGTGACCGGGGTACGGCAGATGACGTTGATCTCGTGCATGGGAAACCGGGGGATGAGCAGCTTCAGTCCATCGTCCTCGAAGGCACGGGACATGGACCCCTCGTTGAGGACGTAGTCGGCGTTGGCGGCCCAGGCGATCATCGAGTTGTTGGGCCAACCCTCGTCTGGGACTGTACTGGCCAAGCCCGCGATCCAGTTGGCCAGGGGATACTCGCTCGGGTTGTAGGAGGCGGGCAACGTCCCCATATCGGCGATTCCGCCGCGGATGCCGAACCCGATCTCCTCCCCCTTGAGGAGGCTGCCGGACCAGAAGGACCTGAAGGACACGTCGCCGTTGGTCCGCTCGCTGACCTGATCGGTGAACTCTGTGAAGTGGACGCCTGACGACGGGGCGGTGAAATCCGCATACCGCAGGGTGATGCCATCGTCTGTCCCACTGGCGTCCCTGGCTGATTCGGCACAACCGGAAACGGCCAGAAGGGTTCCGAGCAGCAGGGATAGGACTGCTTTCGAACGGCTGAAGCGCCACGTCCTCAGAACCCCCGACCATTGCACCTCAACCATTCCCTTGGTCCTTCCCGTGGCCGTCTCCGATACAGGCCGTCTGCATCGTGGCGCACGAGGACAGCCACGTGATGATCCACCACGCGACTGTTTCCCTCGGCGCCGACTGGCGGGCTTCACATCTGCAATGCGATGAACTTGGTCTCCATGAACTCGTCCAGGCCTTCCTTGGAGCCCTCACGGCCCAGACCGGACTTCTTGACCCCGCCGAACGGTGCTGCGGCGTAGGCCACCGTGCCCCGGTTCAGGCCAACGTTGCCCGCTTCCAGGGCCTCGGAGACCCTGACGGCCCGCCGGAGGTCCTCCGTGAAGACGTACGAGACGAGTCCGTAGTGGGTGTCATTCGCCTTGGCGACGACCTCAACCTCCGTCTCGAAGGAGATCAGGGGCGCCACCGGGCCGAAGACCTCCTCACGGTTCAGCTCGGCTTCGGCCGGGACGTCTCTCAGGACGGTGGGCTTGTAGAAGAAGCCCTCACGGTTCAGGCGCTCCCCCCCGAGCACGAGCGCGGCGCCCTTGCCGACGGCGTCCTTCACCATGGCCTCCACGGAGGCCAGCTGCTTCGCGTTGATGAGCGGGCCGAGGTTGACGCCCTCATCGAAGCCACGTCCCTGGACGTAGGATTTCATCCGCTCCACGAGGCGGCTTTGGAACTCGTCGATGATCGAGCTGTGCACGAAAATCCGGTTCGCGGCGGTGCAGGTCTGGCCCGTGTTCCACATCTTGTTCAGCATCAACGAATCGATGGCGACCTGGAGGTCCGCGTCGTCGAAGACGATGAACGGCGCGTTCCCCCCGAGTTCCATCGAGGCGCTCAGCACCTGCTCCGCGGCCTGCTCCAACAGCTTGACGCCCACCGGCGTGGAACCGGTGAAGGACAGCTTCCGGGCATCGCCCGAACGGATCAACGGTTCCATGACCCCGTTCGAGTCGCTCGTCGTCACCACGTTCACGACGCCGTCTGGCACGCCTGCCTCCTGGAAGGCCCGGGCGAAGGCCAGGAGAATCAGCGGGGTCTCCTTCGCCGGCTTGACCACGACCGTGCAACCGGCCGCGATCGCGGGGGCCAGCTTGCGGGCCGCCTGGGAGAACGGGAAGTTCCACGGCGTGATCAGGATCGACGGCCCGATCGGCTGCTTGACGACGATCATGCGCCCGCCGGAGACGGGATTCATCTGGTAGTTGCCCTCGGTACGGACGGCCTCCTCGGCGAAGTGCTCGATGAAGTCGATGCCGCTGTTGATCTCAGCCCTGCCCTGCGCCAGGGGCTTACCGGCCTCCCAGGCCAGGATTCGGATGTTCTTCTCCATGTCCCGTCGCAGGATCTCGGCGACCCGTCGGAGGACCCCGGCGCGGAAGGCCGGCGTGGTGGCGGCGAAATCGGCTTGGGCTGCCACCGCGGCATCCAGGGCGCGGCGCCCATCCTCAGGAGAGGCATCCGCGACCTGCGTGAAGACCTTCTCCGTGGCCGGATCCGAGACGTCGAAGGTCTTGCGCCCCGCGGCGGGAACCCACTGGCCGGCGATGAACAGATCGCGGGGGGTGCTGGACACGACCTCGTGCTCCAAGGCTGTCGCCTCGCGGTCGATGTTGGTGATGGTCATTTTCAGTTCTCCTCGGTGCTTTCTGTCTGCAGGTCGGTCGGAAGATCAGGCCAGGCCGTGGAGGCCCTTGACGGTGAAGGCGTAGTCCACCTGGAGGTCCTGCCCGCTGACGTACGTGGCCAGACCGCTGTTCAGGAAGACCAAGGCGCGGGCCTGGTCCTCCGGCGTCGAGGCGCGGCCCACCTCGGAGACGTGGGATCCGCGCAGCCCATTAGCATTCTTGGAGAAGTCCTCGGCCATGGGGGTGTCCGTGGCCGCCGGGGAGATCGAGTTGAGGCGGATATGCTTGCCCGACAGCTCGTACGCCCGATGCTTCATCCAGACGATCAGCGCCTCCTTCGACATCATGTAGGCGAAGTTGACCCCGGTGAAGTTGGACTCGAGTTCATCCCGGTGGGCTTCGAACCACTGCTGTCCCGCCTCAAAGCCCTCGGTCTTGGCGAACTCCAGGTGCAGGTCCTGCCGCAGCTGCCACCGCATGCCGCCCGTGGAGGCGATGACCGCGGCGGAACCGTTCTCCGGCAGCCGTTCGATCAGGGCGTCCACAAGGTGACGCGTGCCGATGAAGTTGATCGTCAGCACATCCAGCTCCGAGAAGTTCCGGCCGCTGTAGATGGCTCCGGCGATGCCGGCGCAGCTGAACACATGGTCGATGGCGTCGGGCAACTCGGCCAGTGCCGCCTCGATGGATTCCTTGCTGCCCAGGTTGATCTTGACGTACTTCTCGACCGGGATGTCCGGCTCGTTGATGTCCAGTGCATAGACACGGGCTCCGAGCTGGGTCAGCAGGGTAGCCGTGGCCTTGCCCATTCCGGAAGCTGCGCCGGTCACCACGCAGGTCTTGTCTTGGTAGTTCAGGATGTCGTACATCTGCTGTTCCTCGATTTCTGCGGAGCGTCGTGATGCTCCACTGGCGTGGTGTGGCTATTCGCCCGCGGGGGCGTTGGACTCTTCGTAGGCGGCATCGCGGTTCTGGTACGCGGCCTTGGTCCCCTTGTCCCGACGCTCGCGGAAGAAGTTGAACTCGTCGTCCTCGAAGGACAGCAGCGTGCCCAGGGTGTGGCCGACGGCCCCCCGCATGAACTGCTGCGTGCCGCCCAGGGAGTCAAGGGCCATGTTGTGAACGGCCTTGCCGGTGATGAGGGCATCCTTGGGATTCCTCGCCACACGTTCGGCCCATTTCTCCGTGGTGGCCTCCAGCTCCGCCAACGGCACGGTCGCATTGGCCAGGCCGATCCGCACGGCGTCGTTGCCGTCGAACTGCGAACCGAGCAGGAGCATCTCCCGGGTGCGCTTCGGTCCGTAGGTGAGGATCTGCATGTTCAGGTGCCACGTGTTCCCGGCGAAGCCCAGCCGCTGTTCGGCGTGGCTGAACCGGGCATCCTCGGCGCAGATGACGAGGTCGACCAGTTCCGTCAGGTACATGCCGAATCCCACCGCAGCGCCCTGGACCTGGGCGATCACCGGCTTCTGGGAATACTGGAAGGCCATGTACTCGTCGGCCAGCCGCTTGTCGATGACGAGCCGCTCGCGCACGCTCATCCGGTACGGACGTCCGTCAGGCAACTTCTTGTTCAGTCCATAGACCTCGACCACGTCGTCGAAGTCGTGACCGGCACAGAACGATTTGCCCTTCCCCTTGAGGATGATGACCTTGATCGAGTCATCCTCCTCGAGTTCCCGGAGGCACTTCACCAGGTATTGGGCATCGTCGAAGGTCAGGGCATTGCTCTTGTCGGCCCGGTTGAACACGAGGCGGCCGATGGGCCCGCTCCGCTCAATCAGGACCGGTGCTTCGGTGTCACTCATCAGACCTCCAGGGATGCTGTCGGGGAAAGGGGACGGTGCGAGGGCCGACCCAAGCCTTCGGTGGTGATGGACACGGATGCCGCCTGCGCTTCGCGCGAGGTACGCTCCGGCGTGGCCCACGGCCGGCCTGGCACCAGGATCTCTTCGCCCTGGGCCGTGACGATCGTGTCGAAGAACTTCCGGAACTCCCGCAGCTGCGGATCCTGGGCGACCTCCTCCACCGTCCGCACGGGAGCCACGGGCACCGCATACTCCTGGGCCAGGGCCAGCAGTTCGTCCCGCGTGTGTTCCTGCAGCCACGGGGCGATCAGGGCATCGACCTCGTCGGGGTACTCCATGGCGATGCCGTAGAGGTTCCGGTAGCGGTCCTGCGTGGACCACTCCGGATTGCCCATCATGGCCAGCAGGCTGGCCCATTCGCGGTCGCTGCGGGTGATCATCGCGACGTAGCCGTCCTTGCACGGGAAGAACCCGAACGGGTAGCGGCCGCCGGATCCCGGCGCACGTCGCCCGTCCCTGGTCAGGGGGATCGAGTAGTAGTTCGCTACGGCTCCGTAAATGCGGACGTAGGAGGCCAGGACGTCCACGCCGGAGATCTCTACCAGACGTCCCTGAGCTGATTCGGCGGCCGCGTAGAGCGCCGTGGCCACGGCACCGGCGCCATGCAGCCCCAGTTGCAGGGAGCCCATGCCATAGGGAAGGGACAGCGGCTCGCGGTCGGGGTGGCCGACCATGTGCATCAGTCCGCTCAGCGCCTGCATGGACAGTTCGCCGGCCTCGCCCTCCTCACCGGTGTCCCACCCGAGCGATGACAGGGCGACGTAGGACAGCCGGGGAAAGCGTTCGTGCAGGCTCTCCCAGTCGAGGCCCCTGCTGCGGAGCTCCTCGGCAGGGAGGTCGGTCACCACGGCATCGGCATGCGCGATGAGGTCCTCCAATATCTCCCGGTCGTCCCCCTGCCGCCAGACGGCCACACTCTTGCCAGCATCCATGTACAGGCGGGCGCCGGGGGTCATCTCGGCCACGCGGAGGTCATCCTGCAGGGCGACGACGTCGGCCCCGGTGTCCCTCAGCTGCTTGCCGGCGAAGGCTGCGGCACGGGTCCGGCCGATCTCCACGACGAGCTTTCCGGCCATCAGTGCGTTGGTCATTTCAAGGCTCCCTCATTCTCAAGTTCCGCCAGCTGGTCCTCCGAGACGTAACGCCCCAGGACCTCGGGGTTGGCAGAGCCGATGCACGGCGCAACCGCGCTGACCTCCGGAACAGTGCCCTCCAGCCGCCACGGAACGCTCGTGACCTGTAGAGTTCCGATCGCCTCCAGCGGATGGTCGACGGACTGGATGAAGCCGCGCGAGAGGTAGTTCTCATCGGCGGCCACCTGGGCCGGGGTCAGGATCGGGGCGACCTCCACCCCGCGGTGGCGCAGGGTCTCGAGGATCTTCCCGGTGCTCGGCCGCTCCGGGCCCGCACCGTTGCGGCTTCCGCGGGCCCCGGTCCAGGTCTCGGTCTCGGGGTCCTGGATCAGGGACCACCGGCCGCCGCCCGGATCCGAGTTGCCGACCGGGCCGGGCGTCTCGCCGGACAGCTGGTGCTCCACGAACGCCTCACCGGCCAGGATGGATGCCGCCTCGATCTGGGACAGGTCAATGTGGGTTCCCTCATCGCTGGCCTGCCGTCCCACGAGGGCCGACATCACCAGGTGGACTCCGCTGAAGGAGCAGTTCAGATCTGCCAGCGCCAGCGACGAGCAGCCCATGACCTCGCCGTCCTCATAGCCGATCAGTCCCTCGACGCCGGCGAGCGCGGTCATCACAGGGGCATAGGCCCGCTGGGTGCGCAGGGGGCCGGTCTGGCCGTACCCGCTGGCAGAGACGATGATGAGCCGCGGAAAGCGCTCTCGGAGCCCCTCGATGGACAGACCGAGCCGGTCCAACCATCCGGGGACGAAGTTCTCGATGAAGACGTCGGCATCGCCCAGCAGTTCCAGGAACAGTTCCCGGCCGTGGTCGGTCTTGAGGTTCAGGGTGACACTGCGCTTGCCGGCGTTGGCTTCGTGGAGCAGCTGGAACGCCTCGTGGGCGGGGAAGCCTTCCGGGTCCGATGGGCGGGGCACGCGGGCCCGGTTCACGTCGATCTTGGCCCTCGACTCCACTTTGATGACCTCGGCCCCCAACTCCCCCAGCACCCGGCCGATGAGGGGTGCCGAGACGGCGGTGGTGACCTCGACGACGCGGACGCCCTGGAGCCACGAGACGTCGCCTACCTGGGGTTGGGCGCCCAGACCGCCCACGGTGCTCTGCTGTGTATCAGGCAAGGTTTGCCCCTTCCGTCAGCTGGCGGCCGTTGGCCTGCACCAGCGAGGTCGACTCGTACACTTCACCGGTGAGCTGCAGGGCTTCCGGCCCGGCCAGCAACAGCGCCGCACCGGCCATCACCTCGGGTGATTCAGCGTTCGGATCGTCCGCGGAGATTACACCGTGGAACACGATGCCGGGGGTCGGCACCAGACCTCCCGGCCGGAGTGCCGTGACAGCCACACCGTGGTTGTAGCCCTCGGCGGCCAATCCGCTGGTAATGCGCTCCAGCGCCGCCTTGCACATCCCGTACGCGCTCGTGGTCCCCTTGGCGTTGAAACGCGACGGCGGCATCTGCGGGTCCTCCGCCTCCAGTGAGGAGATGTTGACGATCCATCCGGCGCCACGCTCACGCATGCCCGGAAGCACCAACTGGCTGAGGTGCAGGGGAGCCTGGACCTGGATCTCGAACATCAATCCGACCCGCTTGAGGGAGATATCGGTCAACGGGGTGAAGTAGGTCAGCGCCGCGTTGTTGACGAGGATGTCGACCTTGCCGAAGTGCTCAGTTGCCGTCTTCACGATCCGCTCACGCTCTTCGGGCTTCGTCAGGTCGGCGGCGACCGCCAGTGCGGTTCCCCCGGCTGCCTCGATCTTCGTCACCGTTTCATCCAACGTGCCGTCCAGTCGCCCCGGGGACTCACTGGTCGACCGGGCCGTCACCACCACGGTGGCCCCCTCCCGGGCGAAGGTGGCGGCAATCTCCGCCCCGATTCCCCGGCTGGCGCCAGTGACCACGGCCACTTTCCCGTCCAGAATTCCCATGTGCTTTCCAACTCTCCATCGTGCTTGTCGGCGTTCGGCCAGGTTGATTGAGAGGCCCTGCGGACCGTGCCGGTGTGGCGCGGCCCAGCTGGGGCCGGTCAGGCGTCAGTCCTCTTCGGGTGCGATCTCGACCGCTAGGCCGTCGAGGGACTCGTCCTGCTTGACTTGGCAGGAGAGACGGGAGCGCGCCTCGTCGAAGTGGTCGGCATCCTCGAGGAGTTCCGCCTCGTCCTCACTGCGTTCGCCGAGCTGCTCTACGACGGTCTCGGGCAGGAACACATGGCAGGTCGCGCACGAGGCGGTGCCGCCGCAGGAGGCGAGGACGGGAAAGTCGTTGTCCCGCAATGCCTCCATCAGGGACTGACCCGGCTCCCAGTCGACGTCCGTGGTCACGCCCTCGCGGTCGGTGACATTGAGCTTTGTCATGGTGGTGGCCTTCGTCATGGTTGGTTCAACTCCTTCACTGGGCCTCGGAGGCGAGTTCGCGGACGGCCTCCGAGAGCTTGATGTTCATGTCTCGGGCGGCATCCTGGTCGATGGCCGCCGCCGCCGCGATGAGTTTCTTCCCGGCGGTGAAGTCCTTGAGCGAGCCGATCGTGTCGATGGCCGCCAGTTTCCCGTCGCGCAGATAGAGCACCGAGAACGGCGCCGTCTGGGCATCGCCCCGCACCACGATGTCGTCCTCCGGGGTCCGTAGGCCTGCCGTCTGCAGCCGCACGCCGTGCTGCACCGTCCAGAACCACGGCACCTCGCGCTTGGTCGTCGTTACGCCCATGATGTGGTTCGCCGCGTTGACGGCCTGGGCTACGGCGCTCTGGATGCTCTCCAGGCGACGGTTGATCCCCGCTTCGGGCCACACCAAGCGGGTGGCATCCCCGGCGGCGTAGATGTCCGGATCGGAGGTCCGGCTGTCCGCATCCACGATGATCCCGTCCTCGGCCTTCAGCCCCGCTTCCGTAGCGAGCGCGTGCATCGGCACCACGCCGATGCCGACCACGACGGCGTCGGCAGCGTAGGTCTGTCCGTCGGCGGTGACGACACCTTCGACCTTTCCGTCGCCGGTGATCTCGGTGACGGCGGCGCCGAAGACCAGACTGGTCCCCTGCTCGGCATGGAGGCCCTCGAAGAACCGGGACACGGGTTCAGACGTGACCCTGCTCATGACCCGGTCCTGGAACTCCAAGATGGTGGTCTCGCATCCGGCGGCCGCGGCGGCCGCGGCGACCTCCAGGCCGATGTATCCGGCCCCCACGATCGCGATGCGTGCACCCCGGGTGAGCACGGCCTTGATACCCCGGGCGTCCTCGCGGGTCTTGAGGGACAGGACCCCGGGCAGGTCGGAACCCGGGCACGTCAGCTTGCGTGCCTGGGACCCCGGAGCCAGCATGAGCGTGGTGTAGTCGAGCCGGGTGCCATCGGCCAGTTCCACGGCGTGGTTGACGGCATCGATGGCTGAGACGGTGCCACTGATGCGCTCGATGGCCTGACCCTCGTAGAAGGTGTCCTTCCGGAGCGGGATCACCTCTTCGGTGGTGTCCAGCTTGAGGAGTTCCTTGGACAACGGCGGCCGCTCATAGGGAGTCCCGATGTCCGGATCGATCAGGACGACGCGCCCTGACCAATCAAGCTCGCGCAGGCGAACGGCCGTCTGCACTCCCGCATGGCCGGCACCGATGATGAGGATTGATGATTCAGTCATGTCGCGCACATCCTTTCCGTTGAAATCAATACCGCTTCACAGCCCGGGGCTTTTACCATCGTCGCAGCTATGATCCTCATCACATCCCTGCCTTTCGAAGAACGAAACCACTCGCCGCATCACTCGCGGGGACGGGGGGATATCCAGAGGCCATGCGCACGCGAGCACACCTCACCGCCGGCCAAGATCTCCCCCTCTGCGAAGGTCTTCCGGCCGTCAACCTCGGTCACGCGGGCCAGGACCGTCACGGGCTCGAACAGCGGCACAGGCCGCTCGTAGCCGATAGTCAGCTCACGGGTGAAGCTGATGGCGGAAACGTTGACACGCACCGCCTTCCAGAGGGCCTCGTCGAGGAGCACGGCGGAGTAACCTCCGTGCAGCTTGCTGGGAGGGCCCTGGTACTGGAGGGGCAGCTCCACCGTGAATTCACATTCATCGCCGGATCGAACAAGCTTCATCGGCGGCGCAATGGCATTCCGGTGGCTCACCACGGGATTCGTCGCCACCGCGATCCGGCCGCGGCGATCGAACACCGGCGGATGCCGCGGCTCCGAGCCCTCGCCCAGGGCGAAGGGGTCCTCCAGGGCCTGCCGCAGCCGTCCGACCTCCCGCTCCAGAAAGGGCACGAGGTCATCTCCGGTGGTCGACAACAGGCCTCCGGCGATGTCGCGGCACACTCCGGCCGCGAATTCGGCCAACACGCTGTGCTGGATGGACTCGGGTACCCGCTGGTCAGGCGGTGCCGTACTGGCCTCGGCCATGAAGAACCTCCTCAGTTCTGGATTGGTATGACCAAGCTCACATATGCCAAGGGGTTGCCGGGGGTGAATTTCAGCCAGCGAAAAACCGCACCATTCGGAGCCGCCTGGAACCCAAGATCGTGATGGACACCACAGTTGATTTCAATGCGCAACGGTCCCCGGACCTTGTCGATGCCAGAAAGAAGGATGACATGACCGCCGTCTTCACCGAGGAACAGACAGCCCTCCGGCACATGGTGCGCGACTTCTGCGACACCCACTTTCCCGAGTCCGCCGTACGCCAGACCATGGAATCCGGAGCCGGGTTCGACCCCGAGTTATGGACCCGCATGGCGCAGGAGATGGGACTGACGGGCATCGCCGTGGCCGAGGAGTTCGGCGGCTCCGGGGCCGGCCAGGTCGAGCTCAACATCGTGGTGGAGGAACTCGGCAGGGCACTGGCCGTCTCCCCGTTCTTCTCCACCGTGGTCCTCGCCTCGAACCTGCTGTCCGCCCTGTCCGACGCTGAGCTCAATCAGTCCCTGCTGCCCGGCATCGTCGACGGGAGCACAACCGCCACGGTCGCCTTCATTGAGCCGGCGGGACGATTCGACGAGGACCTCTCGACCGCCGGGTCCGAGTCAGGGGGTCAGTGGACCCTCCAGGGCACCAAGGTGAACGTGCTCGACGGCGGCACGGCGGACCATTTGCTGGTCTCGGCCCGGACCGACCGCGGAACCAGCATCTTCGAGGTCAAGGCCGGCGCCGCAGGGATGGCCGTGGAGCAGCAGGATACGCTGGACCTCACCCGGCCGCAGGCGCAGATCACGTTCGACGGCACCCCCGCCCGCCTCGTGGGCGAGGAGGGACGGGGCGCGGAGCCGCTGTCCTCCACGCTGCGGCTGGCCTCCGTCTCCTTGAGTTCAGAGAATGCCGGCGGGGCGCTGCGACTCATCGAGCTCTCAGCAGACTATGCACGGACCCGTGAACAATTCGGCAAGGTCATCGGTGGCTATCAGGCCATCAAGCAGAAGATTGCCGACGTCCTCCTCCAGGTTGAGCTGGCACGCGCCGCGGCCCACCAGGTCGCCCGGGCCGCGGACCACGATCCCGATGTCCTCCCCCTCGAGTCCGCCATGGCCCACGCACTGACGTCAGAGGCCTATGTCCAAGCCGCCTACGAGACGATCCAGATCCACGGAGGCATCGGCTTCACCTGGGAGCACCCGGCCCACCTGTACTTCCGCCGCGCCAAGAGCAACGAGGTGCTGTTCGGAACCCCCAGCCATCACCGGGAGCTGGCCGCGAGGCAATTGCTCGGACAGTGACCCTCCATCGGCTCGATCCCGATACGGTGGGCCCATGCTGCCGACGTTGCACCGCCCGGACCCCCGCCACGTGGGTCTCGGCGCACCGAGCATGACATGACCACGTACCCACCCCTGGCGGCCACCGTCCTGCTGCTACGCCCGGGCACGGCACCAGTGAACCCTGTGGCACCCGCGCCCGAGATCTTCACCATCACCCGGTCCAAGGCCCTGGCCTTCAGCGCCGGAGTCTCGGCCTTTCCCGGGGGCCGCATCGACGAGGCCGACGACCTGCCGGCACCGCTCTGGAGCGGCACCGACCTGGCGGCCTGGGGTCGGCGGCTAGGGCTGGAACCGGTCGATGCCGGACGACTGCTTGCCGGCGTCGTGCGGGAGACCTTCGAAGAGGCCGGGATCCTCCTGGCACGGCACCGGGACGGCACGCCCGTGGACGCGGCCCTGCTCGACGGGCTGCCGGTCGACACCCGGGTCCGCGTGGAGCGGCACGAGCTGGACTTCGGGACCCTCCTGACCGACTTGGACCTGCACCCAGAGGTGACCTGCATGCAGCCCCTCTCCCGGTGGATCACCCCCGAAGGCGCGGCCCGCCGTTACGACACCTACTTCTTCGCCGCCGCGATCCCACCCGGACAACGGCCCGGCGCCCTCTCCTTCGAGGGGATCGACAGCCGGTGGACGACGGCGGCCGCCGCCCTGGAGGACTTCCGGGAGGGGCGGCACCGGCTCATGCCACCAACCTGGGCACAGTTCCGCACGCTGCTGACAGCGCGGTCCGTGGACGAGGCCCTCTCGGGCAGCGGCACCCTTGAGACCGTTCGTCCGACCTTCGTGCCGGGGCCGCCCAGCACGGCCAGGGATTTCCGTGGCGACGCGGACTACGCGCTGGGCCTCGCCGGGGCACGGGCAGCGGCCGAGAGACGCCGCAACGTGCAGTGACGCTTTCCCCGCGAAGACCCCATGGCTCAATTTATGGAGATATACATCGCGGTCCCAGAACTGGCCCTCGATCTAACGGATTACTGCCGCAAACTCGGAAGTTTTTGACGAGACTGCCGATTGTCCATAACTTTTCCTCAGGTTCTGCACTTCGGTGCCTTGCCGAAGTCAAGACTGGATCACAACGAAGCAGCGATACACCGCTTCGACACCCCAGATCCGTCAGTCCAGACCCGAGGAGACTGCCATGACCGAGCAGAACACCCAGCACACCCCGGCCAGCGCCGAGCAGATCCAGCACGACTGGGACCACAACTCCCGCTGGGCCACCACTGAACGCACCTACACCGCCGAGGACGTCGTCAAGCTCCGCGGCCGCGTCCAGGAGGAGCACACCCTGGCCCGCCGCGGCTCCGAGAAGCTGTGGGAGCAGCTGACCAGTGAGCACGCCGAGGGCTCCTACACCAACGCCCTGGGCGCCCTCACCGGCAACCAGGCCGTCCAGCAGGTCAAGGCCGGGCTGCGCGCCATCTACCTCTCCGGCTGGCAGGTCGCCGCCGACGCCAACCTCTCCGGCCACACCTACCCGGACCAGTCCCTGTACCCGGCCAACTCGGTGCCGCAGGTCGTCCGCCGTATCAACAACGCGCTGATGCGCGCCGACCAAATCGAGTTCGCCGAAGGTGTCCAGACCGTGGAGGACTACCTGGTCCCGATCGTCGCCGACGCCGAGGCCGGCTTCGGCGGACCGCTGAACGCCTACGAGCTGATGAAGTCCATGATCACCTCGGGCGCCTCCGGCGTGCACTGGGAGGATCAGCTGGCCTCCGAGAAGAAGTGCGGCCATCTGGGCGGCAAGGTCCTCATCCCGACCGGCCAGCACATCCGCACCCTGAACGCGGCCCGCCTCGCGGCCGACGTCGCCGACGTCCCCTCCGTGGTCATCGCCCGCACCGACGCCGAGGCCGCCACCCTGATCACCTCGGATGTGGACGAGCGCGACGCTGACTTCATCACCGGCGAGCGCACCGCCGAGGGCTTCTACAAGGTTCGCAACGGGATCGAGCCCTGCATCGCCCGCGCCAAGGCCTACGCCCCGTACTCCGACCTCATCTGGATGGAGACCGGCACCCCGGACCTGGAGCTGGCCAAGAAGTTCGCCGAGGCCGTCAAGTCCGAGTTCCCGGACCAGATGCTCTCCTACAACTGCTCGCCGTCCTTCAACTGGAAGAAGAACCTGGACGATGCCACCATCGCCAAGTTCCAGCGCGAGCTCGGTGCCATGGGCTACACCTTCCAGTTCATCACCCTGGCCGGCTTCCACGCCCTGAACCACTCCATGTTCGACCTGGCCAAGGGCTACCAGGAGCGCCAGATGTCCGCCTACGTGGAGCTTCAGGAGCGCGAATTCGCCGACGAGGCCCGCGGCTACACCGCCACCAAGCACCAGCGCGAGGTCGGCACCGGCTACTTCGATGCCATCTCCACCGCTCTGAACCCGGATGCCTCCACCCTGGCCCTCAGCGGGTCCACCGAGGCCGGCCAGTTCTGATCCAGTCGGCTCAGGCCAAGCCTTGAGCCGGACGGAAGGCGGGTGGCGCCCGGACCCCACATGGTCCGGGCGCCGCCCGTCCTTCCACCCCACCATCAGCTATCCCGACGCCGGCGCCCACCTTGAAGGCCGACGTCGCCCATCACACCCCGCACCACACCCTGGGGCTCTTCCATCGACTTTCCTGACACCGCGCGTTCTTCAGAACGCGCACCGCGTCACCGTCATCTCGGCGGGCGCGGACGACTCCCCGAGGAGGCTCCCATGTACCCCACCGACCAGCCCATCACCCTCAACGGCGTGACGATCACCGGACCGCACCTGCCCCGGCAGGAGGAGATCCTCACCCCGGACGCCCTCGACTTCCTGGCCAGCCTGCACCGTCAATTCAACGGGCGCCGACTCGAGTTGCTGGCCAAGCGTGAGGAGACCCGCCAGCGGATCTCCGGCGGCGCCACCCTGGATTTCCTGCCGGAGACCCGCACCATCCGTGAGGACGGCTCCTGGCGGGTGGCCCCGCTCGCGCCCGGTCTGAAGGACCGCCGTGTGGAGATCACCGGCCCGGTGGACCGGAAGATGACCATCAATGCGATGAACTCCGGTGCCAAATGCTGGCTCGCCGACTTCGAGGACTCCTCCTCGCCGTCCTGGGAGAACATGCTGAACGGCCAGGTCAACCTGCGGGACGCCATCCGCCGCCAGATAGACTTCACCTCCCCCGAGGGCAAGGACTACGCGCTCGGCGGCGTGCAGCTCGTGGACCGCCCGACCATCATCGTCCGCCCCCGCGGCTGGCACCTGGATGAGGACCACCTGGTGGTGGACGGCGAGCCGATGGCCGGCGCCCTGGTGGACTTCGGCCTGTACTTCTTCCACAACGCCAAGGAACTTCTGCGCCGCGGCCGCGGACCGTACTTCTACCTGCCGAAGACCGAGAACCACCTCGAGGCCCGCCTGTGGAACTGCATCTTCGTGGTGGCCCAGGACCACCTCGGGATCCCCCAGGGCACCGTGCGCGCCACCGTGCTGATCGAGACCATCACCGCGGCCTTCGAGATGGAGGAGATCCTCTACCAGCTGCGCAACCACGCCGCGGGCCTGAACGCCGGGCGCTGGGACTACATCTTCTCCATCATCAAGAACTTCCGGGACCGCGGTGAGGCGTTCGTGCTGCCGGACCGTGCCGACGTGACCATGACCGCCCCGATGATGCGGGCCTATACCGATCAGCTCGTGCGCGCCTGCCACCGGCGCGGCGCCTCGGCGATCGGCGGCATGGCGGCCTTCATCCCGAACCGTCGCGACCCCGAGGCCAACGCAGCGGCACTCGAGAAGGTGCGGGCGGACAAGACCCGTGAGGCATCGGATGGCTTCGACGGCTCCTGGGTGGCTCACCCGGACCTGGTGCCGGTGGCCATGGAGGTCTTCGACGCGGTGCTGGCCGACCGTCAGAACCAGATCCGCGCCAACCGCCGCGAGGACGTGGTCCCCGATGGCGCCGCGCTGCTGACGGTGTCCGAGACCCCAGGCTCCATCACGGAGGCCGGCGTGCGGATGAACATCGAGGTCGGCATCCGCTACGTGGAGTCCTGGCTGCGGGGCAACGGCGCCGCAGCCATCCACAACCTCATGGAGGACGCCGCCACCGCGGAGATCTCGCGGTCCCAGATCTGGCAGTGGATCAACGCCGGGTCCTCCGCCGAGGTGACCGGGGGCGGCACCAGGACCGTGACCCGCAAGTGGGTGCAGGAGTTGATGGACGAGGAGTTCGCGCGCATCGAACGGTCTGAGAATGACCGCTTCGACGACGCCCTCGAGGTCTTCGCCGGTTCCGCCCTGGCCGAGGAGTACCCGGACTTCCTCACCCTGCCGGCCTACCGGAAGTTCCTCTCGGCCCAGGCCCCGGCCCGGCAGGTCATGGCGGGCACCACGGCCTGAGTCTCGATCGCGGCGGTGCCAGGACCTGGTCCTGGCACCGACGCGGTTCTACCGTGGCCGTCATGGACATGAAGATCGAGCTGGTGGCGATCCCGGTCACCGACGTTGACCGGGCGAAATCCTTCTACGTGGACCAGGTCGGCTTCAACGCCGACCACGACTACGTCCTCTCCCCCGAGCTGCGCTTCGTCCAGCTCACCCCGCCGGGATCGGCCTGCTCGATCGTGCTGGGTGTGGGCATCACCGAGATGGCGCCCGGCTCGCAGAAGGGCCTTCAGATGGTCATCGAGGACGCGGATGCAGCCCTCGCCGAACTGTCCGGCCGCGGGGTGGAGTGCAGCGGCGTGGACGAACAGGACTGGGGCCGGTTCGTCTACTTCGCCGATCCGGACGGCAACACCTGGTCGCTGCAGCAGATGCCGCCTCGCTGAGTCCCCGGCGGGGCCGTCCCACGGGCTCCACGGACAGCTCGCCCAGGCTCGGGCGGTACATCTCTACCAGGCCGGCAGCTCCGGCAGCGGCCCTTCGGCCTCGACGCCTTCCGTCTCACCGCGGGCCAGCCAGGCCAGCAGGCCCTCCCGGTCCGATTCGACCGTCAGGGCGCCATCACCGGTGACCCACTCATCACGCTCTTCGGTCCTCAGCGTCAGGCCCGGCGCGTTGCGGACCCGCATGGCCCGGACCGCCGCCTCCACCGCGTTGAGCAGAGAGTCCGGATCGGCCTCCTCGATGGTCCAGGCGGTATCCAGGTCGCCGTGATGGACCACCACCTCCGAGATGCGCACTGCCACGAGAGAGGTGGCGGGAACCGGCATCTCCCCGATCCGGACCTCCTCCGCCCGGAGATCACCGGCCAGCCGCTCCGACTGCTCGGCGAAGAACCGGGACGCCTCACCCAGTTCGGAGATGAGTTCCTTCCGGGGCATCGCCGCAATCCGGGCGATCTCCTCGGCGCGAGCCTCCCGCGAGGGGTAGACCTGCTGCTCCTCCCCCGTGACCGCCCAATCCACCATACGCACCAGGGCGCGGGCGTTGGAGGCCAGATGGGCCACGACGTCGGCCCGGCTCCAGCCCTCGCAGAGCGAGGGCGCGGCCAGTTCGTCCTCGGAAAGAGAGTCGACGGTGGCCAGGAGCATGGCAGTCTCGCGAGCCAGCCGCGACTGGTCGGAGTGCAGGCGTGCGGGATTGATCATGGGCTCACCCTAGCGAGGCGGCTGTGAGCCTCGCCACCGGAAGGCACCCCTGGTCCAGACGCATCCGACGGCGATCCAGACGCCAGCCGACCTGGTCGCCTGACCCCCCGGAGCGCCCCCCTGACGTGTACCCGGGCATTCCCCTGATGTGATCTACCTCACGTGCTGCAACGCTGGGCCCTGGCCCGTTGTCCCCCAGCGTTGACCCGAGAGGAATCGGTCATGACCCTGCCTTCACCCGCCCCCGGCAGCACCTCACACGACCCGAGAACACCCAACGAGCGTAAGGAGAGGCGCACCGCGAACTGGGTGGCCGCCATCGTCTGCATGGCCCTCGTCTTCGACGGCTTCGACCTCACCATCTACGGTGCCGTGCTCTCCACCCTCCTGGACGACCCCGGCCAGATCGGGACCCTCGATGCGGCCGCAGCCGGGACCCTGGGCTCCCTCGCCCTGATCGGCGTCCTCGTCGGCTCACTCACCTGCGGCTTCCTGGGAGACCACTTCGGACGCCGCCGGTTGATCCTCGGGGGCATCGCCTGGTTCTCCGTCGGCATGTTCATCACCGCCCTGACCACCACCGTGCCCGCTTTCGGCGCGATGCGCCTGCTCACCGGACTCGGCCTCGGTGTCATCCTCGCCACGGCGGGGGCCGCCATGGCGGAATTCGCTCCGGCCGGGCGCCGCAACTTCTACAACGCCGTGGTCTACTCCGGCATCCCGGCCGGCGGCGTGATCGCCGCCCTGCTGGGCATCCTGTTGCTCGAGCCCCTGGGCTGGCGGGGGCTCTTCATGCTCGGCGCCACCCCCCTCCTCTTCCTGCTGCCCCTGGCCTGGTTCAAGCTGCCCGAGTCCCCCCGCTGGCTGCTCTCCCGCGGCCGGACCGAACAGGCACACGCCGCCTCGGCCCAGACCGGTATCCCCCTCCTGGAGGAGCAGGTCGTCCAGCAAGAGGGGGCGGCCCCTGCGCGGCGCGGCTTCGCGGCCATCTTCTCGCGCCGGTTCCTCGTGGCCACGATCCTGTTGGGCTTCATGTCCTTCTCCGGGCTGCTGCTGACCTACGGACTGAACACCTGGCTGCCCCGCATCATGGAGGGCTACGGCTTCGGCACCAACTACTCACTCTCGTTCCTGCTGATCCTCAACTGCGGTGCCGTGCTCGGCGGCATCATCGCCTCCACGGCGGCAGACCGGCTCGGCGCTCAGCGGATCGTGGCCACCACGTTCGTCCTGGCCGCCATCACCCTGGTCTTGATGACCTTCGCCTTCCCCGCCCCCGTGCTGTTCCTGTTCATCGCCGTGGCCGGGGTCGGCACGCTGGGAACCCAGGTCCTCATCTACGGCTTCAGCTCGAACTACTACACCACCAACGCCCGTGCCGCGGGGGTGTCCTGGGTGGCCGGTTTCGGCCGGATCGGCGGCGTCCTCGGCCCTCTGGTGGGCGGCTGGCTGGCCGCACTCGGCATCGGCGGCGGATCCGCGTTCTACATCTTCGGGGGCGTCGCCCTCTTCGGGGCGCTCGTCACCCTGGCCGTCCCGCGTCAGCGCACCCTGGAGCGGGCCGCGTGCCCGGCGGTCGCCTCCGCAATGGCAGGAGCGCCCGACGACGGTCGCCCCGGCCCCACGGTACGGCCGGCTCAACCGGTGCAACCGGCTCAGCCGACGCAGTAGGACCAGCCGGCTCAGTAGGGTCAGCCGGCTCAGCCGCTGGGGCGGTAGCGCGCGGCGAGCGCGCTGCGGGAGCGGATGCCGAGCTTCCGGTAGATCCGCGTCAGGTGGTACTGGACGGTCTTCTCGGCGAGGAAGAGCGTCTGGGCCGCCTCCCGGTTGGTGGCCCCGGAGGCCACCAGCCCGGCCACGGCCCGCTCCTGCGCGGTCAACTCCACGGAAGTGCGCTCGGCTCCGGTGGAACCGCCGGGCTCGAACCACGTGGGACCACCGGCCCCGGCAGTCCCGGCAACCGAAGGTTCCCCCATGAGACCGACGTCCACACCACTGGCCTGCAGCTCCCGGTCGCACCGTTCCACGTAGGTGATGGCACCCAGGCTGTCATACAGGGTCCGGGCGGAGTGCAGCACTGAGGAGGCCAGGCCGCGCTTGCCGGCACGGCGCATGCTCTGGCCGAAGGCGAAGCTGACGCGGGCGCGCAGGTACGGCCGCTGCAGACCGCGCAGGTGCCCGAGCGCGGCCTCGAAGTGCTCACGGGCCTCGTCCGGATCGCCTTGCGCGGCCGTGATCCGGCCCCGGGCCCAGGCCATCCGGGCCAGGTCGGACGGCACCGGTTTCTCCCGGCGGATGGCCTCGAAACCGGTGAGGAACCGGTCCGCCTCGTCGACCCTGTTGGTCATGACGAGAGCATTGACGTAGGTGTCCTGCCAGGGCCAGAAGGACACGCGGTCCTCGGTCCACGGGTCGATCTCCACGAGTGACTCCAGGGCGTCCAGGGCGCTGGCATAGTCCGCGCGCGCCTCGTGGAAGCGCGCCCGCGCCAGGATGGAGGGCACCTGCATGGCCCGATAGGTCCCCGGTTGCACCCCGGCCAGGGACACGTAACGCCGGGCCCGCTCCCAATCCCCCCGCATGGACCACAGCTCGGCGGCGGTCCAGTAGAGGAGGGGGCGGATCAACGGCATCCGTGAGGTCTCCAGCCGCACCGCGGCGCGGGAGACCGTGGCGGCCGCGGCGTCCCAATCGCCCAAGGTGAGCTGGGTCCGTGCCAGCCAGGCCTCGGCCCACAGGGAGATCCGCAGCGATCCGCCACGCTGCTCCGTGGGCACGGCCGCCTCGAAGTTCACCAGGGCGGTCTCCACCTGGTCCGTCCGCAACGCCAGCCAGGCCGAGCCCATCTGGATCCGCTGCTTCTGGGCGTTCTCGGCCACATGCCCGAAGGCCCGCTCATAGCTGCGCTCCGCCTCGACCGTGCGCCCCTGAGCGTAGAGACCCAAGCCGTAGATCGCCTCGGACTCGATGTGTGCCGGGGTGCCGGGCGCGGTCAGGGCCATGGCCCGCTCGGCCCAGAGGCCCATCGTGGGCCCGTCCCAGGACGCCACCCCGTGCAGCACCATCCGCTGGGCCACGGCGGCCGCAGCGGCGGGCTCCCGCTCGGGGTCGCTGTCCGCCCAGGCTCCAGTTGCGTCCGGGCACCGTTGTTGTGTCCGGAGGCGGTGGACAGGTAGCCCAGCACGGAGGATCGCAGGGAGGACGGGGGCATGTCCTCCACAGCCGAGGACCACATCTGGGCCTCGGCGATGTTCCCCGAAGCCACGAGCGCGTCCACACCCCGCAGCAGCCGCTCGCTCCGCGACCGGGGATCCGCGGACAACCGGGACGCGGCGAACAGGGAGATGGCCACGTCACTCCAGGCACCCACCAACGCCCGCCGGCGCACGAACTCCTCGAGCTCCCTCGCCAGGCCCTCGTCCACCCCCAGGGTGGCGGCCGCCCGGTGACCGAGTCGGTCCCGTTCCTGGGGCACGACGCCGGCCGCACGGCAGTGCAGTGCCTGGCCGCGGCTGGGTGCCAGCTGGCCATAGACAGCCTCGGCGGCGCCCGGCTCCATGAACTCCACCCGAGCCGTGGTCGGGTCGACGGCCAGGCGCAGCAGCCGCACCCGGTGCCCCTCATCCAGGGCGTCCATCAGGGCCTCCACGCCGCTGACATGCGCGACCGCATCCGTGGTGGCGGCCCCGCCCAGGACCGCCACCGCCTCGGCCACACGGACCAGGTCCTCCGAGGCGGTCTCGAGGAGTCCCCGGACCCGGGCCAGCATCCGCGAGCTGGCGGGCAGGCTCGGAAACCAGGACTGCCACGTCTCCCTCGGCAACTCGGCCAGCAGCTCCACGATTGCCCGGGGCATCCCCCGGGTGTGGCGGACCAGACCGTGGGCGGCGGTGGCCCCGAGGTCGATGGAGAACCGCCGGCGCGCGAGCTCCCGCACGTCCTCGGCGTCCAACGGCTCCAGCTGGAGGTGCCCGACCCGATGGCTGTTCAACAGGTCCAGCAGCCCCGGGGGAACGCCGTGGGCGCGGGCATGGTCCAGGGTGAGCACGAACAGGACTCTCTGCCGGTGCGTGCGGCGCAGGGCGAACAGCAGCACCCGCAGGCTCTGCTCGTCCAGCAGGTGCACGTCGTCGATGGCCACCACCACGCAGGAGCGGGACTGCAGGGCCGTGATGTGCGCGGCCAGGGTGTCGGCGAAGTTGGCGGCCCGTGCCGGGGTGAGGTCCATCCCGGACTCCGGCCGGGGCAGCACGGCCCCCTCGACGCCCTTGGAGGAACGCAGCGGCTCCCGGTGCATCAACTGCGAATACCCGGACAGGGGCAACGCGCTCTCCCACACATCCCCGGCCGCGGTCATCTGCTGCACGTCCGGCACCACGGCCCGGCAGTGCTGCAGGAAGTGGTCCAGCGTGGCGGTCTTCCCGGAACCGGTGGGGCCGCTGAGCACCACCGTCCGCACGGTCCCCCCTCGCGCCAGGTCCAGCGCCGCGGTCAATCCCTCGAGGACCGGGGCCCGGCCGACGAGCGGCAACTCGGCACCGGCGTGATGGCCAGTGATCATGGGCGCGAGTCTACTGAGCCGTCCCCCGCGGGCTCGGTGGGACAACGCCTCTGCCGGCCGGCCGTTCCGAGCCGGGCTCAGCCGAGATCGCCGCCGGCCACCGGCAGGATGCTCCCGGTGGCATAGGACGCCTCGTCCGAGGCCAGGAAGACGATCGGGGCGGCCTGCTCGTCCAGGGTGCCGTAGCGCTTCATGAACGATGACTCGGTCACCTGGTCCACCACGTCCCGGACCCACCGCTCCTCCCGTTCGCCGTCCGGGCCGGGGCCGCGCTGGACGGTGCGGGGCGGGGCCTGGGTGCCGCCGGGGGCCGTGGCCACCACCCGGATTCCGCGCGCCGCGGTCTCCATGGCGAGCGCCTGGGTGATGCCGTTCACCCCGCCCTTGGCCGCGGAGTAGGGCACCCGGTTGATGCCGCGGGTGGCATTGGAGGAGACGTTGACCATGGTGCCCTGGCCCGCCTCGAGCATGGAGGGCAGCACGGCCCGGCACATCCACAGGGTGGGGAACAGGGACCGGGTGACCTCGCGCTGGATCTGTTCGGCACTGAACGTCTCGAACGGGCGCATCCAGATGGCCCCGCCCACGTTGTTCACCAGCACGTCCACCCGCCCGTGCGTGGCCAGCACCACGTCCACGGCCGACTGGGCCCCGTCGAACGACTCCAGGTCGGCCGTGACGGCGGTGGCCGATCCCCCGGACCCGGTGGACTCCTCGCGCTCGGAGATCCCGGCAGCCACCTCGTGGACCAGCTCGGCGCGGTCCACGAGCACCACGGTGCCGCCCTCCGCGGCGATCCGCTCGGCCACCTTCCGGCCGATCCCCTGGCCTGCCCCGGTGACCACCGCGACCTTGCCGGCGAAGCGCCCCGGGGTGATGAACTGACCCGCGTAGGGGGCGGCCATCAGGCGACCGCCCGGGAGGCCGCGGCTGCCGCGGCAGGCGCCTGGCCGGCGTCGTGCCCCCGGTCTGCACCGGGACCGGACTCGACGGCATCGATGGCCGTGGCCATGGTGCCCTTGGCGTCCTTGGCGTGGGCCATGACGATCTCGCGGGCTCTCTCCTTGTCCTCCTGGCCCCCGTCCTCGAAAGCCTGGACCATGTCCACGTGGTCCTGGGACACCCGGGCGAAGATCTCCGTGCCCTGCTCGAACGTGGCGAACATCTGCTCGCTGAGGTCCAGCCGGCGGTAGGACTCCAGCAGGACCGGGTTGTCCGAGATGGTGAAGAGGTACTCGTGGAAGGCCTCGTTGGTCTTCACGTACTCCTCCGGGTCCGTGACCGTTCCTTCCCCCACGCAGGCCGCGGTGGCCTCGGCCAGCCGGCGGAACTGCTGCAGCTGCTCGTCCGTGAGCCGGCCGAACATCAGCTCCGTGATGGCCAGCTCGAGGCCCATCCGGGCGTCCAGCTGCGCGTAGCTGTCCTCCTTGCGGAAGGACAGCCGCCCGGTGGTCATCGAGGAGACGGCCTCGGAGCGGGACAGGGTGTCCCCGGCGGACTCGACCTGCTCCGCGGACGCCGGGGCGCCGGTCTCGGCGTCGCCGCCGGTGGCCTCCTTGGGCGCGAAACGCTCGAAGTAGAAGTTCGCCGGTTCCACGCCCTCGGTCTCCAGCCATTTCGCGACGGCGTTGACCATGGGCGGCGGACCGCAGAGATAGACGTCCACGTCGCCGTCGTTCAGGTGTTCCGGCTCGATGATCTGGGTGACGTAGCCGGTGTGGGGCGCGGAAGTGCCCTCCTCGGAGGCGATGAGGTCCCAGGTGAACTGCGGCAGCCTCTCCTCGTAGGCGCGCAGCCACTCCAGGCCCACGATGTCCGCCTCCCGGCTCACTCCGTAGATGAGGTGCACGGGGTGGGCCGGCGGGTTGGCGCTGAGCTTCTCCAGGATGGACATCAGCGGCGCCAGGCCGGTGCCGCCGGCCAGCAGCAGCAGCGGACGCTGGGGCTCGCGCAGGAAGAACGAGCCGTAGGGCCCGGTGAACTCGATGGTGTCCCCCACCGCAGCGCGGTCCCGCAGGAACTCGGACATGGCCCCCTGCGGGGTGATGCGCACCATGAAGGAGGAGTGGTCCTCGTCCGGTCCGGTGCTGAAGGAGTAGGAGCGCTCGGCGTCCGTGCCGGGCACCTTGATGTTCACGTACTGCCCCGGAAGGTACGCCAACTCGTCTCGGTCCTGCACGTCCAGGGTGAAGGAGATGGTGGACTCGGAGTGCTTGTCCAGCCGGCTCAGGGTCGAGGTGAACGCGGCGGCCGAGGTCTTGGCGGACTCGGCGGTGGCCGGGACCTGGATCATCATGTCCGATTCCGGGACGGCCTGGCAGGTCAGCAGGTAGCCCTTCTCCAGCTCGTCGTCCGTCAGGGCATCCTCGATGAAGTCGCCCGGGTCGAAGGTCCCGGAGTCGCAGAAGGATTTGCACGTCCCGCAGGCCCCGTCACGGCAGTCCGAGGGGATATTGATGCGTGCCTTGTACGCGGCGTCCATGATGGTCTCGAAGTCGCCGACCTTGACGACCTTGGTCACGCCGTCCTCGAAGCTGAGGGCTACTTGATGGCCCATGGTGTCCTCCTGGGTGGATCCGGTTGAATCTGGTGGTGGGTGTCTGACATCCGGTGTGCGGCCGGACCGATCAGATCATGTAGATGTCCACCACGTGGTGGATGTAGTCGTTCTTCAGGACGACCTTCTTGGCGAGGATGACCGGCTCGGGTCCCGAGAGGTCGATCGTGTAGTGGCTGGTCCCGAAGTACGTGTCCGTGGACTGGTAGCGGTAGTACAGCGTGAACCAGTTGAACCGGACCTTCACGGTGTCCCCGTCCCGCTCCATCAGCTCCACGTCCGTGATGTTGTGCCCGGTGCGCGGGTCCGGCATGGACGTGGCGGAGGAGCGGTCGGTCTTGATGCGGAAGACCCGGTCCTCGATCCCGCCCCGGTTCTCGTAGTAGATCAGGGAGATCTCGGACTGGGGGTCCTCGGTCAGCTCGTCGTTGTCGTCCCAGGCCGGCATCCAGAACTCGGAGTCCGGGTGGTAGCACTCGAGCCACTCGTCGAACTGCCGGTCGTCCAGCAGCCGGGCCTCCCTGTAGAGGAAGGCGCGGACGGTTTCGAGGGTGATGATGTCCTCAGTGGTCTTGACAGTGGACACCGCGGTGGCAGTGGTGGTCATGAAAGCAGCTCCTCGCAGTTCGTGGTGGTCTTGGTTAGGCCAAGGCCGGTTCAGCGGCGGTCTCGGCGTCAGCTGTCTGGACGCCAGTGGCGGCTTTCTCGGCGGCGGACTCCTCTGCGGCGACCGCCTGCTCCATGACCCCGTGCCAGTACTGGTGCTGGATGGGGTAGAGGCCCTCGTCCTCGGTGCGGGCCCCGGAGGCGATGACCTCGGTCATGCCCAGCGCCGCGGCCTGCTCGTCCGGGCCGTCGATCTGGTGGGTGGAACCTCGGGTCATGTCATTCCACTTGGCGCTCGTGGCCCAGTAGGTCTTGTTGCAGGAGCGGAACTCCTCCAGGTCGTCCGGGGTGGCCATGCCGGTGGCGTTGAAGAAGTCCTCGTACTGGCGGATGCGCTTGGCGCGGTTCTCCGCCGACTCGCCCTTCGGGGCGATGCAGTAGATGGTCACCTCGGTCTGGTCCGCGGAGATCGGCCGGAAGTGGCGGATCTGCGAGGAGAACTGGTCCATGATGTACACGTTCGGGTAGAGGCACAGGTTGCGCGAGATGTTGATCATGAAGTTCGCCATCTCCTCCCCGTACTTCTGGACCAGCTCCTCGCGGCGGTCCCACAGCGGGCGGTCCTGCGGGTTGGTCCACTCCTGCCAGAGCAGCAGGTGGCCGTGCGGGTAGGAGTAGAACCCGCCCTTGACCTTGCCCCACTTGCCGGCATCCATGGCCTTGGTCTTGTTCGCGGAGTCGCCGGCCGTGCGGCGGGCGGTGGTGGCCGCGTAGTTCCAGTGCACGGAGGTCACGTGGTACCCGTCCGCGCCGTTCTCGGCCTGGACCTTCCAGTTCCCGTCATAGGTGTAGGTGGAGGCGCCGCGCAGCACCTCGAGCCCTTCGGGGGACTGGTCCACGATCGAGTCGATCACCGTGGTCGCATCCCCCAGGTGCTCCTGAAGCGGGAGGACGTCTGCCTTGAGGGAGCCGAAGAGGAAGCCGCGGTAGGACTCGAAGCGGGCCACCTTGGTGAGGTCGTGGGAGCCGTTGGTGTTGAAGCCCTCCGGGTAGCCGCCGTTGCGGCCGTCCTTGACCTTGAGCAGTTCACCGGAGTTCTTGAACGTCCAGCCGTGGAACGGGCACGTGAAGGTGGTGCGGTTGTCCGTCTTGCGCCGGCACAGCATGGCCCCGCGGTGCGAGCAGGCGTTGACGATGCAGTTGAGGTTCTCGTCCTTGTCCCGGGTGATCATCACGGGGGTGCGGCCGATGTAGGTGGTGAAGTAGTCGCCGATGTTCGGGATCTGGGACTCGTGCGCCAAATACACCCAGTTGCCCTCGAAGAGGTGCTTCATCTCGAGCTCGAAGACCTCCTCGTCGGTGAAGATCTCCCGCTTGGCCCGGATGATGCCCTTCTCGCGATCATCC
Source organism: Citricoccus parietis (assembly GCF_042433045.1). Lineage (NCBI taxonomy): Bacteria > Bacillati > Actinomycetota > Actinomycetes > Micrococcales > Micrococcaceae > Citricoccus > Citricoccus parietis. The sequence continues at coordinate 57,361 of NZ_JBHLWH010000042.1, read as the reverse complement.
ACCACGGCGTCCGTGAGGACGTCCCGGACGTGAGTCAGGTTCTCGGTCATGTCGTTCTCCTTCTGGACGGGGAGGGACGGCACCGGCCCGTGGAATGTGGCGGCCGGGAGGCTTCCCCAGATGCGTATCCAGCCAGTCTGAAGATCGGTGACTCCAGTCACATCAGGCATTCCCCTAGGGCTGACCCAGGGGGTGGATTACTCCTGGTTCTCGTCTCAATGAGCGCGATCTGCCTATTGGCGCGAGCTGACATCGGGGCCGTACGGTGACCTCCGTGACCCAGCTCACCGAACCCCCTCTCACCACCGCCGGCCGCCCGGCGTGGCGGCACGTGTCCGTATCCGCCGTGGTCGCGGGACTGGTGGCGGTCGCCATCTCCTATGCCGGGCCGCTGCTCGTGGTCCTGGGTGCCGCCCAACGGGCCGGACTCGACCCTGGCCAGACGGCTTCCTGGGTCTGGGCCATCTCCGTGGGCAGCGGCATCATCTGCGTGAGCATGAGCCTGGTGACGCGTCAGCCCGTGGTGGTGGCCTGGTCCGTTCCGGGGGCCGCACTGCTCATCACCACCCTCGGCGACTACGCGTACTCCGACGCGATCGGCGCCTTCATCGTGACGGGCGTGCTGACCGTCGTCCTCGGGGTCACGGGATGGTTCGGCCGGCTGATGCGGGCGCTGCCCCGGCCGATCATGGCCGGGGTCCTGGCCGGCGTGCTGCTGCCGTTCGTTCTCGATGCCGCGGGCGCGTCCGCCGAGGCACCGATCGTGGCCGGCGGCCTCGTGCTGGCCTACGTCCTCGGCCGCCGGTTCCTGCCCCGGTACGCGGTGCTGGTGGCGCTGGCGGCGGGGGTCACGCTGGCCTTCGCCACGGGCACGACGACGGCCCCGCACCTGAGTGCCGGCCTCACCGTGCCGCTGTGGACCACCCCGACGTTCGACCTGCAGGCGATCATCGGGATCTCACTGCCGCTGTTGATCGTGACGATGGCCGGGCAGAACGGCCCCGGCCTCGCCATGATGCACTCGAACGGCTATGCCGCGAACGACCGGCTGCTCCTCGGCGCCGCGGGGGCCGGCTCGGTGCTCTTCGCGCCCTTCGGGGCCCACTCCATCAACCTGGCGGCCATCACCGCCGGGATCTGCTGCGGCCGGGAGGCCCACGAGGACCCGGCCCGCCGCTATGTGGCCGGGATCTCCTGCGGCGTCTTCTTCGTGGCCTTCGGCTTCGCCGGCCAGAACATCGTGGAGCTGCTGGGCGCGGTCCCCGAACAGCTGGTCACGGCCGCCGCGGGGGTCGCCCTGATCGGAGCGCTGCAGGGGGCCCTGACGGACGTGGTCACGGCGGATGCAGCAGCGGTCGGCGCGGTCAGGGTGCCCACCAACGGCGGGCGACGCGGCGCCGCGGGTCTCGAGGCCGGCGTCGTGACCTTGGCCGTGACGGCCTCCGGGCTGACCGTGGCAGGCATCGCCGCGCCGTTCTGGGGTTTCCTCGCCGGCGCGCTGGTCTACCTGGTCCTGTCCGTCACGGCCCGCCGGCGGGGAGCCTGAGCACTTGCCGCGCCCGCCGGGAGGTGGCCAGACTGGGAGCCCGCCCCCGAAGGAGTCGTCATGGACCACGAGAACCCGGAAGTGCCCGAGGAAGACCGCCTGGAGGAATCGGAGGCCGTGGCCGCCGAGGATGCCGAAGATCCAGTGGCCGCGGCGGCGGCCGCCGCACACCGGCATGACGACGAGCGGGCCGACGAGTGGGAGGACGAATCCTTCCCCGCCTCGGATCCGCCCTCGAACTACTGAACCTGGAGGTCGAAAGCGGCCCGATTCTCGGGGTTACCCATGAGTATTCGGGCCACTTTCGACCTGCAGTTGAAGGGGTCAGACGGTCTGGACCGCGAGCTCCTCGTCCAGGCGGGGCAGGCGCGGGAACCAGGCGTCGGCGCCGGGCTTGCCGACATTGACCACCATGAAGGCGTTCCAGGTGGTCCCGGCGTTGAAGTCGGCGTCCACGCCGGGGAAGTCCCAGCCGGTCATCGGTCCGGCGGCCAGCCCCTGCGCCCGGACGGCGAGCATGAAGTAGCCGGCCGCCAGCCAGGCGTTTTGGCGGGCGATCAGCGCGCGGGCGTCCGCGTCCGTGAACATTTCCCTGCGCTCGGGTGCGTGCGGGAAGAACACCGGGAAGTTCTCGTGCCAGTCAGCATCCCAGGACAGCACGGCCACGGCCGGCGCGGCCTCGGTCTTGGGCGCGTTGCCGCCGCCGTGGGCCACGAGCCGGGCCCGCTGCTCCGCCGACTGGACCCAGGTGATGCGCAGTGACTGCAGGTTCATCATGGTCGGGCCCATCTTGGTGAGCTCGTAGATGGCCCGCAGGGTCTCCGCGGAGACCGGCTCGTCCGAGAAGGTGTTGGCCGTGCGGGCGTCATGGAACAGCTGGTCCAGCGCCTTCGGGTCCACGGGCTCCATCGGGGCGGCCTCGGGGTTCAGCACGGTCTCGGTCACGGTCTCTCTCCTTCGGGTCGACGGCGGCGCCGCACCTTCGTCGGAAGGGGCACCAGGAGTGCATAACCGTGGGGCTCGCGGGCGGTATTCCCCGGAAGCGGGCGCTGTGGCCTACGACTCAGCCTCCGGCAGCGACCAGGCCTCCAACTCCGCGCGCTCGCCCTCCGTCAGCGCCCGCGAGGAGCCCGCACCGTCCAACCAGACCAGGATGGAGTCCACCGTGAAGACCGGGCGGCCGTCCTGAATTCCCTGTTGACGCAGCGTGTAGGACTTGGTGCCGATCCTCACCACGGACACCTGCAGGGTGATGGCGGGAGCGTACCGGGTCTCGGCGTGGTAGTCGATCTCCTGGCGGGCCACCACGATGCTGCCTCCCTCGCCACTGCCCTGGCGCTGGGACGCCAGAAACGCGTGGAACCGGATCCGCGCCTCCTCGGCCAGGGTCACGATCTTGGCATTGTTGACGTGGCCCTGCGCGTCCTGGTCGGACCAGCGCAGGTCCATCTCGATCTCATATGGCGCGGACACGGTCACTCCTGTCTCTCAGACTTCTTGTGGTGGAACTCCTGCCCGCCACCTCCTGCGCCGCCTCGACCTTCTCGGCCGGCCCGGCCATGAAGATCAGCTCCGTGTTGCGCAGGTGGGACACCTTCCCCACCTTCTCCCCCGTCGGCGAATGGATGCCGATGCTCGCCCCGACGTATCGCTTCGAGTCGAAGCCCAGCACGGCCACCGCCTCATGGCCGGCTTCCCGCAGGGACTGCTCCATGGCGTCCGCAGTGATCCAGGATTCGTCGTTGTAGGACACGATGACCAGCTCGGACCGGATCCGGGTGAGCACGTCCGCGAGCGCCGCCGGCATGGTCCTCTTGGAGTTGAAGACGCTGCGGGTGTCCTCGTCGCGGACGTCCACCCGCTTGCAGGCCACCCCGTAGTGCTCCGGCTCATCCCAACGCACCAGGGTCTCCCACACGTGATAGTTGGCGTAGTAACGGTGCTGGTTGTACGGCGGATCCACGTAGTAGAGGTCGGCCTCCGGCAGGGTGTCCACGGTCTCCATGACATCCCCGACCACCACGGCCCCCGGCCCGTCCAGCAACGTGGGCACCCGCAGTTCCAGGTCCCGCCCGCTTCGCCGCGCCCAGGACTTCAGGTACGCCATCTGGATGCCCGTGGTGGAGTCCACCCGGTCGGCGGCCTCCAGCAGGGACGTCAGCAGGATCGGATACCATGGCGTACCGGCGTACTCGTCCTCGATCCGCTGTCGGATCGCATCGATCCGCATGCCGTTCTGGGGTTGGAAGTAGCGTGCCTGCTCGCAGAACGTCGCCGTCACATAGCCGCGGGCCGGCGTCGTTCCCTGCAGGTCCGCCAGGATGGCGGCGAGCCCGGCGCGGTCGATGTCCCGCGCGTCGGTGGCGATGTAGCAGCCGGCCAGCACGCCGGTGTAGGTGGCCCGGTCCGAGGCCGTGGTGCGGATGCCCCGGCGCTTGAATTCCTGGGCCACCCGGGTGGTGCCGGAGAAGAGATCGACGGCGGTGCGGGCACCGGCCGCTGACGCCATGGCACCCAGCACGGGCACCAACAACCGCTTGGAGCCCAGGTACTTGATCATGCATCGAACCTAACCGACGTTGTGCCCCAGAGGGCTCAGGCCGGCCGGCGCAGGCGGGCGCCCAGGAGTACGGCGGGCACCAGCAACAGCACGACGGCGGCCCACAGGGATCCGAGCCCAAGCCACCGGTAGGTCATGGCCCCGGCGATGGAGCCGATGGCGATCGCCGCCCACAGCGCCAGGTACCGCAGCCAGACGGTCCGGTTCCCGCCGGTCAGCGCGTGGGCCAGGTGCTGGCCGGTCTTCACGAGGGTGCCCGTCATGTACGTCAACCCGACCGTCACCTCACCGCCGCGTGTGAACGTGCCGTTCACGGCCCCCATCCCGGCAGCGATCGCGGGCGGGACGGCCGCCTGGAGCGCCGGGACCGAGGCGAAGACGGCGGCCGCCAGGATCAGCAGGAGGGAGACCCAGACGGCGGTCGAGCGGGGCCCGGCCGACTCGCGGACGCCGGCCCGGCTGGTCCGGAGGTGCACGGCCAGGGAGGAGGCCACCACGCCGGCCACGAAGAAGCCGACCAGGCCCATCGCCTTGGCCCAGCCCAGCAGGTCGCCCGTGGCCAGGTCTGCCCCGGCCCGGGTGGAGTTCCCGGACATGAAGGAGACGAAGTATCCGCCGAGGTGGATGAAGGCCAGGCCGTCCACGAAACCCGCGGTGGCGGTCAGGAGCGCGGCCAGCATCCCCTGCCTCAGGGTCAGCGATCCGGCCACCACACCCTCCTGCACTGGGATCCATAGGGCCCTAGACGCCCGATCGACACAACAACTCGACTGTACCGGCAGGGTCCCAGAGCATGCGCGGCCCGTTTAATCCTCCGCCGATGCTTTCAGATCCGCCGCAGACAGGACAGGATGGCAGGCAGGAGAACCAGAACGGTGCAGCCGGCTCACTGATCGGTGGCACCATGGGCCTCGAGTCGAGGTTCAGCGCACCCGCGCAGACGCAGAGGAGAGGACATCCCGTGCCCATCAAGGATCCGATAGACGCAACGCTCGACGCGGCCGACTCTCCGGAGCCGGACCACGGCACCAAGCCCGATGATCCGCCCAAGCTCAAGGGAGCCAGCTGGAAGTACGCCCTCAAGCGGGCGCTGAAGGAATTCGGGACCGATGGCGGCACCGACTTGGCCGCCATGCTCACCTACTACATGGTCCTCTCCCTGGCCCCGGCATTGCTGGCGATCTTCTCGATCATCACCCTGGTGCTGGCCAACAACGCCGGAACGGTGACCTCGCTCGTGGACGACCTCGTCCAGCAGTACGTGCCCTCCGACTACCAGGCGCTCGTGGTCAACCTGGTCGAGACGATGATGAACTCCGCCACCGGCGGCGTAATCGCGTTGGTGATCGGTATCGCGACCGCCCTGTGGTCCGCCTCCGCCTACGTCAAGGCCTTCTCCCGCTGCCTGAACACCGTCTACGGCGTGGAGGAGGGCAGGGGCCTGGTCAAGCAGCTCGGCACCATGCTGCTGACCACCCTCAGCCTGCTGCTCGGGGTGGTGCTCATCCTGGTCTCGCTGGCCTTGAGCCAGACCCTGGTGACCGGGGTGCTGGGCCCCATCGCAGAACCACTCGGCCTCAATGACACCCTGACGTTCCTGACCGAGACGTTCCTGCCGATCTGGGCCTGGGTCAAGTGGCCGGTCATCCTGGCGCTCGTGATCACCATGATCGCCCTGCTGTACTACTTCGCGCCCAACGTGAAGCAGCCCAAGTTCACCTGGATCGGCATCGGCTCGATCGTGGCGCTCGTCGGCATCGCCATCGCCGGTGTGGCCCTGTCCATCTACCTGACGCAGTTCGCCGGCTACAGCTCCTACGGAGCCATCGGCACCGTGATGGCCCTGCTCTTCGTGCTCTGGATCTTCAACATCGTGCTGCTGCTCGGCGCGGAGGTGGATGCGGAGGTGGAACGCGCACGGCAGCTGCAGGCCGGCATCCGGGCCGAGGAGATGATCCAGCTCCCGCCGCGGGACACCGTCAAGGTGGAGAAGATGAAGAAGGCCCGAGACCAGCTCGAGGCCGACGGGCGCGTGCTGCGCCTGACCTACGGTGCCGAAGGCAGCGAAGGCCGGGTGGAGCCCACCCGCCAGGACTGATCTCCTCGCCGCCCCGTCACTCTGCGGGCAATCCCCGCCGGTTGGCATTGCCCGCCGAGCGGGGCGGCCGGGCAGAATGGTGTCATGGCCACGACCCCGGAACAGCCCGCCACCCCCGCCGCCTATACCGCGCCTCCCACCCCCGCCGCACCTCAGAAGACCACCGCGCAGAAGCTCTTCATCAAGCCCACCGACACCCTGCACCTGGCCGGCGGGCACCAGGGCCTGCACGCGCTCCTGGATCCCCTGCCCGAGGGCGTGAGGCTGACGGACGAGATCACGGAGGCCACCGCCGTCGTGCTCTTCGCCCAGGACCAGAGGTCCCTGGACGGGGTGCTGGACGATTGGCTGGAGCCCGCGCTCGGCGCCCGGGTGCTGTGGATCGGCTATCCGAAGGGTGGCCGCTCGGACATCAACCGGGACACCATCTGGAAGGACATCGAGGCCCGTGGGCACACGCTGAACGCCAACATCCCGCTGTCCGGGGAGTGGTCCTCCGTGCGGGTGAGAACCGCCTCGTAGACTGGGGGACAGCAGACCGGTCTGAACTGACCGGAGCACCACACATCAACACTGAGGGACAGCACCCATGCGCCGAATGTCCGATCCCGCCTACGTCTCCGAAAGCCAAGACCGCCTCCACGGCGAGAACATCGAACCGATCACCCAGCTCTGCGATTCCCTGGAGGACACGGACAAGGGTCCCATCCCCTACGTGGACCCCGCCCTTGACGTGGACGAGGCCCGCATCCTGGTCCTCACCTCCGCCCCGGGACCCGGCACCGCGTCCGGCTTCCTGTCCCATGAGAATGACGACGACGCCTCCGAGCGCCTGCTCCGCGTCTTCTCCTCGGCGGGCCTGGACCCGAAGTACACCATCCCCTGGCTGGTCCACCCCTGGACCCAGGAGGACTACGCCCTGAACCTCACGAAAGAGCGGATCGCCGCAGGCGTGAAGCCCTTCAACCGCTTCCTCAAGCGCGTTCCCCGCGTGGTGGCCATCATCGCCCACGGTGGCGAGTCCCAGAAGCTCATCAAGGCGTTCTCCTCCACCATCGGCGGCTCGGTGCTCTCGGCGAAGGCCATCAAGGTCTTCAACGCGCCCGCGCTGCACGCCCAGAGCGCCAACCGGAAGTTCACGCCGGAGGAACTCGAGGACCAGATGGTCGAGACCTACGGTCAGGCCATGCGCCTGTGCGGCATCCGGCCGCTCGTCAGCGGCAACTGACCTCAGCGGTCGGTGCGGTACCTCGACAGCTTCTCGCCGTCGATCTCCGCACCGACTCCCGGCACGTCCCGCACGGAGATACGTCCGTCCGCGATGGCGATCGGCTCGGCCAGCAGGTCGTCGGACATGTCCAGGAAGTTGGACAGCTCGCCCGCCCGGCGGCTGGTGGCCTCGTGAGCCGCGCCGAAGGTCACGGTGGCGAGTGAGCCGACCTGGGTGTCGATCTGGTTGCCCATGGTCACGTCCACGCCGAGGCCGGTGCACAGCCCCAGGATCTCGGTGGCCTCGGTGAAGCCGGAGCGGGCGGTCTTGATGCAGATCGCGTTGCAGCCGCCCGAGAGAAGCTCGCGGGAGGCATCTCCAGCTGTGGGCACGGACTCGTCCCCCACCACGGGGATCGGCGACTTCTCGACCAGGCGGCGGCGGCTCATGGCCTCCTTGGCGTCGCAGGGCTCCTCCAGCAGGGTCAGGCCGAGCCCTTCGGTCTGCTGCAGCACCTGCATGGCCTCGTTGGCGGTCCAGCCGCGGTTGGCGTCCAGGTAGAGCTCCACGTCCGGCCCCAGGCCCTCGCGGAGCACGTGGCAGGCCTCGATGTCCAGGGACAGCGGGCGGCGGCCGATCTTCAGCTTGAAGGTGGTGATGCCGTACTCCTCGCCGAAGCGCAGCGCCTCGTCCAGCAGCTCCTGGGCCGGCTTGAAGCCGAGCATGTGGGAGACCCGCATCGAATCGGTCCACCCGCCCAGCAGTTGGTGCACCGGCCGTCCCAGCGTCCTGCCGGCCAGGTCCCACAGGGCGATGTCCACGGTGCCCTTGGCGACCTGGTTGTTGATGGTCCGGCGCATCACGGCGTGGACCTTCTCCCGGTCGAAGGGATCCAGCCCGATGACCTGCGGGGCGAAGACCTCCTCGACGATGTTCTTGATGGACACCTGCGTCTCACCGTAGGTGTAGGGCCGCGGCGGGGCATCGGCCAGCCCGGTGATTCCCTCATCGGTGTGGATCCGCACCAGCACGTGGTCCGCGGTCTCCACGGCACCGGAGGCGAACTTCAACGGGTGGCTGTACGGGATGGCGTAGGGGATGGCTTCGATGCCGGTGATCTTCATGGACGCTCCTGCTGGTCAGGGGACGGAGGATGGACGAGGCTGGGCTGGCCGTGGCGCACCTCGCCCACGGCACGGTGGGCGAGGGCCCGAAAGGGCGGGATGAGTCCGGAGCGGCTGCCGTGCTTCCAGGCGATGGCGAGTCCGACCTCGGGCGCACTCTCGAGTTCGCGGTAGGCGATGGGGGACGCCGCGGCCCGCCGGGCGCCGTCGGGCACCAGGGCCAGGCCCATGCCCGCACCCACGAAGGCCAGCAGGGTCGAGGTCTCCGTGGCCTCCTGCACGACGCGCGGGCGAAAGCCCGCCTGTCGGCAGGCCTCGGACGTGATGGTGGCGACGGCTGACCCCTGCGGGTAGCTCACGAAGTCCTCCCCGGCGAGTTCGGCCAGCGGCACGGGGCCGCCGGCGGTGGCCAGCCGGTGGTGGGCCGGGAGGGCGACCACGAGACTGTCCCCCTCGAGGGCGTCGAGCAACAGTTCCGAGGACTGCACCGGCGGGCGCAGGACGGCGACATCGAGCCGGTTCTCCAGCAACCCCTGCTCGATCTGCGGGGTGAGCATCTCCCCCATCACATGCAGCCGGACCCCGGGCAGCTCGCGCCGGGCCAGCTGCACTACCGCAGGCATGACCCGGTAGGTGGCCGAGCCGACGAATCCGACGCGCAGCACGCCCGCAGCGCCGGCACCGACCTCGCGGACGTCCTTGGCCAGGGCCTCGACATCGGCCAGGATCTGCCGGGCCCGCTCCAGCATGAGCTGCCCGGCATCGGTGAGGTCCACCCGGCGGGTGGTGCGCTCGAAGAGCTGGGTGCCCAGCGTGGTCTCCAGCTGCTTGATCTGCTGCGAGAGCGGCGGTTGGGCCATGTGCAGCCGCTCGGCCGCCCGCCCGAAATGCCGTTCCTCGGCAACGGCCACGAAATAGCGCATCTGGCGCAGGTCCACTACGCCACCCCCTCTCCGATGCCATCCTGGGCCGGGCCGGCCCGCTCTGCGCCACGCTCGGTGAGCGCGGCGTGGTCGATCCAGCGTAGGGATGGCATGACTCACAAGTGAAAGACCAGTTCGGGCCATATTAGAACCCTGAACATATCAATACCGGTCGAATGTGTACTTCTGCCTTGTTTATTGAGCCGAGTGCAGTGCGACGGATCGGACTACGGGGACCTACCCCACCACGGTCAGACGCACCGGGCCGGTGAGCCGAGCGCTCAGCCGAGCGCCGCCGTCGGGGCCTCGGTCTCGAGCCGCTGGCAGTCCAGCGGACCGGATGCGGTGTTGACCCCGTCCGCCGGTACGAGGCCCTCGTACTGGGTGCCCATGATGACGTCTACTGTGGCCTCCTCGCGGGCGTCCGGAAGGTAGACCGAGCCCTCGATGTTCCGCTGCACCGCCAGGGACGTGTCCCGCGCGTCCGGGCCGGAGATGATGACGGCCACCATGTTGGAGGTGGTGAACCCCTTGTTGCCGACCCCGCCGATCACGAACTCACGCTCTTCGAGCGCGTTGGCCACGTCCCCGGCCAGCCCGCCGATGGTGGTGCCGTTGTAGACCGTCACCGTGGACTCGGTCGAGTAGTCGAACTCCCCCGCCGGGCACAGGAGGGGCTCCTCCGGCGGGGCCGCCTCCCATCCCGGGATGCTCCAGGTCCCCTGCAGCACCTGGTACGCCGTGACGGTCACCCCGGAGACCAGGAGAGCGACGATCAGCAGGACGATCCCGTGCCGCCGGTGACGCCGGCGGCGGTCCCGCTGCAGGACCTTCGGGTCCACCACCCCGAAATACCGGCCGAGATCGTGCTCCGTGAAGATCCGCCGCCCATCCGGCTCCTGGCGCGGGTCCACGTCCGGAGGCAACTGAGGGTGGGACACGGGGCCCCCTTCGGTGCGCGTGGACTGTAGTCCGCACCACATTAGGCGACGGACCACGGTCTGGCATCCGGCCCACCCCCTACTCTGGTGGCATGCGCACTGTGCCCCCGATTGGACTGCTCCTGGACGTCGACGGTCCCATCGCCTCTCCCGAGACCCGCCGGGTGCCGGACGGCATCGTCACGGCACTGGTGTCCCTGGCGGGCCAAGGCATCCCCGTGGTGTTCAACACCGGCCGGTCCGCCGACTTCGTGCTGCAGCACGCGGCCACCCCGCTCCTGGCCGCCGGACTGCCCGGCGACGCCCGGTTCCATGCGGTGTGCGAGAAGGGCGCGGTCCACTTCTCCTTCGCCTCTCTGGCCGACCTCGCCGCTCCGGCCTCCGCAAGCCCGCTGAGCGGCGAGAGCGGTCGGGGTGCCACCGGTGGGGGTCCCGACGCCGGCCTGCCCCGGGCCACACGCGGCCACGGGGTGCCCGCATGGATGGAGGTCGACGCCGGCATGAGGCTCCCAGCGGACCTGGAGTCCCGCTTGGTCCGGCTGGTGGGCGACTACACGGACACCATGTTCTACGACGACACCAAGCTGGCGATGTTCTCGGCCGAGATGAACGTGGGCGAGTCCCCGGAGCGCTACCGGGCAGGTCAGCGCGACTTCGAGGCTCGCGTGGCCGACCTCCTCGCCGAGGATCGAACCGCCGACGCGTTCCAGCTGGACTCGACCATCATCTCCTCGGACGTCGAGCATGCCTCCAGTGGCAAGGACCGGGGTGCGGAGCGCTCCTGGGCTCTGATCGCTGCCGACGGGGAACTGCCGATGCGCTGGTTCACCTGCGGGGACTCCCGCACGGACTACGCCATGGCTGACTGGCTGCAGGCACGCGGGGCGCCGGTGGTGCACGTGGATGTCCGGCATGAGGACGGCATCCCGGAGACCCCGTACCCGGTGATGACCAGTGAGGACCTGGCCGCCGAGGGCTTCGGGACGGCCGAGGGCCGGCATGAGGAAGCCGGGCAGGCCTTCCTGGAGTGGGCATTAAAGACCACTGGCGCGCCGAACGCCACCATGTGACGAAATGCCGTCACCCGGGGTAGCGCAAGGCAACGTAGAAGCGTGGGCGCCGGCCGGCGTCGTTGACTGGTTCCATGACTTCTGCGCTCTCTGACGACTCCACCACCACCGGTGCACCGTTGGACATCCCGGTCCTGGACCTGTCCACCATGCGGGCGCCGAGCGGCTCGTTCGCCCCGGACTTCCTGGACCGGTTGCGCCATGCCGCCCACCACGTGGGCTTCTTCCAGATCGTCAACTACGGCGCCGCCGCCGGCCAGGTGGACGACCTGTTCCGCGTCACCGCCGAGTTCTTCGCCCGGCCGGACGAGCAGAAGCTGGCCCTGCACAACCAGAATTCCCCGCACTACCGCGGCTACTCCTCGGTGGGCTCCGAGCGCACCCAGGGACGCCCGGATTCGCGCGAGCAGATCGACTTCTCCCCGGACCGCGCCCCGGTCCCGGCCGAGCAGATCAAGCCCGGCGAGGAGTACTGGCACCTGCAGGGCCCCAACCAGTGGCCGGCGGACATGCCCGAACTCGAGCGGGCGGCCATGGACTGGACCGGTCTCATGGATCGCGTCGGCGAGGACCTGCTGAAGGCGCTGTGCGTCTCCCTCGGCTTGGACGAGAACCATTTCTCTGAGCCGTTCAGCGGTGACCGCGCGTGGATGGGCAAACTGGCCCACTACGTCGGCGGCGTGAAGGAGGCCGGTACTCAGGGCGTCGGCCTGCATGCCGACTACGGCTTCATCACCCTGTTGCTGCAGGACCTGGTGGGGGGCCTTGAGGTGCGCCCCTACGGGCAGGACGAGTGGCTGCCCGTCGAGCCGATCCACGGCGCCCTGGTCGTCAACCTCGGCGAGATGCTCGAGGTGGCCACCAACGGCTACCTCATGGCCACCATCCACCGGGCCGTCGCCCCGGACGAGGGCGTGGACCGCTATTCCGTGCCGTTCTTCTACTCCCCGCGCCTGGACGCCGTGATCGACCCCGTAGAACTGCCGGCCGAACTGGCCGCCGAGGCCCGCGGCGTCTCCGACGATCCGGACAACCCCATGCTGGCCTCGTTCGGCTCCAACATGCTCAAGGGCTTCGTCCGCGCGCATCCGAAGGTCACCGCGAAGTTCCACCCGGAGCTGGCGGCGAAATAGGGCCTGCTATTCCGGTGCCGCCGCGCGCCGGACGACATCGGCGAGCCGCTCCCAGGCCTCCTCGGTCGGATCGATGAGGGCGTAGGAGGTCGGCCAGAAGCCATCAGCCTCGTCGAGGGCCGCCTTCGAACTGACACCGAAGGTCGAGTAGCGCTCTTTGTCCATCTGCCCACTGCGGAAGAAGACCACGACCTTCCCATCCCGGTTGTACCCGGGCTGACCGTAGTAGAGCTTGGGCGCCAAATCGGGGGCAACGGCGGCGACGATCGAGTGCAGCCGTTCGGCCATCCCGCGGTCACCCTCGGGCATCTGCGCGATCTTGGCGAGAAGGTCCGCCTCGTCCGCAGCCGCCTTCTTCGCTCCTTTGGCCCGTTTGGCGTCCGTCTTCAGCTCTGCAGCGCGCTCCTTCATCGCGGCCCGCTCCTGCACGGAGAATCCTCCTGAAGTGTCACCCTTGGTCGTCATCGTCGCTTCTCCTCGGTCTCACCTGGTTGGTGCCGATCACACTAACGGCGGTGCCGCCCGGGGCGCTTCTCGATTCCTGACTGGTTCGCCGTTCGCCCAGACGTGCGTTCGAGACGCTCATGTCATGAGAAACGGGAGCCCGGCCGATGGCCGGACTCCCGTTCTTCTTTCACTGATGACTCGACTCAGGTGTAACCCCCGTCTCGACTCATCACTTCTGTGGAGCCTAGGGGAATCGAACCCCTGACCTCTTCATTGCGAACGAAACGCTCTACCAACTGAGCTAAGGCCCCGCGGATCCCGACGCATCGCCGGAAGGCGCTCAGCCATCATACTCCGTCACTGGCCACCCTTCGAATTCGCTAGAGACACCGCGCGCCCACGCCCTCCTGGGACCAACCCAGAGCCAGCCCGTGACCGCCTGTGAAGACGCTGGAAACACCTTTCTGACAAGGCGCTTTACTTCAAGATCAGCCATCCGAACTGGTATTGCGGTTGCAAACATGAGAGACTTCAGCGGTTGGCATCATTTCCAACACCGGTACGAGAGAGCCCAGCAGGGTGCATGGACACGACATGCAGACCCGCTGACATGGCTCCCGCCGGAGGCGGCCTGAAAGGTCGCCGCGAGGCCCGAACGGGGCCATCGCAAGCGGCCCGAGGGGGCCGCCGGTAGCCGGAGACGGGTACCTACCACGGTCCGCGAGGAACGACATCGCGGGCCGCTGTCATTGTCGCCGAGATGAAAGGACCGGGATGCCACCCGCTCAGGAGTTCAATCAATTAGGAATTTTGGCAGTGGTGTTGCTGCTGGTCCTCTTCTACGGCGGAACCATGTGGATGTCCGTGGGCATCAGCCGGAAGAAGGAGAATGCCGACGGCTACATGACCGCCGGCAACAACATCGGATTCGGCATCTCCGCGGCATCGATGACCGCCACCTGGATCTGGGCCTCGTCCATGTACGCCTCCGCCACCGCGGGCTACACGTACGGCATCTCCGGCCCCATCCACTACGGGCTCTGGGGAGCCCTGATGATCCTCTTCATCTACCCCTTCGGCAAGCGCATCCGCAAGGTTGCCCCGAAGGCCCATACCCTGGCCGAGGTCATGTACGCACGCCACGGACGGTCCTCCCAGCTGATGCTGGCCGGATCCAACGTCCTGGGCTCACTGATCTCGCTGACCTCCAACTTCATCGCCGGCGGCGCCCTCATCTCGATGCTGTCCCCGCTGAGCTTCGGCGCGGGCATCGTCATCGTGGCCGCTGGCGTGCTGATGTACACCCTATGGTCCGGCTTCCGCGCGTCGGTGCTGACCGACTTCGCCCAGGTGATGTTCATGCTCGGCGCGGCCGTCATCATCATCCCGGTGATCTTCTTCGTGGCCGGTGGACCGGGCATGTTCGAGGCCGGCGTGGCTGCCGGCAACGTCACGCCGCAGCAGGAGAACTTCTTCTCCTCTGACGCCTTCATGAACCAGGGCGCCCCGTACATCGCAGCCGTCCTGGCCTACGCCATCGGCAACCAGACCATTGCCCAGCGCCTGTTCGCCGTGCGGGAGGATCTCATCAAGCCGACCTTCGTGACCGCCACCATCGGCTACGGCGGTGCCGTGATCGGCATCGGCATGCTCGGCGTGATGGCGCTGTACCTGGGTGTTGAGCCCATGAACGGTGACGTCAACAACCTCATCCCGCAGATGGCCGGTACGTACCTCGGCCCGATCCTGCTGGCCCTGGCGTTCATCATGATCATCGGCGCCCTGTCCTCCACCGCCGACTCGGACCTGGCCGCCCTGTCCTCCATCGTCATGGCGGACATCTACGGCCAGTCCGTCGGCAAGAAGAAGGCCAACCCGAAGACCATGCTGCTGGTCGGCCGCATCAGCATGATCGTGGCCACGGGCGCAGGGTTGTACTTCGCCACGGCGCAGTTCAACATCCTCGATCTGCTGGTCTTCGTCGGTGCCCTGTGGGGCTGCCTGGTGTTCCCGGTCATCGCCTCGTTCTACTGGCCGAAGGTCACCAACGCGGCCTTCTCCGTCTCGGTGCTCGCCGCCCTCGTGGCGTTCCTGCCGGTGCGCTTCGAGTGGATCCCGTTCACCGGTGCCCTCGGCTTCAGCGTCGAGCTGTTGGCCACGGTCGGCATCGGCGTGGTGCTGGGCATCATGTCCTTCGGTTTCTTCGGCCTGAAGCCGGCGATCTGGGTCGGCGGGATCGCCACCGTGGCGGCCGCGCCCTTCACGTTCGCCGGGATCTTCACCGGCGGCCTGCGCGACTACACGGTGCTCTCCGCCTCGCTGGTCGCCTACGCGGTGTCCTTCCTGGTCTGCTACCTGATGTCGGTCCGGTCGAAGCAGAACTTCGACTTCGACGTCATCAAGGACATCACCGGCGACTTCGATCCGGACACCCCGCAGACAGCCGAGCAGATCGTGGCGGCAGCCGCTGCCGCCAAGGCGTCGGAGACCTCCGGCGGATCCACCTCGACCGATTCCCAGCGCGACTGACCAGCCGCGACGAACCAGAAAGGAACCACCATGACAACAGTTCTGCTGACTGTGTACGTACTGATGTGGCCCGTGATCGTGGCCTTCGTCCTGTTCTTCATCGCGCGCGGCTTCTTCCGCGACGTCTCGGAGTCCAAGAAGGCGGGCCGCCCGATCATCTGACCGGCCCACCCCAGCGCTTTGCGGGCGGACATCACCAGTGATCTCCGCCCTGAAAGCGAATGAACGACGGCGGCGCGTCACCTGCGGAAGGTGACGTGCCGCCGTCGTGCATTCCGGCCCGTTCCCTCCGGCCGGTGCGCCGGTTCAGTCCGGCGGGGTGGCGAGGTACAGCAGGAACCCGTCCGGGTCACGCACCTCGGCCACACGCTCCCCCCAGGGGGTGGGCCGGGGAGGTGCCACGGAGGAACCCCCGGCCGCCAGCACCCTGCGGTAGGCGTCGTCCAGGTCATCCACATAGAACCAGAGCGAGATGGAGCCCGCCTCCGGGGGAACCACGTCCACCCGGCCGATGCCGAGCTTCGACCCGTCGAAGTCAAGCGAGACGTAGTCTTCCGCGCCACGCCCATCCGGGAACGCGAAGGTGCGATCGGCGCCGAGCGCACTCCGGTAGAAAGCCTCCAACC
The DNA here is from genome assembly GCF_042433045.1 of Citricoccus parietis. Classification (NCBI taxonomy): domain Bacteria; kingdom Bacillati; phylum Actinomycetota; class Actinomycetes; order Micrococcales; family Micrococcaceae; genus Citricoccus; species Citricoccus parietis. The sequence goes on along the minus strand of NZ_JBHLWH010000042.1, from coordinate 41,154 downwards.
GCGGCAGGTCGGCCGTGGCGAGGATGGGGAAACCACCGATCACTCCCATGGAGCAAGGCTAGGCCCGACGCCGGCCGATCGCCATGGCCGGGCATCGCCCGGTGGGTCAGCGGTTGAGGAAGTGCACCAGGGTGCCGATGGCGAAGGACGAGGCGGCTAGCGAGGCGCAGCCGAACTCCACGAGGATGCCGAGTCCCATGGACTTCAGCGCCGCCCAGGAAGACCGCGCGGCGGCCTTCAGATCCCGGCGCCGGGCGAACTCCGCAGCCAGCAGGCCCACGGCGAAGCCGACGAAAAGTCCGACCACGGGGATCACGAACATTCCCACGATCGCACACACCACCCCCACCAGGACGGGACCGCTCGGAATCTGCTCGCGCTTCATCTTCCGGCCGGTCAGTACTGCTGACGCGCTCAGGCCGGCGATGGCCAGACCCGAACCGATGATCGCGGCGGTCCAGGCGGCGGGCGAGCCGAGGATCCAGGCCCAGCCGATGAGCGTGAGTACGGTCAGGACGGAACCGGGCAGGATCGGGATGATGGTGCCGAGCACGGCCACGACCAACAGCAGCCCGGCGATGACGGTGGTGATGATCTCGTAGTCCACGTGCCCAGTATGGTGCCGGCACCGCCCCTCCCCGAAACGGGCCCAGCAGGCTAACGTCGAATCATGCTCATCGGCGTCCCCACTGAAATCAAGAACAACGAGTTCCGCGTCGGCCTCACCCCCGTCGGCGTCACGGAGCTTGTCCACCACCAGCACCAGGTCATGGTCCAGTCGGGGGCTGGCCTCGGCTCGGGCACCCCGGACGAGGACTACCGGCGGGCCGGAGCCCGCATCGTGCCCTCGGCCGAGGAGATCTGGGACCAGGCCGACCTGGTGCTCAAGGTCAAGGAGCCGGTGGGCCCGGAATGGCAGCTGATGCGCCGGGGACAGACGCTGTTCACCTACCTGCATCTGGCCGCCGATCCGAAGCTCACTCACGCCGTGCTCGACTCCGGCACCACGGCCATCGCCTACGAGACCGTCACCCGCGGCCCCGCCCTGCCGCTGCTGGCCCCCATGAGCCAGGTCGCCGGACGCCTCGCTCCCCTGGCCGGTGCATACCATCTGACCCAGGCCCAGGGCGGCTCCGGCATCCTCATGAGCGGCGTGCCCGGAACCCGGCGGGCGCGCGTGGCGGTGATCGGGGCCGGCGTCGCCGGAGAGGCCGCCGCCGTGGTCGCCGCCGGCATGGGCGCCGACGTGACGGTGCTGGACATCAACCTCAACCGCCTCACCGAGCTGGACACCGCGCACCAGGGGCGGTTGCACACGCTGGCCTCCTCGAAGATGCACATCGCCGAGACCGTGGCGGATGCCGACCTGGTGATCGGCTCGGTGCTCATCCCCGGTGCGGCCGCCCCCAAGCTGGTCACCGCGGACATGGTGGCGTCCATGCGCCCCGGCTCGGTACTCGTGGACATCGCGATCGACCAGGGCGGCTGCTTCGAGAACTCCCGGCCCACCACCCACCAGGAACCGACCTTCCGGGTGGGTGAGCAGATCTACTACTGCGTGGCCAACATCCCCGGGGCCGTCCCCCAGACCTCGACGGCGGCCCTCACCAACGCCACGCTGCCCTACCTCCTGCAGATCGCCGACCACGGCTGGCGTGAGGCCCTCGCCGCGGACGAGGGGCTGCTGTCCGGGCTGAACGCCCACGAGGGCGTCCTCACCCATCAAGGGGTCACCGACGCCGTGTCCGGACCGCTGGGGCTGGACCCGCAGTTGGACTACCGGCCGGCGTCGGACGTGGTGTCCGCCTGAACCTGGGCCGTCTGGCGGGCCCTGCGCTGGGCACGCGAGGCGCGCAACCGGGCGGGGCCACCCGTGCGCCACAGGATCAGCACCACGACGCCGGCCAGCACCAGGACCAGCGCAAGCAGCGCCACCGGGCTCGCCAGGGCCGTGGTGATGACCGCCCAGACGACGGCCATGCCGATGGTCCCGTAGATGATGCCCCAGATCAGGGATCCGAGCAGGGCGGCGGGAAGGAACCGGCGCCACCGCATCCGGGTCACGCCGGCCGTGCCGATGACAGCGGTCTGGATGCCGACGGTCAGGAAGCAGAAGGGGATGGCCCAGGGCCCCCAGCGGTCGATGAACCGCATGGCGCGCAGGTAGACCGGGCCGGACATGTAGCGGCGCAGAGCGGTGTGTTCGGCCCCGGCGGCGATCCCCCGGCCGAGGGCGTAGGTGGCGGTGGAGCGGCACAGGGCGCCGCCCCAGAACAGGAGGATGGCCCAGACCAGCGGCAGGGAGGCGATCCAGTCCATCATGGGGCAAGTCTAGGCGCCAGCCTCGTCTAGGCTCAGGGGTATGAGTCAGACGCGAACCGCCCGACGCCCGATCCTTGCCACTGCGGCCCTGACCGCCGTGCTGTCCCTCGGCCTGACCGCCTGCGGACCAGGCGGCGAAGAGGCCCCCGAGAGCCCCACCGCCGCCCCGAGTGACACCGCCAGCGCCAGCGCGTCGGCCACTGAGTCGATGCCGGTCACGGAGTCAGCGTCGCCGAGCGATTCTGCCACCGGGTCCCCCTCGGCCAGTTCCGCCCCGTCCGGTTCGCCCTCCGCTTCACCGTCCGCCTCGGAGACCGCCCAGGGCGCCACGGAGGCCACCGTGTACTGGGTGGCGATGGACAACCTCGAGGGCATCGAGTTCCCGGGGTGTGGAGACAGCAGCCTGATGGAGTCCACCGCCCCGGTCTCGGGCGCCGGAGCCGTGGGTGACCCGTCCTTCGTGGAAGCCGGCCTCCAGGTGCTGCTGGACCAGACCGAGTACGAGGTCGGCTCCGGGCTGACCAACTCGCTCTACCAGTCCGAGCTCGAGGTCACGGAGGTCTCCATCTCCGGCGACACCGTGACCGTGGACCTGACCGGCACCCCGATCTCCGCCGGCACCTGCGACGATCCGCGCATCATCGCCCAGCTGGAGAACACCGCCCTGGCCAATGCCGGCGTCGACACCGCCGACATCCTCCTCGACGGCACCCCGATCCAGGAGGCCATGAGCCAGAAGGGCTCCTGAGCACGGGACGGGGCTGAGGGAGTGGGCTCAGGTCAGCGGATCACGTGTTCCAGGAAGTAGCGGTGGAAGGACCAGTCGCCGGTGACCTCCGGGTGGAAGCTCGTGGCCAGCAGGCGGCCCTGCCGGACGGCCACGGGGACATCCCCGGCCGGGCGCTCCGGATTTCCTGAGCGCGACGCCGGCACGGTCGCCAGCACCTGCACGTCCGGTCCCGCGCGCAGCACCGCGGGGGCCCTGATGAAGACGGCGTGCACGGGGTCCCCGGAGACCTCCGGCACCTCGAGGGCGGTCTCGAAGGACTCCACCTGCCCGCCGAAGGCATTGCGCTGCACGGTGATGTCCAGACCGCCGAAGCTCTGCTGCCCCGCGATCGGGTTGGCGATCGACTCGGCCAGCATGATCATCCCGGCGCACGTGCCGTAGACGGGCAGTCCCTCCCCGATCGCCTGCCGGATGGCCGGGGCCACGCCGAGCAGCCGGGAGAGCTTGTCCATCACGGAGGACTCCCCGCCGGGGATGACCAGGCCGTCCAGCCCGGCCAGGTCCGCGGCCGAGCGCACCGGACGGACCCGGGCGCCGAGCGCGGTCAGCACCCGCACGTGTTCGGCCACATCCCCCTGGAGGGCGAAGACCCCGACGAGGCTCCCTGTGTTGTGCCCACCGGTCACCGGTGCATCCTCCGGCCCACGGCACGGCCCCTGGTCGGGTGAGTGGTCACCAACCGCGGTCGGCGAGGCGATGCGGGGCGGGCAGGTCGCCGACGTTGATGCCGACCATCGCCTCACCGAGACCGCGGGAGGCCTCGGCGACCGCGCCGGCGTCGTTGTACTGGGCCGTGGCGCGCACGATCGCGGCGGCCCGTGCCGCGGGGTTGCCGGACTTGAAGATGCCCGAGCCCACGAAGACGCCGTCCGCGCCGAGCTGCATCATCAGCGCGGCATCGGCGGGCGTGGCCACGCCGCCGGCGGTGAAGAGCACCACGGGCAGCGTGCCCTCGCGGGCGACCTCGGCCACCAGCTCGTAGGGCGCCTGCAGCTCCTTGGCGGCCACGTACAGCTCGTCCTTGCTCAACGCGGACAGCTTCGCGATCTCGCCACGGATGGTGCGGATGTGCTTGACGGCCTCGGAGACATCCCCGGTGCCGGCCTCCCCCTTGGAGCGGATCATGGCCGCGCCCTCGGTGATGCGGCGCAGGGCCTCGCCGAGGTTGGTGGCGCCGCAGACGAAGGGGACGGTGTAGTCCCACTTGTCGATGTGGTTGATGTAGTCGGCCGGGGAGAGGACCTCGGACTCGTCGATGTAGTCGACCTTGAGCGCCTCCAGGACCTGGGCCTCCACGAAGTGGCCGATGCGGGCCTTGGCCATGACCGGGATGGAGACGGCCTCGATGATCCCGTCGATCAGGTCCGGATCGGACATGCGGGCCACCCCGCCCTGGGCGCGGATGTCCGCGGGGACCCGTTCGAGGGCCATGACGGCCACGGCGCCGGCGTCCTCCGCGATCTTGGCCTGCTCGGCGGTGACCACGTCCATGATCACGCCGCCCTTGAGCATGTCCGCCAGGCCGCGCTTCACGCGGGCGGTGCCGGTGCGGGGCGAGCCCTGTCCGGAATCGGCGATGGAGCCCGGGGCCGGGGTGGAGGGCTCTGAGGTGTAGGAACCGATGGAGGACTCGGTGGGCTCAGTGGATTCAGGGGTGTTGTTCATGGTGTTCCTTTGCGGGTGCGGCCGGCCGGGGTGGAGGGGATCACACCGGTGCTCTCGGGAGAGAATCTACCCGCCCCAGGACCGGGTGCGGCGTGTTCGATGTTCGCCGGTGACGAAGCGTGACGCCAGGCTGGAGGTCTCAGGCGTTCCAGAGTCCGTAGGAATCGGCCAGGTCGGCGATCTTCTGGGCGCGGGCCAGGCGGGGCAGGTAGGAGCCATCGCCCACGGAGGCCCCGGCCTGATGGGCCTGCAGCATGTCCACGGCCCAGGTGACCTCGTCCTCGGACGGGGACAGGGCCAGGTTGATGGATTCGACCTGCTCGCGGTTGAGGCACAGCCGCCCGGTCATGCCCATGGACTGGGTGGTGCGGGAGGACTCGACCACCGTGGCGTTGTTGTCCGCCGCGCCGGGAGGGCCGTCGATCGCGCCGGGCAGCTTGCCCACGCGGGAGGCGATGACCAGCCGCGAGCGCGCATAGGCCATGGCCATCGGGTCGTCCGAGATGCCGGTGTCCTTGCGGAAGTCATTGGTGCCGAAGGCCAGGCGGAACGTCCCGGGGGCCTTGGCCACGGCGGTGGCGTTGTCCAGGCCGACGGCCGTCTCGATCAGGGCGATCACGGGGGTCCCGGCGCGCAGGCGCATGGCGGTCAGCGTGACCTGCTCGGGCTCCTCAGCCAGGGCCAGCATCACGCCGCGCAGCCCTTCGGCGCCGGACAGGGCATCCAGGTCCTGCTGCCAGTCATCGGTGTCGATCCCGTTGATCCTGACCCACGCGGACATGCCGCCGTTGAGGGCCTCCACCACGTTGGCGCGCGCGGTGTCCTTCTGGTCGGCCGGGACCGCGGCCTCCATGTCGAACAGCACCGAGTCCGCCTCGGAGGCGAGCCCCGGAGCGAAATCCTCCGGCTTCGCCGCGTTCACCAGCAGCCAGGAACGGCTCAACTTGGCGGGCAGGGCGGCGGCACGACGGTTACGCAAGGGCATGGATCCCAGCCTACCCGCGCGCCCGACGCCCCGGGTAAGCCTGACTAGGGTTGGGCTCATGGCCGAAGAGATCCCGATCCTCACCCGCAGCTTCACCGTCGGACCGCTCGACGAGGCCGAGCGGAAGATCCTGACCGGCCTCCGCGGTAGCCCCGGTCCCGCGGCGGCCGGCACCCCTGCGCGCGCCGGCTCCGCTGCACCCGCCGGACGGCCGGTCCCGACGCCGGACGCAACCGTGGTGCTGGACGGCACCACGGTGCGGCTCGGGCCGGCGGCCACCGCGGCGGTGCTCGAGCTGCTCGGCCGGCTCGCCTCGGGCGCCGCGGTGACCGTGTCCGAGCAGGACCGGTGGCTGAACACCTCCCAGGCGGCACGGCTGGCCGGGGTCTCCAACACCTATCTGCGTCAACTGGCGGACCGGGGAGAGATCCCGGTGACGTACCGGGGGACGCACCGGCGGATCCACCCCGATGACGTCCTCGCGTGGGTGCGGCAACGTGGCAGCGGCGAGGCGGGTACGGCGGAGTACGATAGTCAGGATTCCCCGCCTTAACCCTGCCGTTCAGGAGTTCCATGACCTCGCGACGCCGACCGGACCACGCGTCCGGCCACCCGGCCCTGCGCCGGACCGCCGCGGGATTGACCGCCGCTTTGGCCGCCGTCGTGCTCGCCGGGTGCTCGATCTTCCCTACTTCGAATGAGACACCGACCGACCAGGACGGCGCAGCTCTCCCCGAGGCGAACGCGAATGGCTATGCGGAACTGCCGCTGTACTTCGTGGCGCTGAGCGGGGACTTCCCCCCGGCGACCACGGGCCGGGACGTCGCCTGCCAGGACCTGCTGGTCCGCGCCTCGTCCGTGCCGGTCAAGACCGAGGACCGGGTGGGTACCGCGGTCGGCTTCCTGATCGATGACGAGCAGTACAGCCACGGCGACCCGGCCATCACCAATTCCCTGGACCCGTCCGAGGACGGACTGCTCTACTCCTCCAGCCGCGTGGAGGGCGACACCGTGACGGTGGAGCTGACCGGGGACGTGGTGACCCGCAGCCAGTGCGAGTCATTCCGCATCCGGGCCCAGCTCAACCGCACTGCCGCAGCGGCGGCCGGGGTGGAGAACGCGGAGATCCTGGTGGACGGCGTCCGGATCGAGGAGGTCCTCGGCCTGCCCGAGCTGGAGTTGGGCGAGGAGTTCACCACTCCCGCGGACGAGCCGGCGCCCGCTGAGGGATCGTTCGGCACTGACGGAACCGGCGAGACCGACGAACTGGACGAGATCGGCGACCCCAGCCAACTCAACGGCACTCAGGGCTGATCTGGACTGATCCGAACTGTTGCGGGGTTGATCCCGAGCTGACCCAGCATGGTGAAGTCCTGCTCCGGCCTGCCGCCATCCCTTCCGCCGCGGCTCGCACCGTTGTTAGCCTCGGCCCCATGGCCGGCCCTTCAGCATTCCTTTCAGACCGCGCGCGCGGCGTGAAGCAGTCGGCGGTGCGGGATGTCTTCGACCTCGCCATGACCCCCGGGGTCATCTCCCTGGCCGGGGGCAATCCCTGGCTGGACGACCTGCCCTTGGCCGACCTCGGCACCATCGCCGATGAACTCGTCGCCCGGCAGGGCCATCTCAGCCTCCAGTACGGCGCCGGCCAGGGCACCCCGGAGTTGCGTGACGCGGTCTGTTCGGTGATGGCTGCGGACGGGATCGCGGGCGCGGATCCGGAGCACGTGGTCATCACGCCCGGATCCCAAGCGGCCATCGACACTGCGGCGCGCATGCTCGGGAACCCGGGGGACGTCGTCGTGGTGGAGGACCCCACGTTCGTGGGCGCTCTGAACACCTTCAACACGTGGGAACTGGACGCCGTCTCCACCCCCACCGATGAGGAGGGCCTGATCCCCGCGCTGCTGCACACCACCCTGCAGCAGCTGCGCGCAGCCGGGCGGCGGGTCGCCTTCCTCTATACGATCCCCTCCTACGCGAACCCCTCCGGGGCGCTCATGCCGGCCGAGCGGCGAGAGGAGGTCGCCCGGATCTGCCGCGAGGAGGACGTCCTCATCGTGGAAGACAACGCCTACGGACAGCTCGGCTTCGAGGACGGCCCCGTGGCCCCGATCGCCGCGGCCCACCGCGACCAGGTCATCTACCTCGGCACCGTCTCCAAGATCTTCTCCCCCGGCGTGCGCATCGGCTGGGCGCTGGTGCCGCCGGCGCTGCTGCGCGAGTTCTACCTCTCGGCGGAATCGGCCTTCGTCTGCCCGCCGGTGTTCAGCCAGATGCTCTCCACGGCGTTCCTCACCCGCTTCGACTGGCAGGCCCACGTGGCCCGCTGCGCCGCCGAGTACGCCCTCCGCTGCGACGCCCTGGTGGACGAGATGGAGCAGTCCCTGGATCCGCGCGTGACGTGGACCCGGCCGGCCGGCGGCTTCTTCGTCTGGTCGCGGATGCCGGACGGGCTGGACACACTCCCCCTGATGCACGCGGCGGCGGAGGCCGGAGTCGTGTTCGTCCCGGGCGGCGCCTTCACGCCCGACGCCGGCCCCCACCCCCACTTCCGGCTCGCCTTCTCCTTCGTGGCACCGGAGGCGCTGCGCGAGGGCGTTCGCCGCCTGGCCCCGGTGCTCAACGGAGCACTCCCGGGCAACCCGTGACCCAGGCCCTGCGGTGCACCGTGACTGCCCTCCGGTGTGACGTGCGGGCGTCACCTGGTGCTCCGCAGCCCTATGGACATAGGTATATGACTCGCGGCCCGTTACAGTGGTGCGGATCACCGATTCGCCCGGGGCAGCAGACCACAGCCGGGCGTCCGGCAGGAAGGATGACCACATGTCCCTGCGCAATGCGCTGCTGGCCCTGCTCACCGTGGAGCCCATGACCGGCTATGACCTGGCCAAGCGCTTCGGCTCCTCCGTGGGCAACGTGTGGCACGCCCCCGATTCCCAGATCTACCCGGAACTGCGCCGGATGATGCAGGACGGGCTGCTGGAGTCCGAGGAGGTCCCCTGGGGCCGCAAGGGACGGAAGATCGAGTACACCATCACCGAGCAGGGCCGCGTGGCCTTCGGCGAGTGGATGGACTCAGACCTGCAGTGGACCCGGGACCGAGACCCCATGCACCTGCGGGCCGCCTACTTCGAATACGCCACCCCGGACCGCGCCCGCGACCAGTTGACGGCCTACCGGGAGCACATCCTGCAACTCCGCGGTCAATGGCAGCAGCAGATCGACGAGGTCATCGCCGGCACCTCGGAGACCCTGAACCGCCGGCTCGAGATCGTCCCCGCCTCCCAGCACCGCCGCACCACCGCCTTCAAGAGGTTCACCTACGAGGGCCTCGTGGACCGCGCGGACGTGGAGATCGCCTGGGCCGAGCGTGGACTGAAGCTCCTGGACGAGTTGGACGACCTGGATGCTCAGGACGAACTGGGCGCCCTGAGCACCCAAGACGCCTAGTCACCGCACCCTGAACTGGTTGTCCACCACGAGAGGACATTGCCCCACTGGCACCCCCGGGGGCAATGTCCTCTCGTGGTGGCAGCGGCAGGCCGGCACCGGGATGCTCCTCAGCCGTTGTCCCGGTACCGGGTCCGCGCGTACTCCTGATAGGGGGCCGGGGCCACGGTGGCGCGGATCCGCACCTGCCGGTGGCCCTGGTCCACCTGGGGCTTGCGGGAGACCGGATCCTCGCCCCAGACGACCTCGACCTCCTCGCCGTCCGCGATGGTCGCGTCCAGGGTGGCCAGGGACATGTACAGCTGGGGGAAGGCCACGTAGCCGGCGTCCGTGGAGATGCCCACCCGCTGCGAGCCCCGCACCACCTCGTCCATCTGGTAGAAGCCGTACCGTGCCTTCGGGAAGTCCAGGTACTTGGCCGGGGTCCCCTCCTCCAGCTGGGACCTCACGACGCCGGCCACGTCATCCGCGTTCCACAGCAGCGTGACCTTGCGCCGGGTCTGGTTCTCGGCATGCCGCTCCAGGGCCTCGCGGCCATGGAAGTCGTGGTCGAACCGCACCGAGCGGCCCAGCCCGAAGTCATAGGGCGTGGCGTAGTAGTCCTCCACATTCCCGGAGTGGAGAGAGCCGCCGATCGAGCCAGCCCGAGCCGCGGGCAGCCACTGCCGGTATTCGGCGAAGTCGTCACTGAAGATCGCGGGGAACGGTGTGGGGATCCAGCCGGACTCCAGGGGCGAGCTCGAATAGGCCTTGGCTCCGACCAGGCGGAGACCGAACTCCTGACCGGCCTCCACCAACGCCGCGTGGACGGCCTCATGGTCCTCCCAGGGCCCGTAGAACTCGAAGCCGGGCTGGCCGGCCATCCCGTGGCGCAGGGCCTTCACCGTGCGGCCGGCGATCTGCACCTCGGCGATGTGGAAGAACTTCACCTCCGGCACGGGGCCACCGAACACCTTCTCCATGACCCGGTCCGCCTCCGGACCCTGGAGTTCATAGCGGTAGAGGGTGGGCGGGCCGGAGCGCATGTTCGAGTTCGGGTCCAGCCGGTGGTGCACGTCCCGGCCGGCGGCCTGCGCCTTCTCCACGGTGAACCGCACCCAGTCGATCAGGATGTGGTGCCCCACGAGCACCAGGCCCTCGTGCCCCTCAGAGTGGTAGAACAGGATGCCGTCCCCGATCAGGTACCCGTCCTGGTTGACGGAGATCAGCTGTTTGGCCACCCCCGGCCGGAAGGTGGCGAACGTGTTCGGGGAGATGGACGCCAGCAGCGGCAGGAGATCGGCCCCGCCCAGGAACAGCTGGGTCATGTGGTGGGACTGGTCCATCAGCGCCACGGTGGTCCGCCAGGCCCGTTGTTCGTCGCGCCAATTGGTGAACTCCGGGGTGATGGGGAACGTGATGGACGGCCAATCCTGGTTGCGCAGGAACTCGAGGGGGCTTCCGGTCCGTTCGATGGCCTGGGCGAGTGATTCGGTGGCTTCGGTCTGTGACATCGTGATGATCCTCCCGATGGGGACGGGCCTCGATCCCACAGACAGTCGTCAGGGGTTCCACGAGGCCGGTGCGTCCAACCTAGCCACGACGGCCGGCCAGCGAAACCGGTGTTCCCCTTGAAAGGAGAAGCGCCCCGGCGCCGGCAGGTTACCGGCTCGGGGCCGCGGGTGGTCAGCCGAACTGCCGGCGCAGGTCAGGCTTGCGGATCTTGCCGGAGGCGGTGCGGGGCATCTCCTCGGTGAACACCACGGACTTGGGGATCTTGTAGCGGGCCAGCCTGCCGTTGAGGTGCCCGATGACCTGCTCCTCGGTCAGCTCGTGCCCCTCACGGACCACGATCACGGCCTTGGGCACCTCGCCCCACTTCTCGTCCGGGACGCCGATCACGGCCGCCGCCGCCACCGCCTCCAACTGGGAGATCTCCTGCTCCACCTGGGCGGGATAGATGTTCTCGCCGCCGGAGATGATCATGTCCTTGAGGCGGTCGGAGATGAATACGAACCCCTCCTCATCCCGGTAGCCCATGTCCCCGGTCTTCAGCCAGCTGCCGTCCTCGGCTTCCACGAAGGAGTCCGCCGTGGCGTCCTCACGGTTCCAATAGGCCTTGATGACATTGGGACCCTGAACCTGGATCTCGCCGACCTCGCCGGGAGGGCAGACCTGACCCATGGGGTCCACGATCCGCACGAAGGTGTGGAATTGCTGCAGCCCGGAGGAACCCTGCTTGGGCCGGGAGTACCGTGCCGGCAGGGTGGTGGCCCCCGGGGACGTCTCGGTCATCCCGTAGCCGTTGGTGAAGGACAGCCCCTTCTTCTCGTAGGCCTCCAGCACGCGCAGCGGCACGGCGGAACCGCCACAGGTCAGGTTGCCCAGCGAGGAGATGTCCGCCGACTCCCAGTCCGGGTGTTCGGCCAGCAGCTGGTACGTGGTCGGCACCCCCGAGATGAAGGTGGCCCGGTGCTTCTCGATCAGCTCGAGGACACGGCCGGGCTCGAACCGCGGCTCCAGGACCAGGGTGCCACCCTTGAGCAGGGTCGGCAGCGCGCCCATGCCCAGCGAGGCCACGTGGAACATCGGCGCGATCATCAGGGACACCGAGTCGGACATGATGTCCATGTCCGTGATGACGTTGAAGGAGTTCCACGTCAGGTTGCCGTGGGTGAGCATGGCGCCCTTGGGCTTGCCGGTCGTGCCGGAGGTGTAGAGGATGATCGCCAGGTCGTCGAGACCCACGGCCACGTCCGCTCGGACGGGTTCGCCGCCGGCCAGCAGCTGCTCGTAGTCGACCGCCTCCAGGTCGCCGTCCCGGCGCTCGGCCGGTACCGGGGTGCCGTCCTGCACCAGGGCCAGGAGCCCGACGCCGGTCCCCCGGCTTCCCGCGACCGCCAGCGGCTCCATGGTCGCCGAGGCCAGGAGCACGGTGGAGCCCGAGTCATTGAGGGCGAAGGTGATCTCCGGAGGCGCCAGGCGGGTGTTGAGGGGCACGAACACCGCACCGAGGGAGCCGACGGCGAACAGCGACTCGAGGAACGAGGGGTGGTTCTCGCCGAGGTAGGCCACGCGATCGCCCTGCCGCACGCCGCGCCGCGAGAGCGCGTCGGCCAGGCGGTCGATGCGGACGGCCCAGTCGTCATACGTCAGTTCGCCGGCGGCGCTGATGACGGCGACGTTCCCGGCCGACTTGATGCGGCGGCGGTGGATCCAGTCTCCGATTCCACGGTTGATCATGCGTTCCTACTCCTCGCGGCGGTATGGCGTACAGCTGTTGTGCGGCGGACCACACTCACCCTCATTGTGCGCCTTTTCGTTGAGTAATTCAACGATTGTCGACAACATGTGACACCGTGCCTCGCGTCACGGCGAACGACGCCGGCCCCGTCCGGAGAACGGTACGGGGCCAGCGTCGTACAACGGCGCGAAGGGCGCCGGGCTACTGGACGATCAGGTCCTCGGTCGCCGGGATGGCGTCGATCAGGCCGGAGTCCAGGGACAGTTCGGCGATCTTCTCGAGGGAGGCGATGTCATGCTCCTGGGGGAAGCGCGGCATCGTCAGTTCGTCGATCACATCCTGCTCGAGCGAGGTATAGCTCGGCAGCACGGCCTTTGCCAGGTCCGGGTTGTCCGTGGCGAACTGCTGGGACTCCTTCATCGCGGCGGTGAACGCGTCCACCAGCTCCGGGTCCTGCTCGATCTTCTGGTCCGTGGTGAAGTAGGCGGCGATCGAGAGATCCGGCACGGGCTCGGCGTACTGGCCGTAGACGCGCTGGGCGCCGGCGGCCTCAGCCAGGGTCACGAACGGCTCCACGGCGCCGATGGCGTCCACGTTGCCGGCCTCCAGCTGGGCGACCATGTCCGGGAAGGCCATCTCGACATACTCGATGGACTCCGGGTCCCCACCCTCCTGTTTCATGCCCTCGGAGATCACGGAATCGTTGATGTTGTTCAGGGTGTTCACGGCGATCCGCTTGCCCTCGAGATCGGCCAGGCTGGTCGCATCGGAGTCCGCCGGGACCATGACGTGGGCGAAGTCGTCCTCACCGTCACCGGTGGTCTGCGGGCCGGTGGCCACGACCTTCAGCGGCAGGCCGGCGTCGCGCCCGATGATCAGGGAGGTGACATTGGAGAATCCGAAGTCCATCTGCCCCGACTGCACCGCCGGCACGATCGCCGCACCACCCTGGGCCAGGGTCAGCGTGACATCCAAGCCGTGCTTCTCGAAGATTCCCTCCTCCACGCCCAGGTAGATCGGGGCGACATCGACGATCGGGATGACCCCGACCTCGATGGGGGTCAGCTCGCCGGAGGCGGCCGGCTCGGATCCCTCGGCGGGGGCGGTGGTGGTGCCACCCTCGGTGGGCGAACCCGAACCGCAGGCGGTCAGGGCCAGCAGGGCGGCGGCGCTGACGGCAGCCACGCGAAGTTTCCTCATCATGATGGTGCTCCTGGAGGGCAAAGTGCGAGATGGCACCGGCCGGGGGTGGACGGATGCCTGTAATGTGAGACACAGCCTAGTCAGCCGTGATCCCGGCAGACAAGAGATTTTCATGATTTTGTCAACAATATTGTTCGTCACCCAGATCGTGGCGTGCCAGGAGGCTCGACGATGAACGGAACCGAGACCGAACTGGCCCCTCCCCAGGTGTTCCGCAGCCTCGCCGTGCGCCGCCTGCTGAGCCTGCACGGCCAGCTCTGGACCGAGCACGTCTCCACGGAGAACACGAGCATCCAGTTCGGTCTCCTGCTCTGTCTCGCCCGTTCGGAGTCCGGTCTCAGCCAGACCGAGATCGCCGCCCAGCTCGCCGTGGACAAGGCCTCCCTGACCGAGCTCGTCAGCCGCATGGCCTCCCGCGGACTGGTCAGCGTGCACCGCGATGCCCGGGACGGCCGCCGCCGCGTGGCCACCCTGACCGACGCCGGACACGACCTGCTTCAGGAGCTGTACGGGCCGGCCCTCGAGGTCAACCGCCGGCTCTTCACGCCGCTGACCGAGACCGAGTGCGAGCAGTTGATGGGGCTACTGGAACGCGTCCTCGCCGAGCACTCCGCCTGAGGCGGACCCGGCCAGACCTCACAGCACAGCACAGCGCCCCGGACCACACGGTCCGGGGCGCTGCGCCGTGAAGGCGAGGGGCCGGCGTCGGACCCGCCACAGGTGCTACTGGATGAACAGCTTCGCGGGATCCGGAGCCTCACCGATGAAGCCGTACTTCACGGCCAGCTCGGCCGTCTTGTTGAGCTGATCGGTGCGGATCTCTCCGCTGAGCTCCTCCATCTTGAGATTCTGGGCAACCTCTTCCGGCAGATCGATGAACTCCGGCAGCAGGGCACGGGTGCCCTCCGGGTCCTCCTCAGAGGCGGCCAGGGCCTCGGTCATCGCGGCCGCGAAGTCCGCCACGATCTCCGGGTTCTCCTCGGCATAGTCCCCCGAGGTGAAGGTCACCATGGTGGGCATGCCGGGGATGGCGTCCTGGAAGGAGTAGCCGACGAGTGAGTTGGCATCATCGGCGAGCACACTGGTCAGGAACGGCTCCGGCACCCAGATGGCGTCCACATTGCCCTGTTCCAACTGGGCCGGCATGTCCGGGAACGGCATCTCGTTGAACTCCAGGGCCTCCGGGTCTGCCCCGGCCTCCTCGGCGTCGTTCATGATGGTCAGGTCCCCCAAGGTCCGCAGGGCGTTGACGGAGGTGACCTTGCCCTCGAGGTCCGCATAGTCCTCGATGCCGCTGTCAGCCCGCGTGACCACCCCGGCGATGTCATCGCCCTCGGCCAGCGAGTTGGAGTACCCGGCGGCGATACGCATGTCCAGGCCCTGGTCCACAGCGGTCATCACGGACAGCGGGTTGCCCACGCCGAAGGTGATCTGCTGGTTGGAGACGGCGGGCAACATGGCAGCACCGGCGTTCTGGGTCGAGAGCTCGACCTCGAAGCCGTGCTCCTCGAAGATGCCGTTCTCGATGCCGTACTGGACACCCACCGAGGGGGCGATCGGTAGCACGCCGACCGTCACCGGGGTGAGCTCTCCGGAGGCAGCGCCGCCCTCGGAGGCACCGGCCGACGTCGAACCGCCACCCTCACCGGTCGGCGAGCCCGAACCACAGCCGGTGAGGGCCAGGCCCGCCACGGCGGCGGTGGCCATGAGGGATGCGAACTTCTTGTTCATGGATTACTCCTGGGTTCGTGCCCGGCGGGGGTGCCGGGCTGCGAGAGCCTGAGCGCGGGTGCCTCAGGCGTAGAAGCGGGACAGGAACGTCGCGACGACCGCGGGGCGCTCCTGGCCTTCGATCTCGATGGTGCCGTCAGCCACCAGGTGCAGGCCGTTGCCCTTGACCTCGGAGACCTCCTTGACGGTGATCTGCATGCGGATGCGGGAACCGACCTTCACCGGAGAGGTGAAGCGGACCTTGTCGAGGCCGTAGTTGACCTTGGTCTTGACGCCGGAGACGTCGAACAGCTCGGACCAGAACGGGATGATCAGGGACAGGGTGAGGAAACCGTGCGCGATCGGGGCACCGAAGGGGCCGTCCTTGGCGCGCTCGGGGTCGGTGTGGATCCACTGATGGTCATCGGTGGCATCGGCGAAGGTGTCGACCATCTGCTGGGTGACCTCGCGCCACTCGGTGACACCCAGGTCCGCCCCGGCGAGGTTCTTGACCTCGTCGAAGGGGACGACGGTCTTGGCGGTGGTGGTTTCGCTCATGGTGTTTCTCCTTTGAACTGTGTTCTACATCACAATAGTTGGAAAGTGCAATGGTCTCGGCTCATCGGTGATGGATTCGTGACGTGTACTCCGGCCAGTGCGGCTAGACGAAGGCCCCGACGCCGGTGACGGCGCGCCCGACGATCAGGGCGTTGACCTCGTGAGTGCCCTCGTAGGAGTAGACGGCCTCCGCATCCGCATGGAAACGGGCGACGTCGGTGTCCAGGGTGATGCCGTTGCCGCCGCAGACCTCGCGGGCCAGGGCCACGGTCTCCCGCAGCCGCAGGGCGGTGAACATCTTCGCCAGCGCCGAGTTCTCGTCCCGGTAGGTGCCTGCAGCCTGCTGCTCGGTCAACTGCACCACCATGCCGAGGGAGGCGGTGAGGTTGCCGAGCATCGTCGCCAGCTTCTCCTGGATCAGCTGGAACCCGGCGATCGGCCGGCCGAACTGCTCCCGCGAGCGGACGTAGCGCAGGGCGGCCTCGAAGGCGCCGGCCTGGGCGCCGGTGGCCATCCACGCCACATCCGAGCGCATGCTGCGCAGGCATCGGCTGACGTCCTTGAAGGAGTTGATCCCCTGGAGCCGGTCCGTCTCCTCCACCCGCACGTCTGTGTAGGTGATGTGCGCGTTCTGCATGATGCGCAGGCTGGCCTTGTTCCGGATCAGCTCCAGCGTCACGCCCTCTGCCTCACGCGGGACGAGGAAGCACTTGACCTCACCGTCCGCCTCGTCCCGGGCGAAGGTGGCCATGACGTCCGACTCGAAGGCCCCGCCGATCCAGCGCTTGGCGCCGTTGATCAGCCAGGACCCGTCCTGCTGGCGCCTCGCCGATGTGGCCAGCCCGCCGGCCACGTCCGAGCCGTGGTCCGGCTCGGTGAGGGCGAAGACTCCGGTCAGGGAGTAGTCCACGATCTTCGGATCCAGCTGCGCCACCTGCTCCGCGGAGCCGCCCAGGCGCACCGCGGTGCGGAACAGCCCGGCTTGCGCGTTGAAGTAGGTGCAGACGTTCAGGTCGGTCCGCGCGAGCTCGAAGTTCCGGAAGCCCGTGAGGATGTCCCTGATGGGCTCGCCGACGGCCTTCAGTGCCGGCGGGTCCATCAGCTTCAGGTCCCTCAGCGGCTGGCGGATCTCGTCCGGGAACGTCGCCGCGTCCCAGTGCTCGTTGAGGTGCGGCTTGACCTGCTCGTCCAGGACGGTGACCAACTCTGACAGTACGGACCGCTCCGCCTCGGTGAGGCGCTCGGCGAAGCCATACAGGTCAGACGGGGTCACCGTCCCGGTCACGGGTTCACGCATCCTGGGCCCCTGCGGTGGAGTCTGCGGCGGAGCCCAGACCGAGCAGCCGAACGGCGTTGTCCTTGAGGATCAGCGGCCGGACCTCGTCCTTCAGGGGCAGATCCGCGAAGGCCCGCATCCACTTCTCCGCCGTGATGAGCGGGAAGTCGGTGCCGAACAGCACCTTGCGGGACAGCACGTTGTTGGACTGGCGCACGAGTGACTCCGGGAAGTACTTCGGCGACCAGCCGGAGAGGTCGATGTACACGTTCGCCTTGTGGGTGGCGATCGAGTTGGCCTCGTCCTGCCACGGCACCGAGGGGTGGGCCATGATGATCGGCAGGTTCGGGTGGTCCGCCGCCACCTCGTCCAGCAGCAGCGGGTTCGAGTACTTCAGCTTGATGCCGCGGCCTCCCGGGAGTCCGGCGCCCATGCCGTTCTGGCCGGTGTGGAAGATGCACGGCAGCCCGATCTGCTCGAGCTCGGCCCACAGGGGGCGGAACTGCTCGTCCGAGGGGTCGAAGCCCTGGACGGAGGGGTGGAATTTGAAGCCGCGCACCCCCAGCACGTCGGCCTGGCGGCGGGCCTCGACCAGCGCCGCCGGACCCTTTCGGGGGTCCACGGAACCGAACGGGATAAGCACGTCATTGTTCCGGGCGCAGCCGGCCACCAGGTCGTCGATGGAGTTCGGCGCGTGGCCCATCTGGGTGCTGGCATCCACGGTGAAGACCACCGCGGCCATCTTCTGCTCGCGGTAGATCTCACCGATCCGGTCGATCGACGGGGTGCGCTCCTCGGCCTTGAAGTACTTCGAGGAGGCTTCCATGATGTCCTCGGGCATGGACACGTGGCCGCAATCGTCCACTTCCAGGTGCACGTGCATGTCGATGGCGGTCACCGCCCCGACATCCACCCGGCACTCGTAGCGAACGGACGTCCCGTCGCTCCCGGTGTTGGCGCTCATGCCGGCGCTCACTTCGCGGTCTCGGGCTGCAGCTCGGCCGGCAGGTCCGGCATCTTCTCGCCCACGGACTGCAGGTGGGCCTCGATGAGCGCCTTGCCCTCGGCGAGCATGGTCCCGTAGTCCCAGCCGCCCTCGTGGAACTCGGTGGCCACGGGCTCCGGGTGGGACCAGACCTGCAGGCGGTCGCCGCCGACGCCGATGGCCTGGCCGGTGATGCCGGCTGCCTCCTCCGAGGACAGGAAGGCGATGACGCCGGCCACGTCCTGGGCCGGCCCGAAGCCGAGCTCCTTGCGGAAGAACTCCGGCATGGCCTCGCCGCGCTCGTCCGCCTCGACGGCCGCCTTGAAGAACGGCATGGTCTTGGTCATGGCGGTGGCGGCCACCGGGATGACGGCGTTCACGGAGACGCCGGCCTTCTTCATCTCCATCGCCCAGGTGCGGACCATGCCCACGATCCCGGCCTTGGCGGCGGCGTAGTTGGTCTGTCCGAAGTTGCCGCGCTGGCCGGTCGGGGAGCCGATCGCGACGATGCGGCCGGCGACGCCGTTCTCCTTGAAGTAGGCGTAGGCGGAGCGAACACACGTGAAGGTGCCCTTGACGTGCACGTTGATGACCAGGTCGAAATCCTCGTCGGTCATCTTCAGCAGGGACTTGTCCCGCAGGATGCCGGCGTTGGTGACCAGGATGTCCAGGCCCCCGAAGGTGTCCACGGCGGTCTTGACCAGCAGATCGGCGGTCTCGGAGGAGCCGACGGGGGCCACCACAGCTGCAGCCTTGCCCCCGGCCTCGGTGATCGAGGCGACGGCGGAGTCGGCGATCTCCTGGTTCACGTCATTGATGATCACCGACGCGCCCTGGCGAGCCAGTTCCTGCGCGTAGGCGAGGCCGAGGCCTGCTCCGGATCCGGTGACGATGGCTACCTTGCCGTTCAGGGACATGGGTTCTCCTTGCGTGGTGGGGGTTCAGATCGGCGGATCGGAACGATGCTCGAGTACTTCGGTGCAAGCGCCCGTCGGCGCTTCTGGAGACCATGACAGCCCATACCGTTGAGAAAGTCAATGATGTACATTCACTAGCAGCACTCTGGATCCGGCCGCCACCGGGGTTGCGCCGCTACACTTGAACAAATCAACGATGTGACGAACGGTTGCGAGAAACGCATGTCTACTTCCACTGACAAGGCCCCCCACGGCTCTGCCGCTACGGCTAGCGCCGCCGCCGCAACCGCCGCCCCCACTGCGTCGACGCCAGAGGGCGGCCTTGGCGCTGGTGACACTGTTGGCGAAGTGACGGACGGGATCGAGCGCTTCCTGTGCTCCAAGGTGGCCGAGCAGATCCACTTCCTGACCTCGCGCGCCCGCGGCCGCGGCATCAGCCACGCCAATCACCAGCTGGAGGGGCTGGACCTGAAGGTCCGCCAGTTCTCCGTCCTGTCCCTCGCCGCCAGTGGGCAGAACCCGTCCCAGCGTGAGATGGGCGAGTTCCTGGCCCTGGACCCCAGCCAGATCGTCGCCCTCGTGGACAACCTGGAGCAGCGCGGCGCCGTCCTGCGGGAGACCGATCCCCGGGACCGCCGCTCCAAGATCATCGTCGCCACGGATGCCGGCCGCGACCTCCACGCCCGGGCCCTGCAGATCCTTGAGGACTCGGAGGACTACACCCTCTCCACCCTGTCCCCTCGCGAGCGCAAGCAGTTGCGCTCCCTGTTGCTCAAGATCGCCTTCTAGCAATCCGGCCGGGCCACCAGCCCCGCAGAGCCACCGCCCCACCCCTTTTCCCCACCTCACGACGTCGGCTGCACACCCGGTGCGCAGCCGACGTCGCCCTGGGCGCGCCTTCCGGGAAGACAGCGCCCCGAGCCTGCGCCAGCAGAGCGGGGCGTCGCCAGGGCCCCCGACCAGGGCCCGCACCGAAAATGTCAGCACGTCGAAGGCGTGAACAACTCAATGGTTGACTTTCTCAAGCGAAATGTGTTTCATATACGTATCGTGCTACAGGTCACAGCAGAGCCGGGACACCGTCCAGCACGAACCGCACTTCCCCGCCCAGACTGGAGCACCCCATGTCCACCGACACCACCACGGCCGCCGCGCCGGACCTGGCGTCGCTCGACCCGGCCACCAAGCGCCGAGAGTCCCGCCGCGTCATCCTCTCGAGCTATCTCGGCTCGACGATCGAGTTCTACGACTTCCTGCTCTATGCCTCCGCCTCGGCGCTGGTGTTCCCCACGGTCTTCTTCACCGGCCTGGATCCGTTGGCCGGCGCCATTGCCTCCTACGGCACCTTCGCCGCCGGCTACCTCGCCCGCCCACTCGGCGGGGCGATCTTCGGCCACTTCGGGGACAAGCTCGGCCGCAAGAAGATGCTCGTGCTGTCCATGCTCATCATGGGCGTGGCCTCCACCCTGATCGGCCTGGTGCCCGGCGCCGCGACGATCGGCGGCTGGGGCGCGGTCATGCTGGTCTTCCTGCGCGTCTGCCAGGGCATCGCGGTCGGCGGTGAGTGGGGCGGGGCCGCCCTGATGGCCCTGGAGCACTCCGAGGGCGGCAAGCGCGGCTTCGCGGCCTCCTTCACCAACGCCGGCGCCCCCACCGGCGCCGCCCTGGGCACCTTCGTCCTCGGCACGTTCTCCGCCGTCCTCCCGCAGGACGAGTTCCTGTCCTGGGGCTGGCGGGTGCCGTTCCTGCTGTCCTTCGCCCTGCTGGTCGTCGGCATGGTCATCCGCGCCAAGATCACCGAGTCCCCGATCTTCGAGGCCGCCGCGGCCCAGGCCGAGGCCTCCGGCGAGAAGCGGAAGCTGCCGATCTGGGAGGTCCTGCGCCGCCCCAAGGCCCTGCTGCTGACCATGTTCGCCGGTGCCAGCGGGTTCGGGCTGCAGGTGCTGCTGTCCACCTTCGCCGTCCAGTACTCCACGGATGCAGGAACCGAGCGCTCCTCGGTGCTCTACGCCTTCGCCCTGGCCTCGATCTTCTCGATCTTCTTCGTGGTCTGGTTCGGGCACCTCTCCGACCGCTTCGGCCGCCGCCCGGTCATGATCGCCGGACTCATCCTGTTCGTCGGGTTCCTGTTCCCGCTGTTCGGCATGCTCACCTCCACGAACTGGTTTGTGCTGCTGCTGGCCTTCACCATCGCCCTGGGCCTGCACGGCATGATCTACGGCCCGCTGGCCGCCTTCATCGCCGAGCAGTTCGGCACCGGATCGCGCTACACCGGCGCCTCCCTGGGCTACCAGCTGGCGACCCTGCTCGGCGCCGGTTTCACACCCACCATCCTGGCCACCCTGTATGCGGGCCCCGGCGGCGGCACCTCGATCGTGCCGGTGGCCGCGTTCCTGGGTGCCATGGCCGTGGTCTCCATCATCGCCCTCGTGCTGACCCGCGAGTCCAAGGACCACGACCTCACCACCCACGAGCACTGATCCCCAGCTGACGCTGCCTTCGCTCCATCATCTGGTTCCACAGGACATTGCCCCCGTGGGTCCTACGGGGGCAATGTCCTGTGATGGTGACAAGTGAATAGCCGTCGCGGGGAAGCTCGCCTACCCGGGGGCTGAAAAGCGGCGATCCCCTCTCACCCTCCGCTCACGGGCGCCGGGGGACTCGGAACTCCTCGAGCAGTTGGGCAAAGAGTTTCGTGTTGCGGACGTCGGACCACATCCACCGGGCAAACCCGTCCACTTCACGGCGAATGGCATCCTCGCGGCGTTTCTCCTCCGTCACCGCGTTCCGTCCCGCACTCCCGGAGTCTTCCGCAGCTCCGAGTGTCCCGCCGTACTTGATATGACCGTCAAACTCCCCCACCAGGCGAATGGACGGCCACCAGAAATCGACTCGTCCAAGGAACTCTCCGTGCTGGTCATGCACAGGATACTGCAGGTCCGGAACCTCGAAACCCAAGCAGTGAATCACTGCCCGGGTCAAGGACTCCCCCGGCGATTCAGCTCGCCCATCGGCGAACGTCCATTGCCGGTCGAAGCGGATCCCGGCGGCCTTCGTCTTCACCCGAGCCCTGGACGCCTCGACGAGCTCTTGCAGAGCGGCGGCGTCATCGCGCAGAAGGCCGAGCTCTGCCGAGAGGCGTTCCGGCGAGATCTTCCTGATGTCTCCCCTGCCGGAATCCGCCCTCCCTCCACCGGTCCTCGAACCCCCGCCTCCGCCGTTTCGGCTGGTCCGGCCGTCCGGACCCCGCTGCGAGCGGACGGCCCGGACCTGCCCTCGGTTGAGCAGGGGATCCACCGCCCATCGGTGAAGGGCATCGGCGGCGGCCGTCCCCACCTCCAAGCCCTCGTTGCCGAAGACGGTGGCCATCGCCGAAACCAGTGGCACCGCCCGGATCCTGCCCACCTGGCTGCCGTCACTGAGCCGGACGGTCAGCTCGACGTCCTCGCCCGGTTCATCGCCCGGCAGCCAATGGTTGCGGATCGGAGGCAGCATCGGCACGTTCCTGCCATTGCTCGCGAGGCGCCCCTGAGCCTGCAGCTCCGTCATGATGCGCAGGGACGCTTTCGTGTTGACGAACGGTGAAACCTGAAGCCGCGTCCCGGTCTGGTTCCTGGTGGCAGCCCGCACATCCAGAACCGGCTTGGACCGGATGTCCGGCAGCCCATGCAAGCGCAAGGCCGTGGCACCGCAAAAGGTGACCGGCCGGCGTCGTGATTGGGCCAGGGCGACCACCGCGAGGAGTTGGCGGTCATACCCCGGCAGGCAGAACCACTGCACGGTGGAGACATAGGTGCCCGGTGCCACCCGGACCAGCTCCCCGCGTTGGGCCATGCGGGCCAGTGCCCGTGAGCTCCGGCCGCCGTCATGCTCCTCTGCCCGGAGCAGGAGCTCGGATTCGATGGTAGTTGATCGCATTGTTCCATCGTGGCGTTCGGCGACGGGCCGTGGAGGCGGGGCGGTCCGAACTGTGGATAAACAGCCACCTACGCCGAGAGGACATTGCCCCCGCGGGTCCCACGGGGGCAATGTCCTCTGGATGTGACAGGTGCCGAGATCATCGACAGATCAGGCCAAACCGGCGAGATCAGGAGTGGCGGATCAGGCCCCGACCGTCTCGAAGGTGACCTCGGGGTGCGCCTCGCGGAGCTCCTCGAGGGTGATGCCGTGCAGCTCGCGAACCTTGACGATGCCGGAGGAGTCCAGCAGCAGCACGGCCTTGTCCGAGTAGATGCGGGACACGCAGCCCACCCCGGTCAGGGGGAAGGTGCACTCGGGCAGCAGCTTGACGTCGCCCTTCTTGGTGAAGAGGTCCATCATCACGTAGGTGTCCTTGGCCCCGATGGCCAGGTCCATGGCGCCACCCACGGCCGGGATGGCGCCGGGCTTGCCGGTGGACCAGTTGGCCAGGTCGCCCCGGGCGGAGACCTGATAGGCGCCCAGCACGCAGACGTCCAGGTGGCCGCCGCGCATCATGGCGAAGGAGTCGGCGTGGTGGAAATAGCTCGCGCCCGGCAGCTCGGTCACGGGGATCTTGCCGGCATTGATCAGGTCCCCGTCGATCTGGTCCCCGGTGGCCTGCGGGCCGAAGCCGAGCATGCCGTTCTCGGTGTGCAGCGTGACCTTCTTCTCCGGGGAGAGGTAGTTGGACACGGTGGTCGGCTGGCCGATGCCGAGGTTCACGAAGGACCCGGGCTGGATGTCCTCGGCGATGACCTGGGCCAGTTCGTCCTGGGTCAACGGGGCGTCGGTGCTGCGGAACTCGCTCATCTCGCTCATCCTCACTTCTCGGCGGCCAGCTCGGCCGCGGTCTTGGTGGCCAGGCAGGGCTTGGGTTGGCCGGCGGCGAGGGCTGCGCGCTCCTCGCGCTCCTTGACGCCGGACTCGGTCGGGATCCCGACGACGGTGTCCACGTAGATGCCCGGCGTCACCACGTGCTCGGGGTTCAGCGACTCCTCGAGGACCTCGTCCACCTGCACGATCGTGTGGGCGGCGGCGGTGGCCATGACCGGGCCGAAGTTGCGGGCGGTCTTGCGGTACACGAGGTTGCCGGAGGGGTCCGCCGCGTAGGCCTTGATCAGGGCGAAGTCGCCGCGGATCGGGGACTCCAGCACGTAGTGCCTGCCGTCGATCTCGCGGACCTCCTTGCCCTCGGCCAGCTGGGTGCCGTAGCCGGTGGGGCTGAAGAAGCCGCCGATGCCGGCACCGGCGGCCCGCATACGTTCGGCCAAGTTGCCCTGCGGGACGAGCTCGAGCTCGATCTCACCGGCACGGTAGGCCTCGTCGAAGTGCCAGGAATCGGACTGGCGCGGGAACGAGCAGATGATCTTGGCGACCCGCCGCTCCTTGATCAGCAGGGCCAGGCCGGCGTCGGCCTGCCCGGCGTTGTTGTTCACCACGGTCAGCCCGGTGGCGCCGGAATCCATCAGGGCGTCGATCAGCTCCATCGGCTGGCCGGCATTGCCGAATCCACCGATCAGCACCGTGGCGCCGTCGGTGATCCGGGAGACGGCCTGGGCGGCCGAGTCCACGAACTCAAGCATCGTTCCTCCTTGTAGCGGGGATGAGAGGGGTTCTTCTGTCAGGCCTGGTCTGCGTTGGCAGGACCGGGCCTGGCGCACGACGCCGGCCGGTGCCCTCCTCGCGGAAGGTGCCGGTCCGGCGTCGTGCCGGCGGGTGTGGTCTTCAGTCGACTTGGGGTGGGTGTTGGGCTCCCAGACCCACCCCAAGTCGACTGAAAACGTGAGGGGGTGGGGTCAGCGGGCGTTGACGTTCTCGAGGACCACGGCGAGGCCCTGACCCACGCCGATGCACAGGGCGGCGACGCCCCAGCGGTCGCCGGAGGCCTCGAGGCGGCGGGCCAGGGTGCCGAGCACGCGGGCGCCGGAGGCTCCGAGCGGGTGGCCGATGGCGATGGCCCCGCCCCACGTGTTGACAATGTCCAGGTCCACGCCCCAGGCGTCCGTGCAGGCCAGCGACTGGGCGGCGAAGGCCTCGTTGAGCTCCACGGCCGCGATGTCCTCCCACGTGATGCCGGCGCGCTTGATCGCCTGGTTGACGGCGTCCACCGGCGCGTAGCCGAAGTACTGCGGCTCGTTGGCGGCGGCGGCACGGCCGGCGATGCGGGCGAGCGGCTGCAGGCCGAGGATGTCCGAGGCCTTCTCCGAGCCGAGCCAGGCGGCGGAGGCACCGTCATTCATCGGGGAGGCGTTGCCGGCGGTGACCATGCCGTTCTCCTTGCGGAACACGGTGCGCAGGCCGGACAGGGACTCGGCGGTGGAGTCGGGCCGGATGGTCTCGTCCCGGGTCAGGTCCACGTCCGGGACCTGCACCGTCAGGTTGTCATACTTGCCCTCGTCCCAGGCCTTCGCGGCCAGCTGGTGGGAGTTCGCGGCGAACTCGTCCATGCGCTCGCGGGTGATGCCGTACTTCTCTCGCAGTTGCTCGGTGGCCTCGCCGAGGGAGACGGTCCACTCCTGGGGCATGTTCTTGTTGATCAGGCGCCAGCCGAGGGTGGTGTTGGCCAGCTCGAGGTTGTGCATGGGGAACGGGCGCTCGGTCTTGGGCAGCACCCAGGGAGCGCGGGACATGGACTCGACGCCGCCGATGAGCATGACGTCGGCCTCGCCCACGTTGATCTGGCGGGAGGCGATGATGGCGGCGTCCAGCGAGGAGCCGCACAGGCGGTTCACGGTGGTGCCGGGAATCGAGGTGGGCAGGCCGGCCAGCAGGGTGGCCATGCGGGCGACGTTGCGGTTCTCCTCGCCGGCGCCGTTGGCGTTGCCGAAGACGACCTCGTCGATCTTCTCGGCGCCGGACGCGCCTGCGGCGGCCAGCTTCGGAGCGCGCTTGACGGACTCGGCCACCACGAGGGCGGCGAGGTCGTCCGGGCGGGTCTTGGCGAGGGCGCCGCCGACCTTGCCGAAGGGGGTGCGGACGGCATCGTAGAGGTAGGCGTCCTGGTACTGGGTGCTCATGCGGGGTCCTTTCAGAGGTCCTTGCCGGCGGCCAGGTCCTCGTCCACTTGGGCGAAGACCTCCTGGGCCAGCTTGAAGGCGATGTTGGCGGCGGGGACAGAGGAGTAGATGGCGGTCTGCAGCAGGATCTCCTTGATCTCCTCCCGCGTCAGGCCGTTGCGCAGGGCCGCGCGGAGGTGCATGGCGGCCTCGTCCCAGTATCCGCCCGAGACCATCGCGGAGATGGTGACGGCCGAACGCATCCTGCGGTCCAGGCCCGGGCGGGTCCAGATGGTCCCCCAGGCGTAGCGCGTGATGAGGTTCTGGAAGTCCTCGGTGGTCTCGTCCTTGTTGGCCTCGGCCCGGTCCACGTGGGCGGTGCCGAGGACCTCGCGGCGCACGGCCATGCCGGCGTCGTAGACCTCCTGGGAGGTGCGGTCCATCTGGTGACCCACCGGCTGACCGGTCTGGTTCTCGCTCATGCGGTGAAGGCCTCCTTCAGGATGGTTGCGGTCTCGGCGGGCTTCTCGATCGGCGCCTGGTGCGCCACGTGCTCCAGCACATGGGCCTGACCGGAGGCGACGCCGGCCGCGATCGCCTCGCCGTCGGCCGGCGGGCAGACCCCGTCCTCGGCCCCGTGGAGGGCCACGATCGGGACGGTGATCTCCCCGAGGCGCTCACGCACGTCGAAGCCGCCGAGGGCCTCGCACAGCCGGGCGTAGGAGAAGCGGTCGGCCTCCTGCAGGGTGTGCAGCAGGCGGGTGGTGCGCTCGGCGTGCTGCTCGATGAACCCCTGGGCGAACCACTTCTCGGCGGAGCCGGCCACCATGGACGGGGTGCCGGCGGCCTCCACGAAGGTGGCGCGCTCCTGCCAGGCCTCGGTCTGGCCGATCTTCGCGGCGGAGCAGATCACGGCGATGCCGTCGAACAGGTCACCGTGGTCCAGGCCGAGCTGCAGGGCGACCGCACCGTTGATGGAGACGCCGGCGTAGTAGACCTTGGCCCCGGCCGGGATGGTCCCGGCCGCGTGCTGGGCCTTCACCAGGTCGGCCACGGCGTTGGCCAGGTCCGCCATGGCGATCGGCTCGTTGTGGGCCGGGGACTGGCCGTGGCCGGGCAGGTCCCAGCCGATGACCTGGAAGCGGTCCGCCAGCTCGTTGGCGGCCTCCGCCCAGAGGGCCTGGACTCCGGTGCCCAGGCCGGCCCCCACGAACAGGACGTCCTTGTCCGGGGCGGCCTCGCCCTCGCCGGCGAGGCGGATGGCGGTGATCTCTGGTGTGCTCACGTGGTGCTCCATTCTGCGAAATTGCGGTACTCGGCGACAAGGCGGTCCACCAGGGTGGTGGCCTCGCCGGTGTAGTTGGCCGGGTCCAGCAGGCCGTCCAGCTCGGCGTCCGAGACGGTGTCCGGCAGGGCGGCGCGCAGCAGGCTCCGGAAGTCGCTCACCTGCTGCTGGCCATCCTGCTGGCCGACCTGCGACTCCAGGCTGCGGTCCACAATCTCCTGCAACCGCTCTTTGCCCGAACCTGCCTGGCCGGAGCCGGCCTTGCCGCCGCTCTCTGGGCCACTCTCCTCGAGGAGCGGGGCGAGCTCGGCCATGAGCCGCTCGGAGACCAGCAGAGGCCCCACGCGATTCAGGTTCTCGGCCATGCGGTCCGTGTTGACGCGCAGGCCGGAGACGAGTTCCGCCGTCCGGGCGGCGGCTCCCCCGGCGGTGCGCATCAGCTGGCGCAGGGCGGGCCACTCGGCGTGCCAGGCCCCGTCCGGGCGTTCCTCGTTGGCGGCGCCGGCGGCGGTGAGGACCTGTGCGAGCGCGCCGGGGGCACCGAGGGCGCCGGCGTGGATCATCACGGACAGCACGGGGTTCTGCTTGTGCGGCATCGCGGAGGACCCGCCGCGGCCGGCGACCAGCGGCTCGCCGAGTTCGCCGTTCTCGATCCGGGCGGAGATCAGCACGTCATTGGCGATCTTCCCGCAGGCCGCCACCACATCGGCCAGCGCGGCGGCCAGCCCGGTGATGGGCATGCGGTTGGTCTGCCACGGTCCGACGGGGGCCTTCAGGCCCAGTCGCTGCGCCAGCTCCTCGACGAGGGTGAAGGCATCGGTGCCGGCGTCCAGCGTTCCGTCAGCCCGTGCTGTGGCCACGCGGCCGGCCAGGGCGGCCATGGTGCCCGCGGCGCCGCCCCACTGGATCGGCAGTTCCGCGGTGGCGGCCTCGAGCCGGCGGCCAGCCTGGGCCAGTCCGGACATCCAGCCGGCGGCCCGCAGGCCGAAGGTGGAGGGCAGGGAGTGCTGCGCAAGCGAGCGGGCCACCATGGGGGTCGCCCGGTGCTCGGTGGCCATCGCGGCCAGGGACCCGACGGCGGCGCGCAGGTCCGCCAGGATCGTCCCGGCGACCTGGGCGGCCATCCGCATCATGGCGGTGTCCATGATGTCCTGGCTGGTGGCACCCACGTGGATGGCGGAGGAGACCCCGGGCTCGGCGGGGGCGGCCTGCGCGGCCCGGGCCCGCATGGCCTTCAGCGCCGGGATCAGGACGTTTCCGCCGTTCTGGCCGGCGTGGGCGAGCCCGATCAGGTCGTAGTCGGCGAGGTGGCGCGGGTCGGCGGCTTCGGCGGCGGCCTCGGCCTGGCCGGCGGTGGCCATCCCGTGCTCGGCGAGGACGGCGGTCCACGCGGCCTCGACCTGCAGCAGGTGGAGCAGGTAGTTCGCGTCCGAGGACTGGAGCACTGCGGCGGTGCCGGAGGACAGGGGGTCCAGCAGGCCGGCGTCGGCCTCCACGGCCAGCGCCGTCAGCCCCGGCACTCCGGACAACCCGGCCAGACCAATTGAACCGGCTGGGCCGGCTGAACCGGACGCGGTGGCCTGGTGTTCTGACGGCGACGCGGGCGTGGACATCGGTGGGCGCTCTCCTGGGGTGGTGGGGTTGTTTCTAGGCTATCCGCACGGATGGCCCGGCGGGCCTTTGCGTCCGTTCTCTTCACGGAGGCGCAGGTCCCGCCGGGCCATCAGGCGGCGGTGTGCCGGGTGGTGCCGGCACTCATCCGCAGAACCGGATCAGTCGTGCACCGGGTACTCGATGCCGGGGAACTGCAGGAAGACGGTCTCCGTCTCGCCCTGCAGGTGGATGTCGAACCGCAGGGTGCCATCGGCCTCGCGCTCGGCGATCAGCGTCTGGCGGCGGTCCGCCTCCACGGAGGAGAGCAGCGCGTCCTTCTCGAGGGCGGCGGTGTCCTCCGGCAGGTAGATCCGGGTGTGCAGCTTGTTCATCAGGCCGCGGGCGAAGACCACCACGTGGATGAACGGCGCCTTGCCCTCCTCCGTCGGCCCCGGGTTGACGGTGGAGAAGGTGTAGGTGCCCACGTTGTCCGCGGTGGCCCGTCCCCAGCCGGTGAAGGTCCAGCCGTCGCGGACCAGCGAGCCGGTCTCCTGGGGGATCTGCCCGTTCTCGTCGGCCTGCCAGATCTCGATCATGGCGTCCGGGATCGGGTCCCCGGCGCCGTCGTAGACGGTGCCGGTCAGGCGCACGGCCTTCGGGCTGGCCGGGTTCACCAGGTGCTGGCCGTCCCGGAAGGGGATGTGCACGTTCTCGTACCCGGAGGCGTAGCCGAAGAACGGGCCGATGGTCTGGCCCGGGGTCGCCACCAGCTTCTCGCTCCCGTCGCGTGCCGCGGCCAACTGGTTCTGATCAATGCGCATCGGTGTCGCCCTCCATCCAGGTGCGGTTGCTGCCGGTCAGGACGATGTCCCAGTAGTAGCCGGTGTTCCACTCGTGCGTGGAGACGTTGTGGTCGTACGTAGCGACCAGGCGGTCGCGGGCCTTCTGGTCCGTGATCGACTGGTAGATCGGGTCCAGGCTGAACAGCGGATCGCCCGGGAAGTACATCTGGGTGATCATGCGCTGGGTGAAGTCCGTGCCGAACAGCGAGAAGTGGATGTGCGCCGGACGCCACGCGTTGTGGTGGTTCTTCCACGGGTACGGCGCCGGCTTGATGGTGGTGAACTCGTAGAAGCCCTTGTCATCGGTGATGGTACGGCCCACACCGGTGAAGTTGGGGTCCAGCGGCGCCGGGTGCTGATCGCGCTTGTGCACGTAGCGGCCGGAGGCGTTGGCCTGCCAGATCTCCACCAGCTGGTTGCGCACCGGGCGACCGTCGCCGTCCAGCACCCGGCCGCGGACCACCATGCGCTCGCCCAGCGGCTCGCCGTTGCCCTGGACGGTCAGGTCGGATTCCAGGGTGTGGACGTCCCGGTGGCCGAAGGCCGGGGACCACAGCTCGATGGTCTCCGGGTCGGTGTGGTGCATGTCCTTGGTGGGGTGGCGCAGCAGGGAGCTGCGGTACGGCGGGAAGTTCACGCGCGGCTGGGTCTCCCCGGACGCCGAGTCGTGGATGTCCTTGATCTCGGCGCTGATGGTCTCCTGGGAGTCCTGCGTCGCGGCGGGGTCGAGCACGTGGCTGTTGTCAAAGGTCTCGTCGTCCTCGACGACGGGTCCGGTGTTCTCGGTGATGTCATTGCTCACGGGCTGCTCCTTTCTACGGTTCTGGGTTCTGCAGTGGGCGGTTGATGGACGGTGGTGCGGTGAGGAGACCGGGCCCGACGTCGGCCGGTCCCCTCCAGCGCCGGCCTGCGGGCCGGCGTCGGGCACCGGTCAGGCGTGCGGCCAGCCGGTGTACGACTCGGCCAGGTACTGCTGGCCGTAGCGTGATGAGGTGACGGTCTCGAGCTCGCCGAGGGCGCGCTTGGTCTCGAACGGGTGGGCGTCCTTGCGGGTGTGGAGCATGGACGTCATCCAGTAGGAGAAGTTCTGGGCCTTCCAGACGCGCTTCAGGGCGGTCTCGGAGTAACCGTCCAGCAGCTCGCGGGAGCCGGTGGCGTAGAACGAGTCCAGGGCCTCGAACAGCACCTTGATGTCGGCGAACGCCAGGTTCAGGCCCTTGGCCCCGGTCGGCGGGACGGTGTGCGCGGCGTCACCGGCCAGGAACATGTTGCCGTGGCTCATGGGCTCGCGGACGAAGGAGCGGAAGCCGAGCACCGTCTTGTCGAAGATCGGGCCGGTCTTGAGCTGGAAGCCGTCCGGGCCGTCCACGCGCTTCTGCAGCTCCGACCAGATCCGGTCGTCGGACCAGTCCTCGGTCTTCTCCGCCGGATCGCACTGGAAGTACATCCGCTGGACGTTCGCGGAGCGCTGGGAGATCAGGGCGAAGCCGTGCGGGGAGTTCGCGTAGATCAGTTCCGGCGAGGACTTCGGGGCCTCGGTCAGGATGCCGAACCAGGCGAAGGGGTACTCGATCTTGAAGTCCTGGTGGCCCTGTTCCTGGCCCACGGCGCGGCGGCAGAAGGAGCGGGAGCCGTCAGCGCCCACGAGGACGTCGCAGTGGACCTCGTGGACGACGTCCGGGTCGGCACCGGCGGAGACGTCCTTGTAGCGGATCTTCGGGGTGTCCGACTTCAGGTCAGCCGCCTCGATGACCTCGGATTCGTAGCGGATGTCACCGCCGTCCCGCTTCCGGGCCGCGGCCAGGTCGATGAACACCTCGTTCTGGGCGTACAGGGTGACCGTGGCGTCCACGAGGTCCGGGAAGTTCAGCGGGTGGGACTCCCCGTTGAAGCGCAGGTCGATGCCCTCGTGCTCGTCACCGTGAGCCAGCACGCGGCCGTCCACGCCGGACTCCGTCAGCATCTTGACGGCCTGCTGTTCCAGGATTCCCGCGCGGTGGGTGTTCTTGATGGTCTCGTGGTCCCGCAGTTCGATGACCACGTTATCGATGCCCTGCTTCGAGAGCAGGTGGGAGAGCAGGAGCCCGGCGGGGCCGCCTCCGACGATGCCCACCTTCGTCCGGGTGAGCTGTGGTGTATCTGCCCTGTCTGCGCTGGCTGCCATTCCAACTCCTTCGTGGTGCGGGCTCCGCGGGTGGGCCTGGCCTCAACGCGCGGGGATGTCGTCACGGCCGCAGGCTGCAGAGCCGGGCCTTCTGCCACCAGTGTGATGGAGCGTACAGACGTTTGACGGATCGATTCTCACTGAGTGAGAAGGCTGACCGCGATGCAGGTCACCCCCCGGTGCCCGGCAGCGCCACTGGCGGGTGCTGCGGGAACACCGTGTCCGACGCCGGCATGGCCGCCTGGGGGCCCAACGCGCGGCTGATACCGCGAGCCGCGGCGAGCAGCATCGGAGCCAGGCCGGGCCGGAATTCCGAGGAGCGGGGCACCACCACACCGAGTGCCGCCACGGCATGGCCCTCTGGCGAGAGGACCGGCACGGCGACGCCGGTGGACTCCGAGTCGATCTGCCCGTCCACCGAGGCCCAACCCCGGCGGCGGGTCTCCGCCAGTTGCTGGCGCAGCACGGGCTCGGTGGGGTTGACCACCCCGCGGGCGTTGCCGGGGCCGGCATCGTGTCCCGGACCAGCCACCGGGGCGCCGAGTTCCGCGGCGTGGTCAGCGAGGAGGGATTCCGTGACGTGGCGCCGGGCGAAGGCCAGCAGCACGAGCCCAAGCGAGGTGGTGAACGTGGGCATGCGGCCGGCGACGGTGGCCTGGTTGGGCACGGCGCCGCGCGCGGAGAGCCGCTCGAGGACCAGCACCCCGTGGGCGTCCAGCACCGCGATCTGCGTGTGTTGTCGCAGCACCGCCTGGACGTCGTCCATGTACGGCATGGCGGCCTGGCGCAGCGAGGTCCCGGGCGAGGAGCGCGAGGCCAGTTCCCACAGTTTCATCCCGGGACGGACGTCACCGCCCGAGCGTTCCAGCAGTCCGGCCGCGGTGAGCCGATCCACCCAGCGGTAGGCGGTGGGCAGGGGGATGGCCGCGCGGCGGGCGAGGGCCGCAATCGAGAGGGTGGATCGCTCGGCGTCAAAGGCGCCGAGGATCCGGATCAGCCGGTCCAGGGTGCTGTCCCCTTCCGACCGCCTGCTTCGGGGGCTCTCCGTCATGGTGCGAGCCTACCGAGATCGGCGTCCGCCCTGCGCTCCGCGCGCCAGCGTCGCGTCGTCCACGCGGGCACCGTCCACGCCGTCGGCCATGACACCCGGTGGCCGCGTCACGGGCCGGGTGCGCGTCGGGCCGGGGCCCGGCACCGGACCGTCAGTGTGGCGGCACCAGCGTTCGCGTTCGCCGTCCGACAGGTCCTCCCAGGCCGGCGCCGGCGGCTGGCCCAGTCCAGGCAGCAACGACATCCGCTGCTCGTAGAGCGCACGGCCGGCCTGCTCCCGGGCTGCGAAATCAATGGTCACATCTCGATTTTAGCCCCTGCGGCCGGCTTTCCGCTCAGGACCGTCAGGACTTTCGACTCCGGTACCACCGCTGCCCAGCGGTCGAGGCCGTGGTGGTCATCCATTCCAGCGGGCCCTGGGACCGCTCCGTGACATTGCGCCAGAGGACCACGAACAGCAGAGCCAGGCTCAGTTGCAGCCAGAACGAGATGTACGGGGTCTCCTGCAGCAGTCCGGTCGCCAGGAAGATCAGGTGGACCACGTAGAGCGTGAGCGTCATGGAGCCGACCAGGGCCAACGGCCGGAGCCACTGCCCGATCCGCTGACCCAGCCAGAGCATGGCTCCCAGACAGGCCAGGGCCCAGCCGAGGGTATTGAGGACTTCCACGGGGGTCTCCGAGTACGGTGACAGCATCAGCAGCCACCAGCCCGAGTTGATGTCCGGGGTGGTGAACTCCAGCCCCCAGGTCAGTGACCGCACCAGCTCGTCCTCCGTCAGCCCGGGCGTGGTCGCGAGGACCCGGTCGAACCCGCCGAGGACCTCGATGGACAACCATGAGACCAGCCAGGTGGCCAGTGCCATGGTCAGACCCACCACCATCAGCCTGAGGTGGGTGTCCCGCAGGGTCAGGTTGAACCGTCCGACGGCGAGGCCGGCGAAGAGGAAGGCGGACCACGCCAGGACGGGGTACGTGCCGGTGACCAGCAGTGCGGCGATCGTGCCGTCCGGCTGGGCGACGAGGGACCCGAGTGATGGGTCGTAACCGTCCAGGTTCGGCATCGCGTTGCCGACGAGGTGGATGAACAACGTTCCCGCCAGCGCGAACACGCCGGCCACGGTGGCGATCATCGGCGCTGGCGCCCCGAGCAGAGGTATGGCCATGAGGAACATGACACCGTAGTAGGTCAGGATGATGCCGGCCGGCGGGTCGAGGATCGCCAGCATCAGCCCGATGACGATGAGCACCACGGCCCGGATGGCGATGCCGACCCGCTTGGCCGCCAGGGCCTCGCCGGTCACCGGCTTGTTGCCGCCGGTCATCAGCGCCAGGGAGACGCCGGCCAGGAACGTGAACAAGGCGGCCGAGATGCCCGAGCCGATCTCCCAGATCAGGGTGGGCTCCCCGGCCTCGGTGATCTCAGGCAGGACGTGGATGGAGATCATGCCGATCAGCGCGAGCCCGCGGGCGGCGTCGAGGCCGACGATCCGCCTCGACCGGCGTGGCACGGCAGCCACGGCCCCGTCCTGGGTGCCGAGGCGATCCGCTGGTCCGTCCGTCGGGGTCACCGGCCGACCTGTCCGGCCGCGGCCTCGGCGGGAAGCCAGCCGGTGGGCACCCGGGCGGGATCCGCCGGCGCGCCCATCTCGGTGACCGTTCCGGCCAGGACATGGCGCAGCTCGCGCCGCTGCTCCTCGGTCAGATCGACCAGTGGCAGGCGCACCGGTCCGCCGGGTAGCCCCAGGTCACCGAGGGCAGCCTTGGCCGACGCGGCACCGGGGGCCCAGAACATCCCGCGGAAGATCGGCATGAGGTGGCGGTGCAGCGCCAGGGCCTCCGCGTTCCGGCCGTGGACGTGATGCTGCAACAGCTGGGTGAGCTGGTCACCCACCACGTGGCCGACCACCGACACGAAACCGGTGGCCCCCACGGACAGCCAGGGCAGGTTCAGCGCATCGTCACCCGAGTAGTACGCCAGGTGTGTCTGCCCCATGACCTCGGTGGCCCCCTCGAGGTCACCCTTGGCCTCCTTGACGGCCAGGATGCGTGGGTGCCGCGCGGCGGCCAGGACCGTCTCGGTCTCGATCGCGATGCCGGTGCGCTTGGGGATGTCGTAGATCATCACCGGAAGCTTGGTGGCATCGGCCACGGCCAGCAGGTGCTTCAGCAGTCCGGTCTGGCCCGGGCAGGAATAATAGGGTGCCACGACGAGCAGCCCGTCAGCCCCGGCCGAGGCCGCCTCCTTGGCCAGTTTGATGCTGTGGGCCGTACTCCCGGCCCCGACGCCGGCGATCACCTTGCCGCCGTGGGCTGCGACACCCCGCTTGGCGGCGCGGATGGCCCGGGACTTCTCCCGGTCGGTGGTGGAGATGGACTCACCGGTGGTGCCGTTGACCACCACGGAATCGTTCCAGCCGTCGCGGGTCAGACACGCCGCCAGCCATTCCGTGCCCCGTTCGTCCAGCCGGCCGGCGTGGTCGAACGGCGTCACCATGGCGGTGATGACCCGGCCGAACGCAGCGGAGGCCGCGTTCGGGGCGTTGGCGGTGGTCGAGTCGGTGTCGAACCTGTCGGGAACCATACTCATCGTGCTTGCCCTTCAGTCGTGGTGGTGCGGTTGATCGGATCGGTGCCAAGGGAGCCGGACGGGGCGGGAACGGCCACGGATGGGCCGGCTGACGCGGTCCACTTCCGGTCCCAGCGGCTGATGGGATTACCGGCCCAGCGTCCGTGGGCCGGGACGGTCTCCTGGGCCATGACCAACGAGCCGGGACCCACGGTCGCACCGTCTTCGACGACGCTTCCGGGCAGCAGCACGCTGTTCGGGCCCAAGGTGGAACGATCCTCCATCCGGACAGGATCGATCCGCATGATGCGATCGTGGAACAGATGGGTCTGGAGCACGGTGCCCCGATTGATGCTGACCCCGTGGCCGATCTCGATGACGTCGAACTCCGGCAGCCACCAGGTCTCGCACCACACGCGGCGGCCGACCTTCGCCCCCATGAGCCGCAGCCAGATGTTGAGCATCGGTGTGCCCAGGCTCATCCTGACCAGCCCGGGCACCGCCAGGGACTCGGAGAACACGTCCGCGAGCTCGTTCCGCCAGATGAAGCTCGTCCACAGGGCGTGCCGGCCGGGTTTGAACCGCCCGACCAGGGCCCACTTGGCCACCAGGGCGATGATGCAGGCCACGGTGCTGCTGGCGAGCATCACCAGCCCTGACAGTGCCACCGCAGCCCAGAACCCGCCGTTGTCCAGGATCTCGGAGATGACCCAGACGGCGGCCAGGGCCAGCCAGGCGGCGATCATGAACGGCAGGAGGCGGAAGGTTTCCACGGCCGCACGGGCGGCGACGAGCTTCGTGGGAGGGTCATAGGTCAACCCGGAGTCTGCGCCGTCGACCGGCCGGGGCAGCTCGACGGGGGGGCGTCCGAAGAAGTTGGAGGCCTCCGGCATGTCCCGCGGCGCCGAGGAGAGCACGGCCACGAGGGAGCGGTCCGGAACGTGGCGGTCCGGACCGATGACGGCCGAGTTGCCGACGAAGGACCGGCTCCCCACGGAGGACGGACCCACGTGCATCCACCCCCGGCGAACCCGTGCGGAGGTGCCCATCGAGTGGTCGGCCATGAAGGACCGGTCGCCCAGGACGGTCAGGTGCGGGATCGACTCCATCGTCGAGATCTCCACGTGGCGTCCCACCCGGGCACCGAGGAGTCGGAACCACAGCGGGGTCAGGACGCTGGCGTAGATCGGATAGACCGCAATGAGGGTCTTGGCCAGCAACAGGTTGCTGAGCCACACCGCCCAGCCGGCCGCCGAATGCAACGGGTGCATTCCGGGAACGATCAGCCGGGACAGCAATCGGACCGCCCCTGCGATCAGGGACAGGAAGGTCAGCACCGTGATCACGGCGAACACGGGGACCACCGCGGCCAGGGCCCACAGCACGTCGGAGAGCAGTGTCAGCTGCTGGAACTGAACGGTCCACATCACCACGAGGGATCCCGGCACCACCGACACCATCGGCAGCAGGCCCATGCCGAACAGGGACAGCGGGAAGAGCAGCTGGACCCCACGGCGCCCGTGATGGGGCCGGCCGGACACCGGCCACTCGTCACCGGCCTCGCCGATGTACTCCATCTGCGAGCCCGCCCAGCGTTCACCGGCCGGGACCCGGCCGGAGACCACGGTCCCGGGATCGACCTCGGCGTTCTCCTCCAGGCACGCGCCGTCCATGAGCACGGATCGGGTGCCCACGCGGGTTCCCGTGCCGATCTCCAGCGCGCCGACGTGGAGGTGGTCACCGTCCAGCCAATGCCCGCCCAGGTCGACTTCATACTCGATCGATGCGCAGGCGCCGACGCTCATCAGGCCGGTGACCGGCGGCATGGCATCCAGGTGGACGTCCCGCCCGATCCGGTTGCCGAGCAGACGGGCGTAGGTGATGCCCCAGGAGGTCCCCATGATCGGTTCCAGCTTGCCGAAGGTCACGATCCGTTCGGCGGCCCAGATCCTCAGGTGGACCGCTCCGCCCCGCGGATAGGTCCCGGGCGCGATCCCGGCGGTCAGCAGCCGCGATGCCCCTGCGGCGAACAGGATCCGCGAGGGCAGGCTGAACAGCACGACCCACGCGGTGATCAGGATCCACACCGGCGGATTGGGCACCCACAGGGTCGGGAAGGGTGCCACGTTGAACAGGAACCAGCACACGATGCCGATGCCGGTCAGGTACCGCAGACCGGTGATCCCGTAGAGACCCAGGATGACGGGAAGCTGGACCAGCCCCGTCCACCACGGGGTGGGTTCACGCTCGCGCTCCTCATCCTCGCCGGACTCCAGGCCTTCCAGGTGCGCAGCAAGCGCTCCCAGGGTGGGGTGGGCGTAGATGTCCGCGATGGACACGTCCGGGTACTGGGCGCGCAGCTTCCCGACGAGGTGGGCCGCCGCCAGGCTGGCTCCTCCCGAGGCGAAGAAGTCGCTGTCCCCGTCCAGTGGGAGCGGGCCGAGCAGCTCAGCCCACAGGTCGGCGATCCAGCCCTCGGTCCCGCTCAGCTGGTGCCCCGAGCCGTCGGCCTGCTGCACCGGCCAGGGCAGGGCCTTGCGGTCCACCTTGCCGGAGGTCTTCAGCGGCAACTCGTCCATGACAGCCAGCGCCGGCACCAATTGGGCCGGAAGCTGCTCGGCCAGACGGCGCCGCAATGCACCCAGGTCCAGGGTGGTTCCCGGCTCAGGCAACAGGTAGCCGGCCAGAACCTTGTTCCCGCTCGGGGTGGACTGCACGGCGGCGGCGCCGGCGGCCACGCCGGGCAGACGGCTCAGGGTGTCATCGATCTCACCGAGTTCAATGCGGCGGCCACCGAGCTTGATCTGGTCGTCCACGCGACCGGCGAAGAGCAGACCGTCGGGTTCGGCGACCACGAGGTCGCCGCTGCGGTAGGCGCGCTCCCAACCCAGGGCCGGCATCGGGGCGTACTTCTCGGCGTCCTTGTCCGCGTCCAGGTACCGTCCCAGCCCGACGCCGCCGATGATGAGCTCACCGGTCTCGCCCCACCGGACCGGATTGCCCTGGGGGTCGACGACGGCCAGCTCCCATCCCCGCAACGGCAGCCCGATCGACACCGGGCCGCTCCCATCCAGCGCGGCGCCGCAGGCGATGACGGTTGCCTCGGTCGGGCCATAGGTGTTCCACAGTTCCCGCCCCGGTCCGGCCAGCCGCGTCACGAGTTCACCCGGCAGGGCCTCGCCGCCGAAGATCAGCAGGCGGATGTTGTCCAGGGCCTCCTGCGGCCACATCGCCGCCAGGGTGGGCACAGTGGAGACAGCGGTGATGCGCCGCTCGGCCAGCCAGGGGCCGAGATCCTCACCGGAACGGACGAGCGAGCGTGGTGCCGGCACCAGGCAGGCACCGTTGCGCCAGGCCAGCCACATCTCCTCACAGGAGGCGTCGAACGCCACCGACAGTCCGGCCAGCACCCGGTCCCCCCGCGTCAGCGGCTCGCCCTGGAGGAACATCTGCGCCTCGGCGTCGGCCCAGGCCGCAGCGGACCGGTGGGTGATGGCCACGCCCTTGGGCTTGCCCGTGGAGCCCGAGGTGAAGATGATCCACGCGTCGTCCTCCGGATGCGGCTCGGGGGCCCCGCCCACCGTGGCCACGCCCGGCCGGGCCGCGATCGTCAGGCCCTCGGTCACGACGGCGCACACCCCGGCCTCGGCCCAGACCGTGCCGGCGCGCTCGTCCGGCTCGTCCGCGTCGACGGGCACGTAGGCGGCACCGGCCGTGAGGGTCCCGAGGATCGCCACGTAGAGGTCGATACTGCCGGAGGGCACACGGATTCCCACGCGGTCTCCCGCGCCGATGTCCATGGACCACAGTCGCCGGGCCATCTCGTCCACCCGTTCACCGAACTCGGCGTAGCTGAGGGCGGTGGTGCCGTCGTCTACGGCCTGGGCCCCCGGGTAGCTGGCGATGGTCTCCCGCAGGATGTCGACGAGGGTCCGGGGTGCGGCGGCCGGCCCACCGGAGTAGCAGGCCAGGTCGTCCGTGAGGGCCGGATCCTGCGTACGACCGTGTTCGGTCTCGGCCGTCAGGACGGCGTTGCCGCGTCCCCCACCCGAGGTCGTCGGGGTCGGTTCATCGTTCGCCGTGGCATTTCGGTGGTCCTGCGACAATTTTCCCCCATGAGTCGGTACGGGGTGATTCCTCATCCCCGGTCTCTTCGGCCTGTCGTGGGACCGCTCGACGGTCCGGAGGCATGCAGACCCGTGCCCCGCATGTGCGTACCCACCGGCCGGTAACAGGAGCGTTACGGGATAGCGGCCGGTGGGCACGTGCTGCCCTCTAAGACCGTATGCATACGGTCTACTGGTTCTTCACCTGTCCGGTACCCGATCTCCACGTGGACTTCAGAGATCTACTGGCGGGTAACCCTCGGACCGATGAGTCGGGTTCCTCCACCGGGACCTGGATAGCCCAGTCAGAGGGGAATGTGGACGGACCACGGGAGGCGACCGCCTCGCGAGGGTGCGAAGGAGGCTCCTGCGCTCGGGACGGTGTCGAGGCGGCCGATCCGGAACCGGGACGGCGTCGGGCAGCTTCGGGCGGCGTCGGGTGGCTTCGGCGCGGCCCATAATGGAGGCATGAAGGGCCCCCTGCGCCGGAACCGGCGCACCACATCGGTCACGGCGCCGACCGCAGTCGTGATGATCGCCGTGGCGATCGCCGCGACCGTCGCCGGTTGCATGGTGGCGCCCCCGCCGGCCGGTGGACCGTCCGGTGGGCCCACGGCGCCGGCATCGAAGGAGCCGATGGAGCCGACGCCGGCCACCTCGGGACCGTGCCGCCGCCTCTCGGACGGGGAGGTCCGCTTCGACACCGGGGACGCCCAACGCGTGGTGTTCGCCCTCGGCCACCAGCGCGAGACCACCGAGGCGACCCTGACGAGCTGCCATCGAGTGCAGGGCGGATACGCGGAGGAATGGGTCCGGCCGGCCAGGATCGGCTCCGGTGGGTTCGGCCCCGTGGACACGACCCAGGTCAATACCCTGCAGACCCCGACGGGGTCCTACACGATGACCGAGGGGTTCGGACGAGTGGACCCGGGAACGGAGCTGGAATACCACGAGCTGTCGCCCGACAGCCACTGGGGCGGCCGGCCGGGACCGCACTTCAACCAGTACTTCGAGGGTGAGGGCCAGTGGCCGGACGAAGGCCTGTGGGAGCTGATGGAGGAAGGGCTCTACGAGCAGGCCGTCGTGGTCAACTTCAACCGGCCCCCGGACACCGAGGCCCGGCCCGGCCTCTCCTTCGCGATCTTCCTGCACGCCGGCATGGCGGAGTCGTGGGGTTGCGTGTCCACGGATACGGACACCGTCGTGCAGGTCCTCCGCAACGCCGTGCCCGGCGACCAGTTCGTCCTGGGTGCCGAAGGAGACGTCTTCACCACCGGCAGCGCGACGCCGACTGACGGCCCGGCCGACGGCGGGGCCGGTGTCCGGATTGATTGACCACGCAGTGCGCCCCGGCAACCGCAGCACCGTCGTGCGTCGCGGCCGCCGGGGCACACTGTCCCGGTTGGTGTGGTCGGCGTAGCCCTACCGGGCGATGGCATCCTCGGGGCGGAAGCCCTTCTTGGCGAGCTGGATCTGTTCGTAGACGTGGTGGCGGAGTTCGGAGAAGC